>JANODP010000570.1:0-28670 GCA_031412755.1 Schlesneria sp. | reverse complement strand
GCGATCCGCAATCTGAGGAAGGCATCAGGCAATCAGGTTCTGCGAAGGACAGGCCCTTTGTGAATGTCAGGAAAAGGGGTTCCGGGAAATTCCCTCACGGGTGGGCGGGTTGGTGGACATCGACGTTGCCGTGCATCGTATAGAGCAGGAACTGGCGGCCGTCGTGGATCAGGAGTCCGCTCGATTTGTTCTCGCTCACCGGACGCAGCGGGTTGCCCGCGTACTTGGTCCAGTGAATCAGGTCGGTCGATGTGGCAAGGCCGGTGGACCAGAGGTTCGGTTGCGTCGGATCGTCGTTCTTTTTTGTGCCGTGAATGACGGCGTAGTAGCGATCGTGGTACTTGATGATCTGATTCATCGCGATCAGGTCACGGTCGTAGTCGGCGGGCCCGGGCGACAGCACCGGCTCATCCTGCACGTTGGTGAAGACCTTCAGGTCGCGAGACCTCGCCAGCCAGATGGCCTTGTCGCTGCGTTCGTAGAACAGGTTCCAGACGCCGTCCTCGAACCAGGCCGTGGGAGTGCCATACGCGCCGTCCGGGATCGGCTCGCCGTTCTTCAGCCTCACGTCGAGCTGGCCGATCCGCTGCCAGGCGATGCCGTCGCGCGAGGTCAACAGTTGGGCACGGTCCTGCTCCCCCTCGGCGAACATGTACAGCGTTCCTTCGTGGGGGATGATGCAGACGTCCTCAACCCAATGCTCCTTGTAGATCGGGTTCGCGGGGTGAGGCTGCCACGACAGACCATCGCGCGACGTGGCGTATCCGAGCATCTTCTGGCCCGGCCGAGTGCCGTCGTAGCCGGTGAACCACATCCGCCAGAGATCGCCCTCGCGAATGATCCAGCCCCGCTCGCGAATCTTCACGTCCCAATGTCCCTCACCCTGTGCGGTGAAAACCGGGTTCGCGGCGATCGGCTCGAACTTCGTCAACTCGGGTGGAAAGAGTTCGTCGGCTGAGCACGTGACTGGCGCGAGAACGAGTATCAGCACAAATAGAAACATGTGTGAACGGCCAACAGCCGCGATGCGATTCGTCGTCATGAATGGCTCCTTGTGGAGGACGACTATACCTCACGCGGCATTCAGCAGGGTAAGCCGCGAGTTCCACTTCAGGAGTGCCGGACGCCGGCCTGTGTGCGAAACAGCCCGACCGTTCGAAACAGTCGGGCTGCGGAGTGTCATCAGGGGAGGGGAGAATTTCAGCGTGCGGGTTTCGTCGGGACGCTGCCGCTACTCCCCGGTAGTTCCTTTGCAGCCGGACCGAATCCCCCGCCAGTTGCACCCTCGAAACCACCGAATGAGGAAGCAGGCGGTGGTGTGGTTGGTTTCGATCCGCCGGATCGCCCACCCAAGTCCGCGGGCGTCTTCGTCGGCGCGGCTTTCACTTGGGCGAGTTGTTCCAGCAACTCGACGATCTCACGGTGAACTCGCTGAGTCTGACGGATGACCAACGTGTTAGGCGAAGCGACGGTCACGACTCCCACACCTCCAACGTTCACCCACAAATCGGGGCTGACCGCATCCTCCACGATTCGAATCAGATTTTCAGGAAGCAGGTGCGAAAGGCGACTGGTGTCGTATACGCGTGTTTCCAGCGTCCCCTCGGCCTTGGACCGGCTTGTGATCATCATGACTTCGTTCTTGATGACGTAGTCGAGATTGAGCGGTTCGAGCAACACGTCCAGTCCACTGCGCAGGGTGATCTCGCTGACTTTGAGCGTGACGAGATGTTCCGGGTCCATGCCTTCTTCCTCGAGCGCGGCGGCATCGATGAGGATCGAGAGTTTGTGGAATTCATTGAGGAAGCTGACGACATCCTTCAGCGACACGTCAATGAAATCAATCTCTGTTGGTTCGGTCATCGCATGCTCAATCTTGACGACTGCGGGGCTGCGTGGCTTCAAATCCCATTTGCCCGCGGCATTCGCGGCGGGCGCGACTGCTTTCGCAGAACTGTCTGCACCGGGAATCGCTCCGGCAGCGAAGTCGATCTTCGTGGCAGGGGCATTCTCACTTGTGGAGGGTTGCGGCAGAGCGACATTCGTATCGACCTGCACTCCCGTCGCATTCGGATCGGCGGCAAGTGCCGTCGTCACCAAACCTCGCGACGAGGAATTGGACACGGGCAACGTCGAGACGATTCCCGCGCTGGCCCGGCCGGGCAATTGGCTCACGAGGAATCCGGCTCCTCCCAAACCGAGGGCCAGTGCGCCGGTGGTCAGTCCGATTGCCAATCCTGTTTTCGTCAGAGCTGTCATGGTGGCCAGTTCCTTTCCCGCGAGTTCGAGGACTCGATCCGAGATCAGATCGAGAGCAGAAATGTTCGCCGAATTCCACGCGAGGCCCGTTTGGACCGTCGCTTCAATGAGCGTCTCGGGGCAGGCGGCCTGCACCGATTGCCGAGTCATCTGGACGGCGATCACCGCCGCTCCGAGCTTCACACCGCGCCGCATCAATCTCGCCCGCAGTTCGTCCTTGCCGCGTTTGAGCAATCCCTCCACCGCACCGACCGTGATTCCCAACTCGATCGCCACGTCACGAGGCGATTTTCCCACGAGGTACTTCAGCACGAGCGGCCGTCGATACCGCTCGGGAAGCGCGTTGAGTTCCGCATCGACCAGTTGCTGATCGTAGCGATCGGCCAACTCCGCCAGAGCGTCACCGCCAATCGCCGTGTCATCCACGAGAACCGTCTCCCGTCGTCGCTGCTTCTGCTGCGCGACTCGCACGGCCAGCCGGTAGGCCACGCCGTACAACCAACTCGCCAGAGACGCCTGCTTCCTCACGCGAGCCGCGTCGCGCACGAAGACGAGAAACGTCGCTTGAAACACGTCGTCAATGTCGTGCGCGTCGCGCAGCACCCGGCGACAGACACCCATCACCAAACCGCTGTGCCGTCTCACCAACTCGGCGAACGCCGCCTGATCGTTCGCTGACACGAAACGAGCCACCAAGTCGGCATCGCTTCTCGCGACTTCGACCTCCACCGGCACGGCGTCTTGCACGGCGTTGTTCATCGTTCTGACAGTATAGTGCGTGAGGAAGTCCGATTCCGGCGCAGAATTTCGGCAAAATGTTGGTCGAGGACTGTTACCACCCGATGTTGAGGAGCGCAGCGGTGGCCGTTCGACATGTTGCCGGTTCCCTTCGCGCGACGCGGTTGCTAGGATTCGTCCCCAACTTTCGATGTTCCGCACGATTCATGGAAGGAGTCGCTCTTGATGCCGAACCGATTTGTTCTGGGTGCCGCAGCCGCGTTGCTCGCGCCCGTTCTTTCCGCCTGTTTCTCTGCCCCTCTTCTTCACGGAGCTGAAGCGTCCAAACCCATGAAGATCACCACCATCGAAGGAATTAGTGAGCATCGCCTCGACAACGGCTTGAAGGTGCTGCTTTTTCCGGATCCGTCGAAGCCGACCGTCACGGTGAATCTGACGATTTTTGTCGGCTCGCGCCACGAAGGCTATGGCGAGGCGGGAATGGCGCACCTGCTCGAACACATGGTGTTCAAGGGGACGCCCGATCATCCGTCGGTGCCCAGAGCCCTGCAGGCGCGGGGCGCCCAGTTCAACGGAACGACGTGGCTCGACCGAACCAACTATTTCGAGACGCTGCCCGCCAACGACGACAACCTGGAATTCGCCATCCGACTCGAAGCCGACCGGATGATGAACAGCTTCATCAAGGCGGAAGACCTCGCGTCCGAGATGACCGTCGTGCGGAACGAGTTCGAGCGGGGTGAGAATTCGCCGCACTCGATCCTCGGCCAGCGGATGACGAGCGCCGCGTTCAACTGGCACAACTACGGCAAATCGACGATCGGCAACCGGGCCGACATCGAGAAGGTGCCCGTCGAAAGCCTGCGGGCCTTCTACAAAAAGTACTATCAGCCGGACAACGCGATGGTCGTCGTGGCCGGCCGGTTCGATGAGGCGAAGGTGCTGGAGTTCATCGGCAAACACTTCGGCACCATCCCGAAGCCGACTCGCAAGCTGGAAGCGACCTACACCGAAGAGCCCGCCCAGGACGGCGAGCGAACCGTCACGCTGCGTCGCGTGGGCGAGGTCGCCGTGGTGGGGGCCGTCTACCACATTCCCTCGGGCGGCCATCCCGACTTCGTGCCGGTCGATGTCCTGGAGTCCATCCTGACGATGGCTCCGTCGGGCCGCCTGTACAAGACGCTCGTCGAGCAGAAGAAGGCGTCCGACGTTTCGGGAGCCTGCTTCTCGCTGCACGATCCCGGCATCATGCGGTTCATGGTGGAGGTCGCGGCGGGGAACACTCCCGAGACGGTGCTCGACACGTTCCTCGACACCATCGAAACGGTGGTCGATCAGGGAGTGAAGGACGAGGAAGTCGAGCGGGCGCGCCAGCGGCTGCTCAAGCAGCGCGAGCAAGAGGCGTCGAACAGCGCCCAGATCGCGATCGGCCTCAGCGAGTGGGCGGCTCAGGGAGACTGGCGGCTCTACTTCCTGTATCGCGACCGGCTGGAGCAGGTCACGGCGAAGGACTGCAATCGCGTCGCGCGGGCCTATCTGCAGGCGAGCAATCGAACGGTCGGCCTTTACTATCCGACCAAAGAAGCGCAGCGAACGCCCATCCCCTCCAAGCCCGATCTCACCGCGATGATTGGCGAGTACCAGGGCCGCGAAGACACCGCCGTCGGCGAGGCGTTTGATGTCGCTCCGATGAAAATCGAGGAGCGAACGAAACGAACCAAACTGGAGGGACTTCAAGTCGCGCTCCTGCCGAAGAAGACGCGCGGCAAGACGGTCGTGCTGCGACTGACGCTGCGCTACGGCACCGACAAGTCGCTGTTCGGTTTGGACAAGGTCGCCTCGTTCCTGCCGTCGCTGATGGCGAAGGGGACCAAGCAACTGACTCGCCAGCAGCTTCAGGATCAACTCGACCAGAACCTCTCGTCGCTCGGGGCCAGCGGTTCGGCGGGTGAAGCGACGTTCGTCATTCAGTCGAAGCGGGACAAGCTGCCAGCGGCGCTCGAACTGCTGCGGCAGGTGCTGCGCGAACCGGTCTTTCCCCAGTCGGAACTCGACATCCTCAAGCAGGGGCACCGGGCGGATCTCGAACAGGCGCTGACCGATCCGCAGCAACTCGCGCTCAAAGCCGTCCGTCGCGTGCTGAACCCGTATCCCGTGGGAGACGTCCGCTACTACCCGACGACTGAAGAGGAACTCAAACTCACCGACGAAGTGGATGTCGCCACGATCAAGCGGCTGTACGCGGACTTCCTCGGTGCGCAGTCCGGTCAGTTGACGATCGTCGGCGACTTCGATGAAGAGGCGACGGTGGAATCGCTGTCGGCGATCCTCAAGGGGTGGAAGTCGAAGCAGCCCTACGAGCGCATCTCGCGCAAGGGAGACGTTGAAGTGAAGGCCGACCTGGTCAAGATCGCGACGCCCGACAAGGCCAATGCGTTTCTGTTCGCCGGTGGCGTGCTGCCGCTGCGTGACGATGACCCCGACTATCCGGCGCTGATGATCGGCAACTACGTCTTCGGTGGCGGAGCCCTCTCGTCCCGACTGGGCGATCGCATCCGTCAGAAGGAGGGGCTGTCGTACGGCGTCGGCTCGTCGCTCGTGGCGAGCCCCCTCGACAAGCGGGCCACCATCACGATGTATGCCATCTACAACCCGGGCAACCTCGAAAAGTTGACGAAGGGGATCAACGAGGAACTCGCCCGGTTGCTGGCCGAGGGCGTCTCGCAGAAGGAACTGGACGATGCCCGCCGGGGTTACCTGCAACGGCAGGAAGTGATGCGCACGGAAGACAGCAATCTGGCGCAGGTGCTCGAGGCGACGCTGCTGACCGATCGCACGATGGAGTTCTATGCCAGGCAGGAACAGTCGATTGCGGCCCTCACCACGGAGCAGGTTCGGTATGCGTTCCAGAAGCACGTCGACGCGAAGAAGATCCTGACGGTCGTCGCCGGCGACTGGGCCGCCGCCGCGAAGAAGGCGGCCGAGCCCGCCGGGCAGAAATGACGAATTGATTTCCTGCCCAGACTTCGTGCAGCCCGGCGGTCCCTGATCGCCGGGCTGCTTGTTTTGGCAGAGTCTTCACCAACGGTTCGGCAATCCACAACCGACTCATCGGCGTTGGCAAACTGCCGCTAAATCTCATCGTTCGCCCGCGTGTTCTTCACGCGCCGTTGGCATCATCGGTCCGTCCATGGCGTGACCGAGGGGATGTTCAACGTGGCAGGACCGAAGTCCCCGAGACCTGCGTGGCACGCGAACTGCGTTGGCAGGTCATCAACTTGAACTTGCAGTGAGTTCGGTTCAGGAAGATTGAAGGTGGCTCAGTTCAGGAAGATTGAAGGCGAACCGTGTCCCTTGGGTAGGTGTTTGATTCAGTCCATGCCTTCGACTTCTTGAATCGCACCCGGTTCTGTCATTCGCATGTTGGTGAAGTCTTGGGGTTGTCGCCCAGCGCAGCTCCACCCATCAAGGAGATGAATCATGCAGGCCCCGCGCGTTCGACGGCGCTCTTTACATCCGCACCCTCATCGCGCCGGCCTGTTGGCTGCGACGGAGATCACCGCCGTGGTGGCGGTGCTGGCCATTCTCTACTGGGGCAGTTGCCTGTTGGTTTCTCCCCCGGACAGCGAATTGGCGGCCAGTGAAGCGTTGTCGCGAGCCAGTTCCTTTCGGCCGGTCTATCGAATTTCGATGGAAGAGACCGGGAACCGGCTGTGGGTGTTTCGGCCGTTGCAGGAAGTGACCGGAGTAAATCTCACGTCGGGACAAGTCGACAAGTCACGCCACTTACCGGGACTCTCACCAAGGATGGTGGCACACAGCCGTGACGGCGCGACGTCGCTGATGGTGACAGAGGACAATTCGGTCTGCCTGGTTCACGAGGGAAGCGATCCGGTGTGGGAAGAATCTCCGCTCGAAGGCGCCGAGTTGGTCGATGTGGCCGTGTCGCACGATGGCTCGGTCGCGCTGTTCGCATTGAGCGATGGAACCATTCGCGGCTGGAATGTGATCGACGCGCGGGCCGAGTTGTTTGAGTATCGGCTTCCAATGCGACGGGCGTTGCTGCGGATGTGTCTCGACGGTGACGGCCTGCGGATGTTCGCGGCTTTCCGCGATGGGTCGACATCGCTCCACGATGCGAGGAATGGCCGACTGCTGTGTGATTTGCCGAGCACGGGCAGTGAATGCACGGCCGCCGCGTGGTCGGACGACGGACGGCGGGTTGCTGTCGCTTCGGCGAACGGCTCGGTCGGACTGATCGATGCGGAGTCGGGTGAGCATGTCTGGCGGACGACGTTGGACTTCCGGGTCGAATTGATCCGCGTGACCGCTTTGGCGATCTCACCCGATGGTCGCTGGATTGCCGCGGGCGGCTTGAGCACTCGCTGCTTCATCTGGGACTCGACCGCGTCCGACGTGGTCCGCAAGTTGTCGGGACACGCCGGCCTGGTTCGGGCCGTTGCGTTCTCACCGCACGCCAAGTCGCTCTTCACCGGCGGTCTCGATGGCACGATTCGAGAGTGGTCGCTGGATTCCTTCACGACGCTGAGGACGTTGGAATGACGAGCCAAAACGGGCCGCCCGTTCACGCGAACAGTTCGTGGATCAACTCGCCACCTTCGACCAGTTTGATCGGGCGGTTGTCGCTGGTGCGGTACTCGTCATCCGGCTTCATCCCCATGATGTGACAGAGCGTGAGGCACAGGTCGGAGACGCCGATCGCGCGGTCCGTCACGTCAATGCCGTCGGCATCGGTCGCGCCGATCACCTGCCCGCCGCGAACGCCCCCCCCCGCGAAGACGACCGGCCAGCCCTTCGAGTAGTGATCGCGACCGCCGTCCGCCTTGATCTTGGGCGTGCGACCGAACTCACCCATCCAGAGGACGAGCGTGTCGTTCAGCATCCCGCGCTGATCGAGATCTTCAATCAGGGTCGAGTATGCGGGATCGACTTCGGCCGCCAGATACGGCGTGTCGCGGAAGCCGTTGCCGTGCGTGTCCCAGCCCGCGTCGTTGCGGTCGCCCGTGCTGATGACCTCGACGAAGCTGACCCCCTGTTCCACGAGGCGTCTGGCCAGCAAACAACCCTGTCCGAAGTTGGTTCGGCCGTACGCGTCGCGCAGGATGGCCGGTTCGCGTTCCAGATCGAACGTCTCCAGCCGCGGGCTGAGCACGAAGCGCGCGGTCCGGTCGTAGATCGACTTTTTGTCGGCCACTTCCTTCGCCGCACCCGCCTCGGCAAACTGCGAATCGAACTTGTCGGCGAGAGCCAGCCGACGCCGCAGCGTCTCCGGAGCGACGATCGGCCGCACGTTGGGAGGCAACGTTCCTGCCTGATCGACATTGAACGAGGAGTACGTCACACCGAGCACGCCCGCATCGACATCGCGCGTCTTGATGCGAGGCTTGCCAATCCGCACGAAGGCCGGCAGATCAAAGTCGAAGTCTTCCCGCGCCCGCGCGACGAGCGACCCAAACGTCGGATACCTCAGCGCTGGTGTCGGCCGATAACCGGTGCGCACGTGCGTGATGGCCCGGTCGTGCTCGGCCTCGGGCGTGCGCATCGAGCGGACCACGGCGAGCTTGTCCATCATCATGGCCGTCTGCGGCCAGAAGTCGGCGAACTCGACTCCCGCGACATTCGTCGAGATCGCCCGCGCCGGCCCCTGATTCGGCGAGCCGACTTTCGGATTGAACGTGTCGAACTGACTCGGCCCGCCGTCCATCCAAAGCAGGATGATCGACTTGCCTCTCTTCCGCAGTTCGGCCGCCCGGGCGACGAGCAGGTCGCGCCAACCGAGCGTCAACGCGCCGGCCGCAGCGCCCCCAGCGAGGTTGGCCATGAAATCGCGGCGTCCAAGACAACCCTGCCGATTGACGGCGATGTCGAGAAGTGGTGTCAGCATGATTGTTGCTCTTTCTTAACTTGTTGTTCGCGTCAGCCCAAAAGGCGTGGCAGATGGTCGGCGCTGCTTGGCTCGCATTTTTTTCTTGGCGGCTTTGAGTGCCGAGTCGATCCGTTCGATGGAGGCCGCCGTCGGAGTCACCTTGCCACTTTCGATGCGGCTCAGTGTTTCAACTCGCATCCCCGCGAGGCCAGCCAAATCCTTCTGCAGCAGCCCCAGCGAAACACGGTCACGGATGATCTTGCGAGCGAGACTTACCCGTGCGTACTCGACGGCCGGGTAGTTACCGTTCGCATCTGCCTCGGGAAGCGCGGGTAATTCAGTCGAATTGGAAAGCAACGTCAATCTGTCAAACTCGTCGCGAGGGACGATGACGTATTCCTTGCCTTCGAGTTGAATGGGCTGCACGGTCATTTTCGATCAGTCCTCGTAGAAACCATCCCGATGCCCAATTCTCTCAACGACGACGGTGTCATCAGCCACTCGGAACTGCAACCGGTAGTCCCCGGTCCGTAACCGATAGTGGTGTACCAAGTCGCCGCGAAGAGGCTTGGCACCACTGACGGCGGGCCACTTCTCCAACCGCTCCAAGAGCCGCATCACCCGGCGGTGAATTGGTACAGGCAACTCCTCCAACTGTTCGACGGCTTCGGCAGACAGGACGATGCTGGCCATGTGTGCGACAGCCTAATTTCGACTTTGTCTGCGACCTCGCTTACCCGATTCGGACGAGGGAGCTTCGTACTCAATTTCGGTCATGAGCAGGAGGTCAAGAATGCTGCTGCTGTCGTCGTCGTTCGAGACGACAACCGTCCGACCGCTCTTTGATCGAGACATGAATTCGGGATGAGTCACCGGGAACGTCCGACCGTCGGCCATGCGAATGGTGAAGGGCCGAAAGGGAACAGCGCTGTGTGCGAGCTTCAATTGTTCGACGGTCATGTTGCCTTCCTTTCGTTCAGTTGCCACCGACTGTGAAGGGTCGGATCGCCAATCGCATCACCGCTTCGTCGTGAACTCGGCCGAGTTGATCAGGCTCCAGAGCAGGTCTTCAAACGCCTCGCCGCAATTGGTCTGGGTCGAGATGTGTTCGAGTGCGATCTTCGATTCCATGTCCGTCGGCTTGCGGGCCAGCACGAGTTGGAAGAGGTTGGTGACGGCCTTCGCGTTGTCGGATTCGGCGGCCAGCAGTTTGGAAAGGGCGGTGTTGCTGTCGGGCTTCGCGTTGACTTGGGCCTGAAGCTGGTCGTTGTTCATCAGCAGCATGGCCTGACCGAGCGTGCGCGAAATGTCCTCGGGCCGCAGCGACGGGTCGAAGCCGAAGGTTTCGGAGACGATGTCCCTGGTACTCTTCGGCGGCGGCGGGAAGCGAATGTCTTTCGTCGGCGCGATTTTCGGTGGCGTCACGTTGGGGAGGTTGATCGCCGTCACGAGCGACTGATAGACCTCGTCGCCGCGCAGCTTGGTCGTTCGCGCCGAGGCAAACGGCTTGTCGTCAGTGGCAGCGGACGGATGATCGGGGAGCCGCTGCTGGTAGGCTTTCGAGTTCACAATCGCGCGGAACACGCTCTTGGCGTCGAAGCCCGTCGCTCGGAAGTGGTCGGTCAATTCGCGGTGGACTTCGGGAAGCAGTTGGATGACGGCCGCACCCATGTCATCCGTTGGCTCATAGAAGCCGCGACCCATCAGTCGCGCCCAGACCCGGTTGACGTAGGCTTTCGCGAACCACGGGTTGTCGGAACTGGCGACGACCGCCGCCAACTCGCGCCGTCGGTCGAGGTCGCTCCTGCCCGGTTCGGTCTTCTGTCCGGTGAAGAACGTCGGGGTCATCATGGTCCCCTTCTTGGTCGGGTCGGCGACGTTGGGCATCTCGTACTCGCCCTTCCCCTTGTCCTTGACCTCGATCTCGCCGCTGTCGTTCCACGGCATCTTGGCCGAGGCACGGACGAAGTACGCCGCCAGTTCGTGGAACTGCTGCCGCTTCCATTCGTCGAACGGGTGATCGTGGCATTGGGCGCAGCCGATCTGCACGCTGAGGAACACGCGCGCCGTCTCGGCCGCGAGCCGCGTCGTGTCGGCCTCGTGAAAACCGACGAAGGTCGCCGCCGGCTGATCCTTGACCTTGCCCGAGGCGGTCAGAATCGTGCGGACGGTTTCGTCCCACGGGGCGTTCTGGTTGATGCGGTCGGCCAGCCACTTCTCGAACAGCGTGTAATCGAGGAACGTCAACTCGGGCGGCGGCACGCGGTAACCGATCACGTCGGACCAGTATCCGGCCCAGTTCTCACCAAATTCGGGAGAGGCCAGCAACCGATCCACGGCCGCCGCACGCTTGGCCGCAGAGGTGTCGAGCAGATACGTGGCGAATTCCTGCGGCGTCGGTTGCCGCCCAATCAGGTCGAGCGACACACGACGGAGAAACTGCTCGTCGGTGACGAGCTCGGACAGGTCGGCCTCGGTGAGCTTCGAGGCTTCGACCACCAGCCCGTCCAGCTTCGCGGGGTCGAGTGTGCGGGCGACGGCGAGTTCGGCATCGGCCACGTCTGCGGCTCGCGCGATCGAAAAACCGAACATCGCGAAACAGGCTCCGAGCACCCAGAGACTCGTTCGACGGATTGATCGCGGCATCTTGTCCAAACTCCTGCCAAGTCCAGAAATTGAAAACGGCCACCATGCTAGATCGGCCGAAAGGAAGGGTCAATCTGCGAAGAAAATGAGTTGTCCGGCAGACTTGCGGGAGAACTGCGACGGTTCGCACCGGAAGGCTCCCAGTTGGGTGTGCGACTGATGAGACTAATGGGACTAATGTGACGCACGAAACCGATGAGTCACGTGCGACTTGCAAGTCCCCTACGTCGGATTGGTCCCAGTTGTCCCTTGTCCGGCGAACCGACCGCAGGCGAACCACAGCGCCAACTTGAGATTGGCCTGAGTCCACAGCAACGGGCAGATGTCGTTCGGGACGTAGCGGCCTCGTTCGCGAAAGTACGATTCGGGACAGCGATAGGCTCCGAACCGCGAATCCGCGCGAGTGAGCTGGCCGAGCGAACGGTTCAGGTGGTGAACCTGTCGCCGTCGGTCCCCGGTCTCACCGGTCCTCTGGTGGCGCAGGCCGAAGTGGATCGAGAGGATCGGATCGAACAGGCACCACTGGGCTTCCAGGCCCGGCTCCAGCAGACGGTCTCGTTCGGCAAGATTGTCGCTGAAGTCGGCGGTTCGCCGATCGGCGGCCAGTTTGTCCTTGTAGTCCGCACACCAATAGGAATCGCCGAGATAACGTCGGATGCCGTGCTCGCCCATCAGGTGCGCGGTCACGTCATTCGCGATCTCATCGGCCAGCGGCCCTTCGACGACACGGTACGGATAGATCAGGAACAGCAGGGCTGCGTCATGTCGTCGGCGCCGAGCCGGATCGTCCTGCCGACACTCCCACGGCAGGATTGCCTGAAGCTGACTGAGCCCCTGTTGAGAGAGTTCGTCGGCGAGTTCGATCGCTCCGACCTGCAGGCTCGATCCCTCGGGCGAACTGAGCCAGTCGCGGTACACGATCAAACCCGCCGTGGCCGCGCCGATGCTGGAGGCGGCCACCTTGCGGACCTCTTCCCAGTGTCCGCTGTCCTCGTCCTGCCAGAAGCGGACCACGCGAAAGAACTCGACGAGGTCGGCCAGAACGAGTGCCTCTTCGCGCGAGGGCTGCACGTGACCGGCGAGCGCCAGCTTCGAGTAGAGCCACAGGAAGCCTCCCAGCGCATCGTTCTGGGCGTGCGACCACTTCTCGTTCAGTTCTGCGAGCTGCTCGCCGTCGAAGCGGATGTGCGGGCGGTGCATCGGCTCGTTCGGATCGCTCCGTCCGGCGATGGCGTCGGCGAACCGATGGCGGTGCTTCACGAAGTAGCTCATCAGTGAGGTCGTCGCAGCGACTGCCTGGTCGACTTCGCCCCAGACCCAGTGCGCGTGCGCGATGTGAACGTTGTCGCGAATCCAGACCGAGCGATAGCCGGTGACATCGAACTCGGCCCCGTCACCTGCGGCCGCCGAGAACAGTCCCGTCTTCAGGGTCGGAAACCGAAATGTCCCTCGTTCTTCGAGGAACAAGAGAACGCGGTGAGCGTCCTCAGCCAGAAAGTCCTCGCGGATCGCGAGCGAATTGTCAGACACGGCAGTCATGCAGTCCTCAGTCTGGATCAGATTCTTCGACAGCGAGCCGTCCCGTCGATGGGTCGTGCCCTAACCCGTTTCCAGATTGGGGAATTCCCATTCGTCGTCTCCTTCAATTCGTCGAATCCCCAACCTTTCTCGCATGGAAGAAGTTCGACGAATTGAAGGAGACGACGAATGAAACCGGTCGCAATCGTAGAAACAGTCGCCGCATCGATGGTTAGTGTACGGTGGGACGACAGAGCCAACCGCGCTGATCCCAGAATGCCGTTTCAACACAGCTCTCGTCACTTGTTTCGGTCGTTCGGATTTTGTCCCTTGGGGATTTGGGGTTCGCTTGGCGTTTGGTCCTTGAGTTTTAAAACTTCCCGCTCGTATTTCAGCCGTACGGTTTCCCGTTCGGTCAGGATTTCAAGCATTTCGCGGTTGGCCGCGGGGTGCAGGACGAAGTAGGGTTGGAGCGCGGCATCCTTGCGGAAGGCGACTTCGCGGCCCGACCGCTTGTCGATCAGGCGCAGCCAGCCCTCGCTCCCCTTGGCTGCGGCGTTGTCGAGGTTGGGTTGCCGCCACATCTGCACGAAGACCGGCGCCATGCGAGAGGCATCGAGCGACAGGGGTTCGTTGTCCAGATTCCGCCGCCAGGCGATGGACGTAGTGGCGCGATCGATCGCATACCACGGGCCGTTCAGGAACGGCAGTCGCCGGCCGCCCCAAATCTGTTCGGTCTGCAGCACCGCCGGTCGCGCCACCGGCCCCGACAGCGCGACGTACCAGCGCCACGCATCGCGATGACAGACGATCCGTTCGAGTTTGGCGGGGACGTCGACGGTGAGTGCCTCGCCCAACGGCTGGCCGGTGTCGGCCGACAGGATTTGAAGCAGCCCGCCCGGCTCGACGACACCGAGCGTGTCGCGGTCGAGCACGAACGGAACGGAATTCGATGCGAAGCGGCTGGACCAGCGCAGAGAACCGTCGCGCGCATCGCACAGTTCAATCAGCGTGAATGATTTGTCGCGTCCCGATCCGGTGTCCGTCGCCAGCCACGTCAGGCTGCCGCGCTGCATCAGCACGTCGTCGGACGAAACGTCCCACGGTCGATCCTCGATCGTGCGGCCGTCGATCGCGCTCAGCACCTGCAGCATCCGGTCGGCCGTGCGCCACAGATAGACCCGCTCTTCGTCGCCGAACGTCACGCAGTGGGGCGGGATGTCGAGACGTTCCCACAGGCGTTTGCCCGTCTGCGTGTCGATCGCCACCAACCGGGCCTGCGACTGATAGCACAGGTAGTCGGGCCGCACGGGACCGACGCGACCCATCACGCGGCCGAAGCCGTCCACCAGCCGCAGACCTTCGTGACGCAGGCCGACTCGCGCGGGGATGGGCTCGGTGGTCGCCTGCGATTCATTCACCGCGGCGGACGCACCGCGTGTCATGTCGAGCGGCGTCCACTCCAACTTCGCGTGCGGCTCCCCCCGTTCGTCGAGCGGAGAGATGCAGAACAGTTCGGTCCCGAGTCGCAGCACGAGCAACCGTCCGACTCCCCACGCCTCGCACTGGTCGAGGAGCGCGAAACTCGCCCGCATCGGCGACGACGGACCGGCCAGCGTGACGGTCCATTTCCCGGCGTGGCCCTCACCCGCGAAGCGGACGAATCGAGCCTGCCGATCGACGGAGACATCGAGTCGATCCAGCAGGCTTCCCGGAGCGGCATCGACCGAAACCGGAACGTAATGCACGTCTTCGCTGCGCGGCTTGGAATCGAGTTCCATCGACGGGACGACGTGGGGCCACGGATCGACGGACGGAGCGAGCAGGCGTGCGCGGCGCTCGGATTCGGCCGGGTTGGCCGCCAACTCGGCGGGCCGGGTCTGCCCATGACCGAGCACCACGCCGGGATGTTCGATCAGCAGTCGTCGGTCGATGGCATCGGCCTCGGCGCGCCAGCCCGATCGCGCGAACAACTCGCCCAGTTGGCGGGCCGCTTCCGCCGCGAGGCGTTCGTCGCGCGACGTGCTGACCACCAGCAGCGCCGGTTCCGACTTCTTCAGCGTCCGCGCGAACCGCACCGCCGCCGTCTCCGTCAGCAACGTCGTGCGCCCCCACTCCAACGGCAGCATCCGATCGACGAGCCGCTGGACCGCGAACGGGTCGGTGTTTCGGCGAGCCATCTCCAACCGCGCGGCCAGTGTCTGCTCCAGCCTTGGCAATTCGTCGGCAGTCCCGTCCCCGGGAACCCTGCGCCCCCGTCGAGCCGCATCGGCCAGCACGCGCTCGATGGCTCCCACAAACACGCGGTCGCGGCGCACGGAGCGGGCCGACACGCCGTCGGCCGGCCAGTCGCCCACCGATTTTCGCGAGCCGGTCGCGCCGGCGTCGAGCAATTCAATTCCATCCAGAAGCGAAGTCACCGCCCGGACGGGATCGTTCACTGCGAAGGCCGCTTCGCCCACGACACGCAGGGCGACGAGTCGTTCGTCGTTCGATTCGCACAGGGCCATCAACTCCACGGCGAGCGGTTCCAGTTCCGGTGGCGTGCCCACGGGTGCCACTGGCGAGGGGCTTCGCTCGCCAGTGTTCTTTGAAGACACTGGCGGTTCAAAGCGACCGCCAGTGGCACCCGATGAGGAGCGCAGCAGGGCCAGCAGGGTCTCGCGGCGCAGTTCCTTCGCCTGCGGCGTGTCCACGTCGAGCAGTCGGCTGCGCGCGGCGGCCGGTTCGCCCGCTTGCAGATCGAGCCGCGCCAGGTCCAACGCGGCGGTCTCGTCGGTGCGCTGGTTCGTCCACTTCGCGAGCGCGGCCTCGCGCGCCTGCGTCAGCAGCGGCAGCTTCATCAGTGCCTGATCGGTCTGCGAGATCCAGCCATCGGCACACGGGATCAGCGTTCCCAGCACGGTCTCGGTGCTGACCAGGCTGTCGCGACGCGAGCCGTCGTGCAAATCGACGACCGCCACGCCGCCGGCTCGTCGCGGTTGCAGCAGCTTCGTTCCGACAATCGTGCCGCGTCCCGAGACCTCGCCCGTCTCACACCGCCACTGGACGCGGCCCGTTTGCAGATCGTGGGCTCGCACGGCCATCGGCTCGATCACGATGGCCAGGTCCTCGAACAGCCCCGCCAGATGCAGCGCTCCGCCGCGCGCGATGCTCCAGATTGGACGACCGTCGCCGAGATCAATGGCATGCAGTTCATCGGACTCCGGAGACGCGAAGACCGCCAACCGGGACGTCGTGACACAGGTGACTTCGCGCCACTCGTTCCACCATGCATCGGCCATGGGAGTGGCACCCATTCCGTTGATGGGTCGCGTGGGTGGATCGTGCGGCTTGACCGGATAGCGACAGGCCCAGGCCAGGCCGCGCGTGACGGGATCGACCGCGATCAACGCACCACCCGCCGTAGGACAAAGCAGCCGGCCATCGGCGAGTGTGACCGGACACGCCATGCGACGTCGCCCGATCGCATCGGCCAGATGAGGCGGCAGAACCCCCAGTCCGACGGACCAGCGCAGGTGGCCGGTCTGGCCGTCGATGGCCATGAGCTTCAATTCGTCCTCGCCCTGTACGATGGCCTTGAGTTTCTGCACGTCCTCGCGCCGCGCGATGCCAAACAACAAATCGTCCATCGGCAACGGTGCGCCGAGAAAACGAAAGCCCCCGTACACATCGGCCGGCCCCGTGGCCTTGCCGCCGATCTGCCAGCGCAATTCGCCGGTGGCAATCTCGTACGCCGACAGCCGGTTCCAGCGCGGACCGACCGGCGTCTGTGCGTTCGACACGCCGATGCGAGTCGGCGCGCTGGGCGTCAAGTCCCACCCCGCTCGATCCGCCTCCATCACCGCAATCACGATGCGACCGTCGGTGGTGAGTGAGCCAAACACAGAATCGGCTTCGGTCCGGCGATGCCACGCACCGATCAACGTGTTCCGAAAACCGGCGTTTTCCAGCGAGAAAGGTCGCTCGGCGATCCAGGCGTATTCGGGGTGAGGCACCGGCTCCTTCCAGATCGGTTCGCCCGTGCTGACGTCCAGGGCAATGAGATGCTCCATCGTCCGCGCGAGAACCACCGGCCCGACAACCAGCGGACGCATGGCCAACGACGAGACCACCCCCTGTCCGCGAAAGTAGCGTTGCGTGTCGATCACCGACTGTGCCAGATCGGCCGCCGGTGGGGTCTGCCGAGACCAACTCGACTGCAGCGCGGGACTGGGATCGGCGTTCGACCCCTTGAGTTTTCCATTCGGAGCGAAGGGCAAACTGTCTCTCGCCGCGAGTGCCTCGTTCAAGTCTCGCTGTCGCGCGACCAGCCACTCGCGCGGCGAGACGCTGCGACCGGCGAGCACGATGGCCGGCGCGAGTTCTCCGTTTAACGCGTCGCTGCACACGCGCGCCGCTTCCTCGTGCCGGGTGGCTGCGACGAGAGACTCAATCCGCGCCAACCGCGCGGCGGTTCGTTGAATCGTCGTCGCGCGCGGATGCTCCGCGACGCGCGCCCAGGCTGCCGCCGCCGACTCGTGCTGGCTGGCGTCTCGTCGCGCGGCGGCCAGCGTGCGCAGCGCCTCCAGGCCAAAGACGGCAAACCGATGCCGGATCGCGAACGCAGCGATCTCGTCGCGCAAGCCGCCGGCACGCACGATCACCCACTCGTCACCCGCCGCTCGGTCCAGATCGGCTTCAAGACGCGATCGCACCTCATCCGGCAGCCTCAGCGCCAGTCGCCATGCGGCGTCGCGGGCGAGCATCGAACCAGAACCCGTCGCCGCGAACGACTCGTGCTCAGCACTCAAGACGCGCGCGAGAACGCCGGAGGCCAACGCAAACTCCTGTCGCCCGACATGGTCCCCCGCCGCGTCGAGCCACTGGTCCACCTGCCGATCCTGCGCGAGCCGCAAGCCAGCCGAACCATCGGCCTCCGCCGCCGCATCTGGCGGCGCGGCATTCACCGAAACACGTTCCACGAAAGGGACGAATCCCCACGCGGCGAGAATCGCCAGCGGTATCAGTCTCTGTCGTCGCCAGCCAGAACGTCTCATCACGGCACTGCTGTGAGGTGGATTGAGTCAACCTGCCGGGTGGGATTGAATCTCGGTCGGACGTGGCTTGCGCCAGAACCGGCGACAGATTCTCGCCGAGGGGCCGGAAGGGGGCAACCTGCTTTGCGGCGAATTGGCTGAATCTCTGGGAAACCCGATTTCTCTCGAAGTTTGCCGCCGCAGACGGGGCAGAGGCTTCTCAGCGGTGGCGACGGCTGCTATTCTCTCGCCCCTTCACCCCGGCCTGCGGGGTCGGTTCGATCGCAAGGGAGAGAAAGACGTCATGGCCAAGAACACACGCAAGGTTAATAAAGCCAACCACGGGAAGCGTCCCGCCAGCTCGAAGGCCCGCAAGGCCAAACGCCGCAAGATGGGTGTGTAGTCGGGCCGGGTCTGCGACCAGGCCGGTTTGCGCCCGAATCGTTCGCGATCAGGGACACTCGAACACCAACACGATTTCAACAAGGCGGGGAGACCCGCCTTGTGTCGTTTTGACATCCCTTGCCGTCACAGTGGCCGATCGTGTCTCACCGCGCGAACCTGGTTCCCATTCCCTGACTCTCTCTCCCGGCGAGCCGGCTTCGCGCGTGGCGGGCCGTCGCTGTTTTCTTCAGCACGGGAGTGGCCAGCATGGCATTGCGACGCAATCAGGTGGAGATTGCTCGGTTCTTGAAGGCCGCCGAGCGGGAGTTGGGCCGCGCGTGCCTGCCGTTCGACTGTGACTCGGACGTTGAGGCGGCGTTGCGGAAAAACTCGGCCCGCCCGCGCGTGGTCGGCTTGGAAGGGACACCCGCCCTGCGCGGAATCAGCAGTTCCGTCGAGGGACACTGGATGAAGTTCGGGATGCAGCGGTACGAAGTCCGCGTGGTCGACGGTGACGGTTCGTCTCCTCACGACGGCCCGCCTCGCCAAGACGGCTTGTCCCGCCGCGAGATCTCCGTCGTGCGGATGTACTGTCCCGATTCGTGCGATTCGCTCAACCCGGTGGAAGACGTGTGGGCCGTGCCCGAGGCGGATTATCGGGGGCTGTATCGCTTTCTGCGCCGGGCCGTGCGCGAAGAGACCGTATATCGCGCGCCGCTGATGCGGATCGAGGAGCGGCAGCGGCTGTTCGAGAACACGATTGGCTTTCTCAAGAAAGGTCGCGCGGCGCTGGAACGGTTCGGCGTGCCGCTGAAGCGCGGCGTGATGTTGCTCGGTGAGCCGGGCAACGGCAAGACGATGGCCGCGCGGTGGCTCGAATCGGAAGCCTATCAGCACGGTCTGCAATGGCGAACGGTCCAGGCCGAAGACTTCGATCAGATGTCATGCCGCGCCAAGGCTCACGAACTGTTTGCCCTTGATGAGCCGGGGATCGTGTTGTTCGATGACTTCGACAGCGGACTGCGAGACCGGACCGATAACGGAGCGACTCGCGATCACAGCACATTCCTGTCGAACCTCGACGGCGTGAAGCTGCGATCGGGGATCGTCTACCTGTTCACCAGCAACCTCCAGCCGCACGAGCTCGATCCCGCCGCGCGACGCCCCGGCCGCATCGACCTGTTCATCGAGTTTCCTCGTCCCGATGTCGAATTGCGCCGCCAATTTTTCACGGACCACTGGGTGGCCGAAGCGCGAGATCAAACCCCTCTCGACGAAGCGGTCCGCTCCACCGATGGCTTCAGCTTCGCCGAGCTGGATGAACTCAAGAAGCTGCTCGTGTTGAGATATCTCGACACCGAGACTTGGGATTGGGTGTGGGTCCGGCAGGAGTTTGCCCGCCGCAACGATGCCTACCGCGATCAACCGCGCATCGGCTTCGCGGCAGCCACGGCCCCGCGCATCAAACGCGGCCATGAATCGAAGGCACAGGCGTGACAGGGATCGTCTCGCAGACCACCTCCATTCGCAGCGCGATCGTGTTCTCACTCCCGACCGGTCTGTGATGAGTGACCAGCCCCGCGATGCGGACTCCACTCGCCACCAGTTGCGGCCTGCATGTAGCTGAGTTCGCAAGAACTCAGCCCAACTCACGATGAAGAGCTGAGTTCTTGCGAACTCAGCCACGTGGCCATGACTTGCAGGCGGGTAATTTGCGAAGGCTCCGTTGTCAAGTTTGACAGCGTGCGAGCTTCTCATCCGTGGGAATGGTCTGCATTTGGCGCGAGGTCTCTTGAATAGCCAAAACTCATCTGGCATAGTTCCCCGCCACCTTGGCCGGACGGCGGACGCCGTCTGACGATTCAAGCTTTAAGAGCGACCGCATGAACGGCCCCCTCGCCGCGCTGACGATTGAACATTTCCTCGCCGAACGTCTCGCTTCCAAGGACGGGACGGATGTCGGGGCGCTGGTCGCATTCCTGCTCGCGGCACTCGTGCATGCCACGCTGCTGATCAGCCTGTTTGCGGTGCTCCCCTTGGTTTACATCTGGCTCGAACGGAAAGTGGCCGGTCGAATCCAGGACCGTCTCGGTCCGACGCGGGTCGGCGGGAAGTTTGGTTGGCTGCAGACCCTGGCCGACGGCATCAAGCTGATTCAAAAGGAAGACCTCGTCCCGGCCGCGGCCGATTCGATGATGTTCCGGATGGCTCCGTATCTGGCCACGGTCGCGTCGTTTGCCGCCTTCATGGTGCTGCCGATCGCCGATGGCTGGGTGGGCGTCGCGGCCGAATGCGGAGCGTTCCTGATTCTGGCCCTGATGTCGCTGGAAGTGCTCGGCATCATTCTGGCCGGTTACTCCAGCGGCTCGAAGTGGGCGTTGTTCGGCGCGATGCGCGAAGCGGCTCAGATGGTGAGCTACGAAATCCCGATGGCGATTTGTGCGTTGATTCCGCTCCTCATCGCGGGGTCGCTCAATCTGCAGGTTGTCGGCAAGCTGCAGGCGGGTGGTTTTTGGAACTGGTTCCTGTTCCACGACCCCTTCGCCTTCCTGGCATTCTTCTGTTACTTCACAGTCGCCACGGCGAGCGTCAAGCGGGCTCCGTTCGATCTGGCCGAGGCCGAAAGTGAACTGGTCGCCGGTTTTCACACCGAGTACAGCGGCTTTCGCTGGTCGATCTTCTTCCTCGCCGAATACGCGAGCATGTTCGCGGTGAGTGGCATCGCGGTGTTGTTGTTTCTGGGCGGTTGGGAGACGGGTCTCGGCTTTCCCGAAGCGGCTCTGCGTGGCCTGGCAGGTTGGGGACAGGACTTTCTGGTTCAGGGCTTTGTCCTCGGCCACTACATCGTCAATCTGTTTGGAGCAGCGATCTTCATCCTCAAGGCGAGTCTGCTGGTGCTGGTGCAGATCTGGGTGAGATGGACGCTGCCCCGGTTGCGAATCGACCAGGTGATGACGACGTGCCTGAAGTATCTCGTGCCGATCAGTTGCGTGCTGTTTCTCGGTGCGGTGCTGTGGCCGCTCGTGCTGGCATCGTCGAAGTTGCATCGCCCCGTCATTTTTGGGGCACCTCTCGTGGCGCGATCGACCCTGCAAGATGATCCGGCCGTCAGCGTACCGGCAATCGAGACGCGACCGGCCTCGACCGTCGCCATTGTCCGCGGGGAGGTGGCGCGATGATCGAGCAACTGCTGTTCTGGGTCTTCGCCATCCTGACGTGCGGCGGCGCGATCGCCGTCGTCGCAACGCAGAATGTCGTGCGGATGGCCTTCTGGCTGGTGGTATCGCTCGGCTCGGTGGCGGCGCTGTTCTTCCTGCTGCACGCGGACTTTCTCGGCGCGGCTCAACTGTTGATTTATGTCGGCGGCACGGTCGTGCTGCTGGTGTTCGGCGTGATGCTCACCGCGAGCGGTCCGACCGTGCAGATCAAGACGTCTCCGGCGGAGGCATTTCTCGGGGCGGGCGTCGGGCTGCTGCTGCTGTTCGTGTTGATGTTTTCGATCCGTTCCGTCGTGTGGGGCGATCTCGAAGGTCGGTTGACCGGACGCGCGCTCAGTCCGGCAGTGGCCGATTATCAGAAAGCCCGGTCGTTGGAGTCGGACGTGGATCATGCGGCTGATCCCGCTGCGAAGGCGCAGGCGGACGAGGCTCTGGCAAAGACGGCGGCTCGCAACCAGTCGGGGCGCACCGTGCGTCAACTGGGTCTCAGTTTCTTCGGCCTGCGACCGGATCAGGATTTGAACCGACCGGCCGGCGGCGCGCTGGCCCCCGGTTTCCTGCTCCCGTTTGAAATTGTGTCGATTCACCTGCTGGTGGTGCTCGTCGGGGCGGCGTACCTCGCGCGGGCCAAGCGGAAAGTGGTTCCGGGTTCACAGGCGGACCTTTGAGGATGGCTGTCAACAACGGCTGACGGGCAACAACGGCCGACGGGATGTTCCCCCGGTCGCGAGAAGAGAAGGGACGATTCGCATGGGTGACGTGGGACTCGAAGCCTATCTGATGGTCGGAGCGGTGCTGTTCGTGTGCGGTGTCGTCTGCATGGCGACGAAGCGCAACGGCATCGGCGTGCTGATGGGAGTCGAACTCGTTCTGAACGGGGCGAACGTCAACTTCGTGGCCTTCTCGCGCTACACGCCGCTGGGGCTGGACGGTCAGGCGACGGCGCTGTTTGTCATCGTGCTGGCGGCGGCGGAAGCGGCTGTGGCGCTCGCCATCGCACTCAACTATTACAACAACCATCTGACCATCGACGTGGACCGCGGCAGTGAACTGCAGGGCTGAGCTTGCCCGTTGACAGTGCCGGACGGAACCGCGGCCGCTTTCCTCATTTTTGTTGCTGACGAATCATCATGAATCCTCACACCGGCGAAGTGCTGAAGAACCTGCTGACGGTGGCGTGGCTGCTGCCGCTGCTCGGGTTCGTCGCCGAAATCTACTGGTTGCGCTGGTCGCATCGGCTGAGCAAGTCGGCAGCCTGGTGCGCGGTGGCCTGCATTGGCATCGGGTTCCTGTGCAGCTTCTCGGCATTGATGATCTGGGGTTGTGAGACCAAGTGGGCCGCGCTCAGTCCGGCCGAACATGGTGGAGGCGAGCATCACGGTGCCGGTGCTGCGCACGACAAGCCCGCCCACCCGGCGGCAGCCGAAACTCACCCGACTCACCCGGCCGATGTTCCCGCCGATGCGGAAGCGGCGCTGGTCGCTGCCGCCCAGGACACGAATCACCCTCACGCGCCGGCAAAAGCGGAAGTGGCTCAGGCGTCGAAGGCGTTCTCGGGCACGTTTTATGAGTTGGCGCGATTCGGCTCGCTGCGGCTGTCGCTCGACTGGTACATCGACAGCCTGACGCTGGTGATGTTCACGATGGTGACGTTCATCGCCACCTGCATTCACTGCTTTGCCATCGGTTACATGAAGGACGAGTTGACCGAGGAATACGAGGACCACCAGGTCCACACGAGAAACGGCCACTTCAGCCGGCCCGGTCGGTTCCACCGGTTCTTCGCCTTCATGTCGCTGTTCTGTTTCTCGATGCTCGGGCTGGTGCTGGCGGGGAACATTTTCCAGGTGTTCATTTTCTGGGAACTGGTCGGCGTTTGCAGCTACCTGCTGATCGGCTTTTACATCGAACGCAAGACGGCGAGTGATGCGGCCAACAAGGCGTTCATCATGAACCGCGTCGGCGACTTCGGATTCCTGATCGGCCTGATGATCCTGTGGACCTGGTGCGGCACGTTCCAGTTCGCCGACTCACCGGACGCTCATCAAGCGGGTCTGTTTACGATGGTGCGCGGACACGACGGCAAGCTGGATGTCTCGGACGATGGGAGTGAAGTCTTTTTGCGGGACGCCTCGGGACACCGGGCCGAACGCGACGGGAAGCCGTCCTCGATCAGCTATCTGCTGCTGATCGCGGCCGGTTGCGGGATCTTCGCCGGTTGCATCGGCAAGAGCGCCCAGTTCCCGCTCCAAACGTGGCTGCCCGACGCGATGGAAGGCCCGACCCCCGTGTCGGCCCTCGTTCACTCGGCGACGATGGTGGCGGCGGGCGTCTATCTGGCGGGCCGCTTTTATCCGATGTTCACTCCGGAAGTCCTCCTCGTCATCGCCTATATCGGTTGCATCACGCTGTTCATTGCCGCGACGATTGCCGTCGTGGCGACCGACATCAAACGGGTGTTGGCCTACTCCACGATCAGCCAGCTCGGTTACATGATGCTGGCCATCGGTGTGGGTGGTTGGGGGGCGGGGCTGTTCCATCTGGTGACGCACGCGTTCTTCAAGTCGCTGATGTTCCTCTGTTCGGGCAGCGTCATCGCCGGTTGCCACCACGTGCAGGAGATGCCCCGCATGGGGGGCCTCCGCCACAAGATGCCGATCACGGCCTACACGATGCTCGCCGGAGTGATCGCGATTGCCGGGCTGGCGATTCCCATCGTCAACATCGGGTTCTCGGGCTTCTACTCGAAGGACGCCATCGTGGCGTCGGCCCTGGCCTACTCCGAGTTGAATCCCGTCCACATCCTGCTGTTCATCACACCTCTGGTCACGGCCGGGATCACCTCCTTCTACATGTTCCGTTTGTGGTTCATGACGTTTGCCGGTGAGCCGCGCGACCAGCACGTTTACGATCACTGCCATGAATCGCCGAGCGTGATGACCGCTCCGCTGATCGCCTTGTCGGTTCTGGCCGCCGTCTGCGCTTGGAACTGGGGTGTCACGACCACGGACGATGATCAGCACGGTTTGCTGTACCGATTGATTGCCGACAGTGAGACGGTGGCCGCGCACGACCCCTACACGTCCGTCGGCCCCGCTAAGATCACGCTGCCGAGCCATCATCAGGTCCATGCGGTACACGATCAGGCGGGACTACTGGCACTGCTCGCCGCGTCCGCCGGATTCGCCGTGGCGTATGCCATGTACGCAGTCCGGGCGATTCGTGCCGAGGACATTCGCCGGCAGTTTTCGGGCGTGTACGACTTCCTCATCGACAAGTGGCGGTTCGATGTCCTGTACGACGCGATGTTCGTCCGGCCGGTGCATGTCGTCTCGGCGTGGTGTGCGGCGTTCGACAAGCACGTGCTCGACGCCATCCTGCATGCGGGGGCGAAGATCACGGTGGTGACCTCGCTCTGGGATCGCAAGTTCGACGAGGGGATGGTCGATGGGCTGGTGAACCTCGTCGGCAGCGTGACTCGTTCGGTGGGGATGTCGCTGCGCGTCGTTCAGACGGGAAGACTGCGGCAGTATGTCATGTGGATCGCCGTCGGCGTGGTGGTGCTGTTCGGTGTGTTGTTTACGACGGTGCCGAAGTAGCGTTCGGCCAAGAACAATGATGGAGGATGGGCACTCCTGCCCATCCGGCTTTGGAGTTGAAGAGCGGACGGGCAGGAGTGCCCATCCTCCAAGTTGCGACGTTGGCCTCGCGGCGACTGAAAAGATTGAGAACATCATGTTGAGTCCCGATTCCATTCTGAGCTTCATCATCTTCCTGCCGGCGGTCTTCGCCGTTGGTCTGCTGGCGTTTGACGGCCAAGCCAAAGAAGGGATGCGGTACTTCACGCTGTTGGGGACGGCCCTGACGTTTGCCCTGACGGTGCAGCTCTACATGGGGTTCAAGGTGGCAGATTCGGATGCACTGTTTCAGCAGTCCGATTCAAACAAGGACGGCAAGCTCACGAAGGTCGAAGCCGAACAGGCATCGAGTGACAGCAATCCGGTTGGGAAGATCTTTCAAGTCGGTGTGGGTGACAAACCCGAGGGCTCACTCACCCGACAGGAGTTCAAGACTGCATTTGAAACATTTCAAACCAGTGTCGCCGCACGGACGATCCCCGGTTTCGGTGGTATGCAATCGCTGTGCAAGGTTGAGTGGATCAAGAACTGGAACGTCTATTACAGCCTGGGTGTGGACGGGATCAGCCTGCCGCTGGTGATGCTGACGGGACTGGTCTTCGTGCTGTCGGCCCTCGCCTCGTGGAGCATCGACAAGCACGTCAAGGGCTACCTGATGCTGTTCCTGATCCTGGAGACCGGCGTGCTGGGCGTCTTCCTGTCGCTCGACTTCTTCCTGTTCTATGTCTTCTGGGAGGTGATGCTGCTGCCGATGTACTTCCTGATCGGCATCTGGGGCGGCCCGCGCCGCGAGTACGCGGCGATCAAGTTCTTCCTCTACACGCTGGCGGGGGGCGTGCTGATGCTGATCGCCATGCTGATGTTCTATTTCAACAGCGGACGCAGCTTCGACCTGCTGTATCTGGCGGAAGTCGCCGCCGGAAAGGGGGCGGTCCCGGCGTACAGCGAGTCCCTGCAGATTGCGGCCTTCATCCTGCTGTTCATCGGGTTCGCGATCAAATTGCCGTCGTTCCCGTTCCACACGTGGTTGCCCGACGCGCACGTCGAGGCCCCCACGCCGATCTCGATGATTCTGGCCGGCATCCTGCTGAAATTGGGCGGTTACGGCATCATCCGCATCGCCTTCCCGCTCTGCCCGTACGGCGTGCAGTATGCCGCGTACTTCCTCGTCGCGCTGGGTGTGTTCAGCATCATCTACGGGGCCTTCGCCGCGATGGCCCAGACCGACTTCAAGCGTCTCGTGGCGTACAGCTCGGTCAGTCACATGGGCTACGTCCTGGTGGGGCTGGCGGTGTGGAAAATCGTCGATGGGAAGACGTTCAATTCCGACTACTGGCGGATGGGAATCAGCGCCGCCATGTTCCAGATGATCGCCCACGGCATCTCGTCGACGGGCATGTTCTTTATGGTCGGCGTCCTGTACGACCGGGTGCACCACCGCGACCTCAACAAGTTCGGCGGCATCGCCCAACTGATGCCGCATTACACCGGACTGGCCGCCGTGATCTTCTTCGCGGGGCTGGGTCTGCCGGGGCTGTGTGGCTTCGTGGGCGAAATCTTCGCGGTGCTCAGTTGCTGGAACTACGATCCGCTGCTGGCAATCATCTCGGCGGCCGGCGTCATTCTGACGGCGGGCTACATCCTGTGGACGATCCAGCGGGTTTATTTCGGTCCCGAATACAAGGGGCCGCATCCCGAGGGGATCACGCCGATCAACGCCCGCGAGTTGACCGTGGCCTACACGCTGGTTGTCTGCGCGATCGTACTCGGTATCTTTCCCGGTCTGTTGTTCAACCTGATGGACGGGTCGATCGGTTCGCTGGTGAACAGCATGGCGGCCTCCTACGACCAGATGCATGGAGTGGTTCCGCTCGTGCAGACCACGTTGGTTCAATAGTTTTCGAGGTGCGCGGCGTCGCACGGTGCGGGTCGCGTTCGAAGTTCGAGTCGCGGCGGTTTGAGATCGGTCTTCCGGCGAGTGCCGGTTCCCGTTGAGAGCGTCATGGATTTTCAGTCACTCTTTCTGCAATTCCTCAACGGCGACACGGCGTCCCAGGCGTCCACGTATCGTTCGTTGATGCTGTTCCTGCCCGAGCTGATCCTGTCCGGCTCCATCGTGCTGCTGCTGCTGGCCCGGTTGACGAGCCTCGACAAACTCGTACCGACTCACTGGATCGCACTACTCGGCGGCATGACGGCGTTCCTCGTGGTGCTGCTGCAGTTTTACGCGATCAATATTCCCGAGTCCGATTACGAACTGGGCGTGATGAATACTCTCTGTTCGCCATTCATGGGCGGGCCGACGGAGTTGTTTACCGGGCTGGCCGTTCACGACATGTTTTCGATTTTCCTGCGCGGCTTCCTGTTGTTCTTTCTGGTGTTCGTGATCGCGCTGACCGTGCTCAGCGGCATTCCGGACCAGGAGGACGCTCCCGACTTCTACACGCTGCTGTCGGGCGCGGTGGTCGGGATGATGCTGATGTCGAGTGCCAACCATCTGCTCATGCTGTTCCTCGGCATCGAGATGGCCAGCGTGCCGAGCTATGCCATGACCGGCTTCCTCAAGGGACGCCGCCAGAGCAGTGAGGCGGCGCTCAAGTTCGTCGTGTATGGTGCCGGAGCAGCGGGAGTCATGCTGTTTGGCATCAGTCTGCTGGCCGGACTGACCGGGACGGCCGAGTTCCCCGAGTTGGGCAACCGGCTGCATGCGATCTTCCGGACCGGCTTCGGCGCCGGGCACCCCGAAAGCCGGGTCGTGCTGCTCGCCCTGTTGATGATCGTGGTCGGCTTCGCGTTCAAATTGTCGCTGGTGCCGTTTCACTTCTGGTGCCCGGATGCGTTCCAGGGGGCCTCGGCCGAAGTGGCGGGTTTCCTCTCGATCGGTTCCAAGGCGGCCGCGTTCGCGCTGCTGGTTCGATTCTCGATGGCCGTCACGGCGGGATCGGCCGGTGTGTTGCCTGAACTGTCCCTGGTGTTCGGACTCGGATTGGGAGTGCTCGCCATCGTGACGGCGACGTTTGGCAACCTGGCCGCGTACTCGCAAACGAATGCCAAGCGAATGCTCGCGTATTCGACGATCGCTCACGCGGGCTACATGCTGATGGCGGTGTCGGCCCTGCTCGTCCTGCGGTCCGCGACGAGCGTCATCACCCCTGATCAGTCGGCGCGCGCCATCGAAGGACTACTGTACTACCTGGCCGTCTATCTGTTCATGAACCTGCGAGGCGTCGAACACCGCGGCGAAGATGAAGAACTTGCCGTAAAAACCACCCAGCGGCGGCAGACCGACCAGGCTGAACAGGCACAACCCCATGCAGACCACCAACAGCGGTGACTGAAAGACGAGGCCCCGGTAATCGTCGAT
>JANODP010000569.1:0-5301 GCA_031412755.1 Schlesneria sp. | reverse complement strand
TGGAATTCAGTCCGATTGATGTGGTCAGGAAGGTTCAGAAACGTGGAGAATTGTGGTTTCGTGGACAGCGCTGGTTCTTGAGTAACGCGTTCACGGGAGAGTCTGTCGGACTGCGTGCGACGACCGTGGATGGTGTGTGGCATGTGTGGTTCGGGCCGCAATGCCTGGGCGAGTTGAATTTGAAAGAGACGGCAGAAAAACGACGGGTGGTCCGTCAACTGCCCGGGGTGTCGGACTGCGCGAATGGGGGTGGAAGCGACTGCGTTCGCTCCGCTCACTCCGTCCCTTCCACCCCCATTCAAGAGTAGGAGGAATGTGTCACCCATGTCCCCGAACACCTGTTACCCTTGACTCCGGTCCAAACACACCGCCGACAACAGTGACAGCGGCCAAACCAGCGCTCGCTCCGCCACCAGGACACCATCATGATCTCGTTCTGGGTGATCTCGGCTTCATCAAACTCCCCGAGGGACGCGGCATCATCGGATCACCGGACGACGAGCCGGGACGGAGCCCCGACGAACGCCAGCAGTTGTTCTCCCTTTTCGATCCGTTGTTCATCCTGACGACCGAAGTCCTTCAGTCTCAATACGAACTCCGGATGCACGAGAACCCGAGTCATCTCAAGCAGCCACTCCTGCCCGTGACCAATGTTGCATGGGACGACGCGATGCGGTTCTGTGAACTGCTCTCCAGCGAGATCCCTGAGTACATGTTCCGCCTGCCAACCGAACACGAATGGGAATACGCCGCTCGTGCAGGAATAAAGACTCCGTTCTCAGTGACTCCGGACAAACAGAATCATCTTCTGACAGCAATCGGCAAACACGCGGCGGGCGATCACGACTTCCTTGTCCGGTTTCTCAAGTCCTACGCGGTCTTTGGAGACTCAAAGCCGCATCCACTCGGTAAACGCCTCCCCAACGCTTGGGGGCTCCATGACATGCACGGCAACGTGTGGGAATGGTGCGACGGTGTTGGTCATACCGATCCCGACCATCGAGTGATCCGTGGCGGTGCCTTCACCTCGACCGATGTCTGGGGTGTTCGCTCCGCCGTGCGCGGCGAAGAGTTTCATGACACTCGCAAAGACTCAATTGGCTTCCGCATCGTGGCGATTCCGAAATGAACGACACCGCCATTCGTGAAAAGCTCGGGGAAATACTTCTCGCCTTGCCGCCACTGCTGCAGGCGATCGTGGAAGGACCGGACCTCTGCTCGTCCCTGTTTCTCCTGCTGATTCTGTACTTCCTGGCCAAGTGCATTTCCGCCGCTCAACCAAGCGTCGTTGCTCCCGCGCTTCGGATCGGCATCGCAGCAGCGGTGAACCACGTGCCCCACGCAAGTGATCGCCGCGCCACAATCATCACGTCTCTCAACTTGAAGGGCGGCGTGGGCAAAACCCATGCTTGTTGGCTCATTGCAGGAGTCTGTCAGGAATTGGGGAAGCGTTGTCTGGTGCTCGACCTCGACAAGCAGGGCAACATCAGCACGAGTCTGCTGCCGACCTACGATGGTTCACCGGGGACAGAGGCGTTCTTCAATCCGGCAGCCGATCCGCAACTCGCCACGCTGGTGCGGAAGACCGTCTTGTCGCATGTGGATCTCATTCCCGGCAGCTTTGCGTTGGAGCGATTCAATCAGACAGATCCCACCGAATGGAAATCGTCGGGATTGGTTTTGTCGCTCGTCGATCCATTGCGAGAAGCGGCACCGTTCTACAACTTCATTCTGCTCGACTGCCCGGCCGACATCTCGCTCATCACCTACGCGGCCCTGTGTGCATCTGACTTCCTCATGGTTCCCCTGGAAGCTGCACAGTGGGGTGCCCTTGGAACGCAGCACGTCCTCAAAACGTATCACCATGTCCGCGAACAGTATCACGCCGACTTGCAACTGCTCGGCTTCGTCGTGTCGCGGTTCAAGAAGAGCCGGAAGTATCAGACCACCTATCTCCGGCAACTTCGCGATCACTTCGGGGACGATGCGTTCGAAACTGTCATTCCTGACCTGTCGCACTTCGAGCAGTCGGTCACCGATCGTCTGCCAGTTGTACTTCATTCCCCTCATTCCCATGCCGCCGTCGTCGCCCGTCAATTCTTCGCCGAAGTCACCGCTCGCGCGGAAAGGCTCGGAAGCATCCGCTCGACAAGCGGCCTCGCAAGCGTTCGCGAGCCTTTCCACGCTGTCGCTTGAACCCGCCCAAACCGCGATTCCGCCCGACCAGGCCGGCCGTCGGCGTCTCACCGATTCGTACTTCATCCGGCGAGACCGCATCGCGCCCGATCCGGATCAGCCTCGCAAGCTGTTTGACGAAACGGAACTCGCCGAACTTCAAGCGTCCATTCAAAGCCGTGGCATCAAGCAGCCGATCACTGTTCGCTGGGATGCGACTTCCGGTTGCTATCGCATCATCGACGGCGGCCGTCGCTTTGAAGCGGCGTCGCGTTTGGCACTTGAAGAACTTCCGTGTTGGATTCAAGCGGGAGACGCGCAAGAGGTGCTGGTCGATCAGATCGTTCATAACTGGCAGCGTTCCGATCTCCGTCCGATGGAAACGGCAGATGCTTTGGTCCGGCTCCGCGATGAATTCGGCCTGAGCCAACAGCAGATCGCCCAAATGACCGGCAAATCGAAGGGCGACATCTCCAAGTTCCTGAAACTCCGCGATGCCATCATTCCCGAAGTTCAGCAGCAGGCCCGCCAACAACCGGACGGCAGAGACACACCGCTGACGAAGCGTCACCTCTACAACATCGCCAAGCTCCCGGCAGACGAACAAACCGCCTTCGCCTCTCGTGTCCAAACCGAGCAATTGACGGCTCTCGAAACCGAGCAGCTTGTCCAACGCAAGATGTCGTCGAAATCCCCCACCATCCGACGCGACGGACTTCCCGCAAGACAACGAAAGCTCCACACATCCATCGCGGATGTCGTCATGACTTTCCAGAGAAAGGGGTTCACTGCCGATGACATCCGCACAGTGATTCGGGAACTCTCCGGCCAGTTCGAGGCTGTTGATGTCTCAGAGTAGAAACGGAAGGAGGGCTGAATCGGCATCAAGATTGTCACCCGTCAAATTCTTCGATGTCCAATGGGGCGAAGGCGGTTTGTCCTGCCCTCACCCCATTACATAGCCAGCACAATTCCTTACAAAACGATGCCGCCATGCTGCATCACAAACACCAGCAAGTCGCCATCCGACTCGAAGTCCAGCCACTCGTCGGCGTTCTCGACGTTGCGAAGCTGACGCAGCCGCTCATCGACAAAAAAATGCCTCTTGCCGACCTTCACGATCGGCAGCACACACGGGCCGGTCGGATTCTCGCGGTATCGGTGAGACAGTTCGATCCAGCGTTCGACATTGGAATCACGTGACATAGAAAAATGGGGAAAGAAATAATCCAGCCGCCTTGCTCGCGGCCAATAGCGTTCACGGCGATGGTCAAGGTGGAGACCGCAGGTTCTACCTTGACGGAGCCGACACAATCGAAAGGCCGTGAGCATGCCCACCTCAGTCTCGCTCTGGCCGAACTCTTCGCCAATGAGTTTCGCAACAATCGTTTGGTCCAGTAGCGATTGCCTACCTTCTAGGCGGAGTCGCGATCCTCGTGAATCATCTTTCTGCCGTGCCAAGTGAACACATCGAAGCAATCGGGTGAGCCATCCCAGACGACGGACATCAGCTTTCCACAATAACCGGGGCAGCCCGTGACATAGTTGTCGTAGACGGCGATGTACGCAGTCCGGGCGGTCAGGATTGCATCGTCCTGATCGTAGCCCTGCCCGTGAAGCCAGCCAGCCAACTGCTTGATCTCGCCGACGTTAGCTGAGCGGGGAGCCTGTGATGTGGTCGTGTTGTCCATGATGAGAATTGGAAGGAAGTGATGGCCAGAAGGCAGCTTGTTTGGCAGCACGAGTCCGACGCGATCAAGGTGGAGACTTCGTACTACCTTGATCGATTCAGTCGGACGAAGTGCTAGGTTGGTGCTGCTCTTCTTGGCGGAACTTCACTCCGTACGAATGGCCCTGTCACTGATCCTGTCACAGATACCTTGATAAACGCCGGAAATCCACGGAGAATATGTAATGTGTGGAAATGTCGAGAGCGTCGCTTGTGATTCAGAAAACTCCTGATTTACAGGTCGTTTTTGCAAGAAACACCCTTTGAGAACCGACGGTTTCCTAAACCGTAGGTCGCAGGTTCGACTCCTGCCGGGGGTACTTCTTTTCGGGGCTCAAACGCAGGTCAGGTATTTCGCGGAGCGGTTAGATCGCTGCACCATCAAATTGGGACGCAACTCAACGAGGATGACCATGAACTCCGCGATCAATCTGACACGACGGCAAGTCCTGATGACGGGAGCCATTGCCTGGGGAGCAACTGCCTTGGCCGACGCCGCGCCGGCCGACTCGAACGAGGCGTCGTGGATTGACGCTCACTCGCATATCTGGCCGCCGGAGACGGACACGTTTCCGCTGGTGAATGGCCAGACGAAGAAGGATCTCAATCCGCCGAGCTTTACCGATGACGAGTTGATGGCGATCGCTCGTCCGGAGGGAGTGGGGCGAGTCGTGCTGATTCAGCATTCGGGTTATCACCTGTTCGACAACTCGTACCTGATCGACGCGGTCCGTCGGCATCCGAAGTTGTTTCGGATCGTCGGGATGGTGGACGATCAAAAGCCCTCGCCCGGCAAGGCGATGAAGGGGCTGCTGCCCTTGGGAGTCACCGGCTTCCGCATCACGCCGTTCGTGCGGAAGGAAAAGCAGGCCGAGTGGCTCGACGAGCCGGGCATGATCGAAATGTGGAAGACCGGGGCCGAGACGCGACAACCGATGTGCTGCCTGATCAATCCGTCGGACCTGCCCGGCGTCGATCGGATGTGCGAACGACACCCCGACACGCCGGTGGTCATCGACCACTTCGCACGCATCGGAGCCGATGGCCAGATGCGAGACGAGGATCTCAAGAACATCTGCCGGTTGGCCCGGCACAAGCACTCCAGCGTGAAGGTCTCGGCGTACTATGCCCTCGGCGAAAAGAAGCCGCCGCACCTCGAACTGATCCCGATGATCAAGCGGCTGTACGAAGCCTTCGGCCCGCAGCGTCTGATGTGGGCGAGCGACTGCCCGTACCAGATTCAGGGGGTCAACAACTACAAGGCCGCGATCAGCCTGATCCGCGATCGCATCGACTTCCTCACCCCGGACGACCGCCAATGGCTGCTCCGCAAGACAGCCGAGAAGGTGTTCTTCTATGCGTGAGAATTCCTCGTTCCCAAGCTCCGGCTTGGGAAC
>JANODP010000568.1:0-27016 GCA_031412755.1 Schlesneria sp. | reverse complement strand
TCACGCCACCCCGCTCCGAAGCCGACAAGAAGGCTCACGCCCAAGAGTCACGCTTACGCAGAATTAGCGTGCTCAAGTCTTCGTCGCCTCTTCACTAATGACGAATGACCAGTGACAAATGACTCGCTTAAAGGATGAACTTGCTCAGGTCTTCGTCGCGGCTGATTTCTTCGAGTTGTTTTCGGACGAAGGCTTTGTCCACGACGATGCGGGTGCCGCGGGCGTCCGGTCCCTCGAAGCTGGGGTTTTCCAGCAGTCGTTCCATGATGGTGTAGAGGCGTCGCGCGCCGATGTTCTGTGTCGACTGGTTGACCCGCCACGCGATCTCGGCGATTTCTTCGAGGCCGTCCGGGGCGTAGTCGAGGTCGATGCCATCGACCGCCAGCATCGCCTGCGACTGGGCCGTGATGGAACTCGACGGTTCGGTCAGGATGCGCAGGAAGTCGGCCTTGGTGAGATCGCTCAATTCGACGCGGATCGGGAAGCGGCCCTGCAACTCGGGCATCAGGTCGGCCGGGCGCGACGAGTGGAACGCGCCGGCGGCGATGAACAGGATGTGATCGGTCTTGAGCGAGCCATACCGCGTCTGCACCGTGGCCCCTTCGACGATGGGGAGCAGGTCGCGCTGCACGCCCTGCCGGCTGACATCGGCTCCGTGCTGGCTGTCCGAGGTCGTGCAGATCTTGTCGAGCTCATCGAGGAACACGATGCCGCTGTCTTCGGCCAGACGCAGGGCTTCGTCGTGGATCGCATCCTTGTCGAGCAGTTGCTCGATCTCCTGCTCCATCAGAATCACACGGGCCTCGCGCACCGTGACTTTCCGGTCCTTGTGCTGCCTCGGCATCAGCTTTTCGAACATCTGCTGGAAGTCACCATCCAGTTGTTCCAGGCCCATGTTCGACATGATCTGCACGGGCATGCGTCGCTGCGGCACGGTCAGTTCGACCTGTCGCTCGTCGAGCGAACCCGATCGCAACATCGTCCGGAATTTTTCGCGAGTCCGTTCATGCCGGGCCTCGGCGTCGTCCTCTTCGCCCTCTTCCGATGACGCCATCACCGGCTCATGCGGGACGAGCAGATCGAGCAACCGTTCCTCAACGTGCTTCTCGGCCTGTTGTTCGACCTCACCCCGTTTCCGCTGCTTGACGAGGTTGATCGATGCATCGACCAGTTCGCGAATCATGCTTTCCACGTCGCGGCCGACGTACCCGACCTCGGTAAACCGCGTGGCCTCGACCTTCACGAAGGGGGAGCCGATCAGTTGAGCCAGCCGTCGCGTGATCTCGGTCTTGCCGACGCCCGTCGGTCCGATCATCAGGATGTTCTTGGGCGTGATGTCGCGACGGACTTCGATACTCAGTTGCTGCCAGCGCCAGCGGTTTCGCAGGGCGATGGCCACCGCCCGCTTGGCCGCATCCTGACCGACAATGTGTTTGTCGAGTTCCGCCACAATCTGGCGGGGGGTCATGTCGCGCATGGAAACTCCTCCACCGTGATGTTGTCGTTCGTGTAGACGTCGATTTCAGAGGCGATCTTGAGCGACTCGCGCACGATTTCGGCGGCCGACAGCGTCGAGTGTTTGATGAGGGCGCGAGCCGCCGCCAGTGCGAAGTGGCCTCCCGAACCGATGCCGAGCAGCCCATCGGTCGGCGACACCACGTCCCCCTGTCCCGTGATGAGCAGGCTGTGTTCGGCATCGACCACGATCATCATGGCCTCCAGCCGCCGCAGGACCCGGTCGGTGCGCCAGTCTCGCGCCAGTTCGGTCGCCGCGCGCGGCAGGTTGCCGGGAAAGTTTTTGGCCTTCGACTCGAAGCGTTCGAGCAGGGCAAACGCATCGGCGGTCGAACCGGCAAATCCGACGAGCATCTTCTTGTCGAGGATCCAGCGGACCTTGCGCGTGTCCGCCTTGAGGATCGCCGATCCGTAGGTGACCTGGCCGTCACCGCCGAGGGCGACTTGTCCGTTGTGCCGCACGGCGAGAATGGTCGTCGAATGCGTCTCAACACGCCCGACACCAACGGTTGAGTGAGGGGTCGATTTCATTGGGTGCGTACTCCACGGAAGACCGACGAGGCTATCATCGCTCCGCGCGACGAGCCATTCACAAGTGGACGTCTGACCTCAAGCGGCTCATCACGCGGAGCGATGATGGCGACGTGGATCGGTGCTCGTCGGTCACGGCTTGAACAGGCGGCCGATGTCCAGATAGATCACAAAGACCATCAAACTGAGCAGGAAGGCCATGCCGAGATAGCTCGCACCGATGACGATCTTCTCGCTGGGGCGACGGCGGGTGACGGCCTCCCACAGCAGGAAGACCATGTGACCGCCGTCGAGCACCGGGATCGGCAGGAAGTTCAGCACGGCCAGATTCACACTGAGGAAGGCGAGAAACATCAGGAATTGCGGCACATTGTGGTGGACGATCTGCACGGCGGCGTTCGCAATGCCCAGCGGTCCGCTGAGATTCTCCAGGCGGACCTGTCCGGTGCAGAGACCGCGCAGCGTCAGATAGATGCTGATCGCCGAATTGCGGGTGTAATTGGTCGCCATGAACCAGACTTCACCCGGCGTGGTGGCGATCTGTCTGATCTCTTCGGTGTGCATCCGCAAGCCCTGGACGACGGGCAGCGGCCAGGTCGGATCGATTTGCGGAGTCAATTCGACAACCCGCTTTTCCGCCCCTTCGGTCAGTTCCAGTCTGACCGTGCGTTGAGGCAGTTGTTGCATCAGCCAGAAGGCGAAGCTCCAGTTGTTGGACTTTTTCTCCGTGTCCATTTCGACGGTCAGTTCTCGCTTCTTTTCTGCGTCAGACTCCGTGATCTCCGGGGGGAGAACGAACGTGATGCGATTCACCTTGGTGGTTGATCCCGGCTTGATGTTCGCGCGGGCCGCCGGGCTGTCGGGTTCCACGGCCCGCACGATCGGGATGGTGTGAAAGGCCACTCCGATCGAAGGAATCGACAGCGGATTGTCTTCATCGAGCGGCTGCTCGGTCCAGCCGGGCAGATCCTCGGGCTGAAGTTTGACAGTGACTTCGGTCTGCGGTCCGCCAGTCGCCTGGCGTGTCACCGTGATACTCACTTCTTGACCGTGCAGTTTGGCGAACTCGTTCGGAAGTTTCAGCGGATTGATTTCGGTGCCGACAATCCGACCGTTGATGCTGGCCAGTTTGTCCCCCTTCCGCAGACCGGCCTTCTCGGCCACGGAACCTTTTTTTACGGCCGTGATCGGCCCCGTATCCATCGACAGGCCGAGTGTGCGGAAGAAATTATCGGCCACCGTGACGGTCTTCGTTTTTGACTTGTCTCCTTCGGCCCAGACCTCCAGTTGGAGCGGTCCCTCGGTTTGCGACGCGAGTCGACTCGTCAGTTCCGAGTAAGTCTTGACCGGTTCGCCGGCCACCGCCGCGATGACGTCTCCGCGTTCGAAGACCGGCTGGGCACGAGCCGCCGGCGTCCCCGCGAAGACGAACGGCACCTTCCCCTTCGGGTCGGTCAGCACCCTCAGACTCGTCAGGGGAGCAACGCCAATCTGGGGAGTGGGCTTGTCGGTTTCGGGCTGAACGGTGATTGAAAAAGTCGTCCGATCCTTGTGATGGCCCTCGATCGTCAAGGGGTGTGTCTGCACCGCCACGTTCAGCCGGACATCATCAAATGTCGTGATGACCCGACCGTTGATCTTCTCGATGGTGTCGTCCGATTTGAGACCCGCGACCCACGCCGGCATCCCCGGTCGCGTTTCGCCGATGATGTTCGGCGGGAGATCGACACCGAGGGCGAACGCCCCCCCCGCGAACATCACGGCCGTGATGATGTTCATCGTCACGCCCGCCGAAATAATGGCCATCCGCTGCCAGACGTTCTTCGCGAGGTACGACCGCGGATCTTCCGCGATCTCTTCGTTCGTCAGTTGGCTCGGGTCGGCATCGTCCTGGCCAAGCATCTTCACATAACCGCCGAACGGGATCAGGGACAGGGCGTACTCGGTCTCGCCCCACTTCCGGCTGAACAGGACCGGGCCGAAGCCGATGCTGAACCGCTCGACGTTCACGTTGCACCACTTGGCGACGGCGAAGTGGCCCATCTCGTGAAAGAAGATGACGAAGCCCAGACCGATCGCCGCCCACATGATCGAGCCGCCGGTGGAGGCAATACCGCCGAGCTTTTCCGCGAAGCTCGCCGCCGCCAATGTCAGAGTCAGGATTTCCACCGCAGCATCTCCTCGCGAGCCCGGGCGTCCTCGCGGAGCAGTTCGCTCAGCGTTGGCCGGGGATCGTCGTTATGGGCGTTCAAAATCTCCCGGCAGGCGCGCGGGATGTCAGTAAACTTCAGCGAACCATCCAGGAACCGTTGCACGGCGACTTCATTCGCCGCGTTGAGCACCGCGCCGCTCGAACCGCCGCGCCGCGCGACTTCGAACCCGAGTTGCAACGCTGGGAAGGCGTCGAGGTCCGGGGCGACGAAGTCAAACTGGTGCGAGGCCGACCAGTCCAGCGTCGGACTGATCCCCGGCCACCGCTCGGGATAGGTGAGAGCATACTGGATTGGCAGCTTCATGTCCGGTGGAGAGAGCTGGGCCACGACCGACCCATCCACAAACTCCACCAGCGAGTGAACGATCGACTGAGGATGCACGACCACCGAAATCTGATCGGCGTCGAGACCGAACAGCCAGCGGGCCTCGATGATTTCGAGGGCTTTGTTCATCATGGTCGCCGAATCGACCGTGATTTTCGGGCCCATCTGCCACGTCGGATGAGCGAGTGCCCGTTCGACGGTCACTTCCGTTTCGAGACGGCTCTTCGACCAACCGCGAAACGGCCCGCCGCTCGCCGTCAGGATGATCCGCTTCACGTCCGAGCGGCGTCCCGCTTGCAGGCACTGAAAAATGGCGCTGTGTTCACTGTCGACGGGGATCAGTTCGGCTCCCGTCTTCGCCGCGAGTTGCATCACCAGCGGACCGGCAACGACGAGCGTCTCCTTGTTGGCGATGGCGACACGCTTGCCACTTTCGACCGCCGCCCACGCTCCGCGCAAACCCGCCGCCCCCACAATGCCGCAGACGACGGTATCGACATCGGGATGAGCGGCGAGCCGTTCGATGGCGTCTGCCCCCACGAGCAGTTCGGTCTCGCGAGGCCACTGCTCCAACGAGATCTCCGCGCGACGCGATTCATCGGACAAGACCGCCCAGCGCGGCTTGAACTTCCGGCACTGCTCGGCCAGCAGATCCGCACGCCGATGCGCGGTGAGGCCAACCAGTTCCAAACGCTCTTCGTTCGCGGCGATGACATCCAGACAACTGGTGCCGATCGAACCCGTGGAACCGAGGACGGCAATCCGCTTTCGTGGCTGGTGTTCGGCAGAGGCCAAGAGAAAAGCTCGTGTCAAAAGCGGCGGTGGGAGAAGTTGCCGCAACTCATCACGGCCGGAGGGTCGGCACGCTCCCTCATGCCAGGCGGCATTCTAGGTCTCGCGCCGAAGACCGACAAGAGAGGTCCGCAAGCACTCAATGCATCCCAGGCTGAAGTCTCATCACGAGCAACCATCCCAGAATCGTCAGTTCCAAAACTACCGAGAGTGCGCAGGCCATCAGGCGGCTGTCGAGGGTTGAGTTCCGCGTCAGCCACCAACCGAGTTCACCGCAATACACTCCCACCACCCACGCCACCGCCAGACCGAGCCAAATCGACACAAAGCAGGATTGACCCAGATTGGTCTCCGTTGCCAGCGAAAAGATGATCGCGCACGGAATCAGGCCCAACATCCACGAGGTCACTCCCGCGTTGACAGCCGCGTCGCGGCAACGAACTCTCTTTGAATGCGGACTTTGATCTTGATCGCGTTCGTCGCGCGGCTCGCTCATTCATAGGTCCACTTCGAATCCCACGGATCCTTCGTCGCGTCCTGCCATTTCTGGAGCTTGGATTGCAGCGTCTCCAACGTCTGCTTGTGTGCGGGATCGTCGGCGAGGTTCTTCGTTTCGTGCGGGTCGGCCTCCAGGTCGAACAGCTCGAAGCGGGGACGGTGCAGGTACGCCTTGACGGTTCGCTGGCCGTACTGCTCGTACTCATCGCCCCGCTTGAGAACCGCCTGCCACGTGGGCGAGGCTTGCAGGTCGGACGCGAACGGGTACGGTAGCGGGTTGGCGATGTTGAAGATCAGTTTGTACTTGCCGCTGCGCACGGCTCGCATCGGGTAGTACATCGTGATCTCGTGGAACGTGTGCGAGTAGAACGCCTCATCCCAGCCCGAGGGCTTCTCCTGATCGAGCACGCTCAGGAACGAGCGGCCGTGCAACGGGTAGGGCTTCATCTCACCGGCGTTCTTCGCGGCGTTCGGCTTCTTCGCGTCACCGGCCACGGGCGGACGACCGATGTTTTCACCGGGGCGAACAGGTGAGATGGCCTTAGGTTCGACACCGCAATAGTCGAGCACGGTCGGTGTCACATCGACCCACGTCACCAGCGCATCGTTCGTGCGGCCCTGAGTCTTCCCGCGCGGATCGCGCACGATCAGGGGCAGGTTCGCGCCCGGTTCGTACAGCGTCGTCTTGGCTCCCGGAAACGGCGGGCCGTTGTCGCTGAGGAACATCACCAGCGTGTCGTCCCAGTGACCGCTCTCCTTCAGCGCGTCGAGCAGCGTGCCGATGCCAACGTCCATCCGCGCGATCGATTGGTAGTACTCGGCCAGTTCCCTTCGCACTTCGGGCCGGTCGGGCAGCCACGACGGGACCGAGACCTCTTCGGGGCGATAGACCACCGGTTTGCTCCCCGGATAGAAATCGGGCTGGTCGGGATGATTGGCAAACGAGTCCGCACCGGCTCGATGCGGATCGGTGGGACAGAAGTAGAGGAAGAACGGCCGCGGATCGTTCTCGGCGATCCAGGCCTTGGCGTTCTGAGCCATGCGGACCGTGTTGCGTGCCCCCTGAGTCCCCTCCTGTCGCTGGGTCTCGAACTTGTAGGTGTATTCGGGGGCGAGGTGGTACTTGCCGACGAGGCACGTCCGATAGCCCGCCTCACCCAGCATGACCGGCAGCGACCGGACGGACTCGAACGTGCTGAAGTGGCCGGCCCCGTGAGCGTGCCCGTAGTGGCCGGTCGCATGGTTGTAGAGACCGCTCATCAGGACCGAACGACTCGCGCTGCAACTGGCGGTCGTGCAGTAGGCCCGCGTGAATCGCATGCCGTTCGCCGCGAGCCGGTCGATGTTCGGAGTCTTCGCCACCTTGTCGCCATAGCAGCCAAGCTGAAAGCCAAGATCATCGGCCACGATGACCACGACGTTTCGCTGCGGAGCGGCCAGCGCGGGAAAGGCCAGCAAGACGACGAGCAGTGACAGCACAAGGCGATGCATGGTGTGACCCCTTGGTGAAGCAAACCAAACCAGTCCGACGCGCGAGTTTTGAAGTTGCGCAGTAACGAACTCTTGAACCTGAGTCAGCGAGTTCCGACCAATGATTCCCGCTCTGATCCGTGCCCCGGCCCTGCCATCCGTGCGATCCCCGAGACTTTTTTCTAGCACGAATGGCAGGGCCGAAGCACGGATGAAGAACACGAAACGGTGGTGCAAAATCGTCATTCGTCCACACGCATTCATCCACCAGCGCAACATCAAAACGCGCGAGCGAGGGCTGACCTTTGATCCATGCGAAGCCCTCGCGCGCGTCGGGCTGGTCGTGACAACGGCATCCAACTCACTGTGGCGGGGGCGGGTTCGGAAGCGGGTTGCGCTTTTGCAGCCGTTGCCTCCGCCGCTCTTCGATCAGCTTCCGACGATCTTCTCGCCGTTGAATGTCTTCGGGAGTCGGCGGCTGTCCGAGTTTCTGGAAGACTTCGTTCGGGATGAACTGCTGCACGCCATCGGGGACCATCGCCTTGATGACCAGCGGCGTGAGCACTCGCGCGGCGGCGGCGGCCGGCTTTTCCTGAGGTTTCGCGGGCTGCACGGCGGCGGCGGGAACGACTTGTCCCTCGGCCTCGCCGAGAACGGCATTCTGCTCGGTCCGTCCCCGCTGGCGGCGGGCTTCGAGATACTCGTTGTAATTCGGCAGGAACCAGGCCTTGGCCGAACCGAGAACGCCCGCCGTGAGGATTGCCACGTGAGCGTTCTTCGTCTCGACGAGCAACCCATCCTTCTGACGCACGACCACGAACGTCGCGTCGCCGGCATACGGCAACAGTGCGGCGGCCGAGGGGATCGCAAACGCATCGAGCGGGAAGCCCTCGCTTTGCAGATGGCTCAACACCGACTGACCGAAGTACGGAGTGAGGGCACACAGCGCCTGCAGGGCCCGTGCGCCATCGAGCGTTCCCATGGCGAGCAAATCCCCCGCGGGCCGCGCGAGTTTCTTCGAGGCCACCGAGTCGAAGCCGGGTCGGTTCGCCGACTGCTGCCGCAAATGCGCCTTCAGAGCCTGCGGGTGCATGGCGAACAGGATGTGACCGCGCGTCAGACAGAACGAGGGAGTCCTCGCGGCTTCCGAACCGAGACCCCAGCCAACCGTGTTGAGGAAATATATGGTGCGGCCCAGAAACGGCTGGCGTTTCAACTCGACGGTCTTCACGCCGAACGCGGGATCGGCGTCGGTGACCACGGACTGTTCGAGCAGTTTCATCAGACGATCAAACACCACTTCGGCCCGCTGCTCGTCGCGCACCTCGACCGCCACGATCAGGCTGCTGCCGATGAGTCCCCCCTCGGAGGGCGAATCGAACGCCGTCCAGGCATCACCGATCGCAGGATAGACGTCCCGCTCCAGGTTCAGTCCGAGCTCCGTCTCCATCTGCTTGACCGCCTCGTCGAAGACCGCCGCCGACGCGGGAGTCGTTCGACCAATCAACTCGCGCGCACCGCCCACGACCTGGGCGAGGTTCAAACTCCCCGCCGCGACCAGGTCGCTGTCGGCCGGGATGTGTTTGAGTTGGTCGTTCCGCAGCGCGGGGCCGCCCGCCAACAGCAACAGGCCGTCGGTGCGGCCTCCCGTGGCGAGAAACGTGCGCTGGACAATGTCGCCGTCGACAACGCCCGAGCCCGTGACCACGTAGTCCAGCGCGTCGGCACTCGCGCCGCGCAACAGGGCTTGAAGCAACAGACCGGCGGGACCAGCCGTGCGAGTCGCGTTGTCAAACACGCCCTGGAGATCGAGCCACCCGACGGTGGCCACGCGCGGCGACGCGACTCGTTTCCAACCGGCTTGAAACCGCGGATTCGTATCGAGGCCGGGGGCCTCGCCCTTCAGGCCCGCCAGAGTCCTGGCGACCGTCCCCTCGCCGAAACCGACCAGCACACGGTTGCCTGCGCGATGAACCGTCAGCTTCAGAGCCATCGGTCCCGCGGCAATGTCCTGCATTTGCGGTTGCTTGCCGACGTCGGACTCCGCCAGTTGGGAGATCGATTCGAGCAGCGGCTCGACATCCTTGCCCGCCGACGCCACGAGGCCAATCCGGAAGCGGGCGAGTATTTCATTCGGAGGCAGAGTCTTCAGCAGGTTTTCACCCGGCTGCGGCGGCTCGAACCCAACGAACAGGCAGCCGGGATGAGCCGTCAGCAACTTGACCAGCTTGGGGACTTCCTTTTGAAGCCGCTGCTGCTCTTCGTCGGCATCGGGGTATTCCGCGTGGGCGATGGCGAGTTCCAGGGCCTCGAAGAACGCCCGGATCTCGGGATCGGCCGCCAACCCGTCGATTCCGGTCCCGCCCGGCTGCCCCGGGGCACGACCGGCCCACTCGAAGTACCACAGCGTCTGTTGCGGAGCCGCCTTCAACAGGGCGGCATCCCGCTCGCCCGGCGGCGTCCCCAGCAAGCCGCTTCCTCCCAACAGGATGAACAGAACTTCCAACCATCCGACACCAACACTCGATGCAGCCATCATTGCAAGACTCCCTTGTTCCGGCTTCGGCAACATGCGGATGCATCAGCCCTCGACCGGCGGTGGGTGATCGTAACGCCGTTCGGCGAACCTCTCCAGCAGCAGGCTCCTTCGAACAGTTTCCGGAATCGCCCCGAAGGGGTTCAAAGTGGTTTTGACCGATGGATCGACCGGTGCCTATAATCGCCGCCACATTTCGACAGCCCTTGTCGCCCGCGTCTGCGTTCGATTGCGGAGCGGCTTTCTGGTTGAGTCGCGTCTCTTTACCGGACCGGGTCCAAGGCCATTGTCGATGTACAGCCCCGAAGTCGAAACACTTTGCCAGCAGGGTCGGGACGCCTTGAAAAATCGCGACCACGCGGAGGCGAACGATGCCTTCGAGAGTGCCGTCGCGTCCGATCCCGACTGCATCGACGCCTACGAGGGCCTGGCCACGGTCTCGTATCTCGACGGCGATCTGACGGAGGCCATCCGGCTGTACACCAAGCTCACCCTGCTCAAGCCGATGGAAGGCCGCTACCACACCAACATCGGAGCCATCTACAACCGGCTGGGCGAACACCAGAAGGCCTGCGACGCCCTGCGCAAGGCGATCCAGCGCGACAAGAAGTGCGCCGAATCGTACTACAACCTGGGGATCGCCCAGCGGAAACTCAAACAGAACGCGATGGCCGTTTCCGCCTACAAAGAGGCGATCAAGCTGAAGCCCGACATGGCCGAGGCGTATCAGAATCTCGGCAACACCTACATCGACATGGGCAATCTCCAGATGGCGATTGTCAACTTCAAGAAGGCCCTCGAACTCAAGCCGAACTTCGAGAAGGCCCGCAACGGACTGGAGGTGGCCGAAGCCCAGTTCCAGCAGAACAAGAAGTCGATCAATCCGTTCGGTCGCCTGGTGGATGCGAACGCCCAGTCTTCCAAAGCCGCTCCGATCGTCGCCCGGGAATTGAACGAGCAGGAACGATTTGAAGAGCGAGCGCTGGTGAAGCAGTTCGCCGAGGAGATCGAACGCCTCGCGAAAGCCTGTCTGGAGTATCTCAAGCAGAAGCTGGAACCGGCCGTGATGGACGTGGAGCGTGCGACGGCCCAGGGGGCCGACGCCGCCTTCACGCTGTCCGAAGCCTCCGAAAACTTCCGCGAAGCCGTGAACCAGTGGGGGGCGCTGCGCCGAAGTCTCAAACGCAAAGTCCGCGAACTGCAGGCTCACGAAGAGTTCATCACCACGCCGGTCACCAGGCCCTGAAGCATTGGGTGGCCACGTGTTGGCCGGCAAGTCGCGTCGGCAGCTTGACGACTCACGCCCGCCGCTCACGCCACCCCGCCCAGAAGTCTCATCAGCAACCGCGTGCGGTATCTCTTCGGACGGACGTGTCTTGCCGTTTGCCTCATTTCGGCTGCAGCGCCTCGGCAATCTTGTCCACATCGTAGACGCAGCCCGCCCACGTCCCGCCGCCCGCGCGTTGGAGCAACGCCCACAGGCGCGTTTCCGGCGGGAGCCTGGGGTCGCAATGCAGCGGCTGCGATGGGGTGCGCGCGGTGAGAATGTCGGCCCCCTCCGCAGGAGTCACCTCGTGATCGGGAGTGCCGATGAAGTTGAGCGTCCCCGTCAGGTTGCGGGTGTCGATTTCGATCCGGATCAAATCGCCGTCGCGCAGTTTTCCGATCGGGCCGCCATCCAGAGCCTCCGGCCCAACGTGACCGATGCACGCACCGGTCGAAACTCCCGAGAACCGCGCATCGGTGATGAGCGCGACATGTTTTCCAAACGGCAGGTAACGCAGAGCCGACGTGATCTGATACGTCTCCTCCATCCCGCAGCCGAGCGGCCCGCGACACATCAGGACGATGATGTCCCCCTCCTTGATCGGCGTCAGGTTGGGTTGATGGTCGAGGATTGAAGGTTGAGGGTCTGATGAGAGAAGTACTTCTCCTGTCCCCTCGCCCCTCGCCTTGGAGGGGAGAGGGTTAGGGTGAGGGGTCTTGTCTTTCGTCTTCTCCGCCGGCCGCCCCTTTCCCTTCACGGCGGCGATGGCATCTCGCTCGGAGGTGAAGACGCGCGCCGGCCCCGTCTTGCGATAAATGCCATCGGCATCGATCACCGACTTGTCGATCGCCGTGCTCTTGATGACCGAGCCTTCCGGCGCGATGTTCCCCAGCGGGAAGGTGACGGTACTGGTGAGACCTCTCTCTCGCGCGGCGCTCGGCGACATGATGACCGTGTCGGGATCGACGCCGTCGCGCGCGATCAGCAGCTCGCGCAGGCGGACGCGACGTTCCGAACGCTCCCACCATTCGAGGAGATCGCCGAGCCGTTGCCCGGCCACCGTGAAAGCATCCAGCTTCAGCAGCCCGAGCGTCCGCAGATGCAGCATCAGTTCGGGGACGCCTCCCGCCAGAAAGAACCTCACCGTCGGATGGCCGACCGGGCCGTTGGGAAGGCAATCGACCAGCCTCGGCACCTGGCGGTTGATGCGGCTCCAGTCCTCGACCGTCGGACGAGTCAGCTTCGCCTCAAACGCGACGGCCGGAATGTGCAGCAGCAGGTTCGTCGAGCCTCCACACGCGGCATGCACCACCATCGCGTTGTGCAGCGCGTCGGCATTCAGCACGTCGCGCATCGTCTGGCCGAGCCGTTCCATCTCGACGACGGCGCGGGCCGAACGTCGCGCGGCATCAAGCCAGATCGGCTGCCCCGACGGCGCGAGGGCCGAGTGCGGCAACGCCATTCCCAACGCTTCGGCCACAACCTGCGAAGTCGCCGCCGTCCCGAGGAACTGACAACCTCCGCCGGGCGAGCCGCACGCGCGGCAGCCCGCCTCGGCCGCCTCTTCGAGCGTGATCTCACCGTGCGCGAAGCGGGCACCGATCGTCTGCACCTTCCCCGCGTCCTCACCCGTCGCGGGAGGAAGCGTGACTCCGCCGGGAACGATCACGCACGGCAGATCCTGCTGCGCGGCGAGGGCCATCATCATCGCGGGCAGCCCCTTGTCGCACGTCGCCACGCCGATGACCCCGCGCCGCGTCGGCAACGACCGAATCAGCCGCTTCAGCACGACCGCCGCATCGTTGCGATAGGCCAGGCTGTCCATCATCCCGACCGTCCCCTGAGTCCGCCCGTCGCACGGATCGCTGACGTACCCGGCAAACGGCAGCGTCTCCAGCCGATCCAACTCCTCGGCCGCCGCCCGCATCAACAGCCCGACCTCGTAATGCCCGGTGTGATACCCGAGCGCAATCGGCTTGCCATCCTCACCCCGAATCCCTCCCTGCGTGCTGAGGATCAAAAACTGTTTCCGCAGCAATTGCGAAGGCTTCCACCCCATCCCGGCATTCTGCGTCAACCCAAACAAATCGCCCGACGGCGCATTGAGCAACATCTCCTCCGTCAAAGGCAACTCCCCCGCCGGCCCGTCCCCCTTGGAGATGACCTCCCACAACGTGGCGTCGGATGAATCGAGGAGCGAGTCGAGAGAAGTCGTCATGAATATCCTTCCGAAATTTCGAAACGCCTGACTCCGTCTTTGCCGAGCAAGTCCAACTGCCCGAGGAGGCTTGGACGATGCGTCACAACCATTTGCGGAGCTCTTCGGATTCGACTTCGATGTCACGCAGAATTTTTCGCATCAGGCCGGGCCCAATATCTTTTCCTTTGTGGACCGGCACCGTCGTGCGGCGGCCATCCGGATGGGTGAATTGCCAATGGCTCCCCTTGGACTTCCGCAAAAGCTGGAAGCCCAACTTTTCCAAGGCGCGGATGAGCTCGCGCGACTTGATGTGCGGCAGGTCGGCGGGGCTCACACCGTCACCTCGACATGACGCACGCTGATGATCTCCGCCTGTCGCGGGACCGGTTTGCCGGTGGCTTTGAAGTCCTCCAGGCACAGCGCGATGACATCCTTGATGTTTTCCAAGACTTCCTCATAAGTCTCACCCTGGGCGTAGCAGGCTTTGAGTGCCGGGCACTCGGCCACAAAGTAACCCGCCTCATCCTGTTCGATGATGATTTGGAAGTCGTGCTTCTGTTTCATGAGTGTGCCTTGGAATGGTGATGTGACAGTGTGAGGCGACCCCGTCTTTGCCCCGCTTGCTTCCCTGAGCACCGACGTAAGCCACATCCACGATGACAACGTCGCCGCGCTTCATTGGTATTGATCGTAAACGGCCATCTCCGGCTCGTCCCAGCCGTTTCCTTCCGACGAACGAGCGAGTGCCAGCCGCATTTCGTCGTGAGTCCAGTCTTCACCGAGGATTTTTGAGACTCGCTCAAAAATATCGGACCGCAGAACGACGCAATCGAGACCGTCAACGGTCACTCGAACGTTGCCGCCGGTGGCGAGGACTTCGTGTTGTTCGACGGTCAGTTCCATGTGGGCATTCTTTCAAGAGACATTTCAAACGGCAAGGCGAACCATCATCGGTCGGATTGGCCTGACATCGAGTCGGAGTCGGCGGGTTCCAGGCCGAGTGCTTGTTGGAGGATGCGGCGTTCGGTGGTGATGAGGTCGAGGAGGACTCGGTCGTCGTGTTGGATCAGATACTCGATGCCGACGCGGAAGATCCTCAGCGGCAGTTCCAACTCGATGTGCGGCGAGCCGAGTTCCAGCCAGAGGTCTCGCCAGAGAGTCAGTGCCTTCTCGCTCAACATGTCCGCGTTGATCTTCTTCAGGCTGCGAACCAGCCCGTCACCCAGCCGCGTGAGCTGCCCGGCTTCGGCGTAGATTCCAATGAGTGTTTCCACATTCTGGCGAAGCTGCTCGGGTCCATCACTCTTCGAGTGGATGAAATGCACGATCGATGCATCATCAGAGTCAGCGTTTTCGGGGTGAACACAAAACGCTTCCACTAACTGTCGGAATCCAGCCTCCCATCGCGCGGTGGCGATCAGCGCCTCCGCCTTGTTGAACTTGGCCGCCGAACGCGCTGGTTCAATCTCTAACGCCTTGTTGCAACATTCGATTGCAGCGTCGTAAAGGCCCACGCTGATGAGTGAAATGCCCTTGTTACTCCACGCAATTGCATTCTGGGGGTCAATTTCAAGCGACTTGTCATAGCACTCAAGCGCAGCATCGTGGCGACCAACGTAGTCAAGCGCAATGGCCTTATTGCACCATGCGTATCCGTATCGCGGGTCGATCTCCAACGACCTTTCTAGGCAATCAATCGCAGCATCGAATTGTCCCTGAAAATAGTGTGCACGGGCTTTGTTGAACCAAGTGGGGGCGTGTTGTGGTTCAAGCTCCAGTGCTTTGACAAAACACTCAATCGCTGCGGCGTAACGCCCAAGGTCATTGAGCGAAAAACCTTTGTCATTCCAAACCGACGCGTCCTGTGGAGAAATAGTCAGGGCCATATCGTTGCATTCGATTGCAGCTTCATGACATCCCAGTTTGCAGAAAGACGCGGCTTTACAGTTCCAGATGAAGGCATCTTTTGCATTGATTCTAAGAGCGCGGTCGTAAGACTCAATTGCAGCCTGGTCACGATTCAGCTGGTGGAGGGAAATGCCTTTCAGCACCAGCGCACATTCACTGTCAGAATCAATGTTCAGAGCATTGTCGAAGCATTCAATCGCCTCTTCGTATCTCTCAACATCGAATAAACCGCTCGCGAGTTCCAGCCAGTTTTGCAGGGAATCATCCGCATGAGCTCGCTCTTCAAGCAATTCAATTAGATCTTGGACTCGGCCCTCGGCCTTCGCATTTTCAATCTCAGCTTGCAACAATTCCATTCTTGGATCGGGGCTTGACTGACAGCGTTCGATAGCTGCGGACAGGTGCATCTTCAGCGACGCTGAGCAAGCGTTTCCAAGCAGTTCCGGAAGTTGCTCGCATCGATACCAGACACGCAGGAAATCGACGAGCAGTCGCAATGGTTTGTGCCGCTTGTCCTTCAGCTCGCTTGTCAATCGCATTAACGGTTCGGCGAGTTCGTAGAGCGATTCCCGGCCCCGCGGGTTGCGAAGGACGTAGCCGTACTCCAGCAGCTTCTTCAACTGACTGCTGATCGTGTTCTCCGCTGCCATCAGGTTGAGGGCGATCTCTTTGGGCATGACCGGCGATTCCTGGCTGCACAGGTACTCGACGATCTGCCGCTGCTGCGGTGATAGCCACCGCATCCGCTCCTGATAGTACGGCGTCAGTTCGTCCGCCATTTTCTCGAATGGCTGAACCAGTTCGTCCAGAGACTCGCGCGTGATGAAGCCCGACAGGACGATGTAAATCCGGTGGTTGCCTCCCGCCAGATGATGCAGCGCCCGGACTCGCGAACGGCCGTCAGGCGTGTTCAGGAACGCCACCAGATCCTGCTGCTGTCGAGTCGCCGCGATCCGCTCCAGCAACTCCGTGGCGTCCTGCACCCGGAGCGGCTTCAAGTGGATCGGGGCAAAGAAGCCGAAGAACGGTTCGGTTCGCTTCTGCACCGGGGCGAACAGCCGCTGCGTGCTGGCGACGATGCAGGCCAGTGGATGCTCCTGCAAGAACGACCGCCACTGCTTCTGACCCGTCGTGCCCAATCCCTCAAAAATCAGATCGAGATTTTCGATGAGCAGCAGCAGCGTCTTGTCAGCGAACTCCGCCACGAGCCGCGTTTCCAACTCGCGCTGAATCTGCTCGGTCGGACGGCCCAACAGATTTCGCAGCCACTCCAACGGGAACTCGTCCGGATGCTGCTCGGCCAGCAGTTCGTAAGTGCGCTTGAGCAACTGCGCGAACGACGTGACGGTCTCGTCCTCCAGAAACCACGCGATGCGAACTCGCGGTGCCAGCGATTCGTCCTGAATGATGCGGTGGTGCAGCAGCGAGATCAGGTGCGTCTTGCCGATGCCGCGCGGCCCAACCAGCAACAGGTGATGCCGGTTGCCGGTGCGGACACTCTCGGCCGCCTTTTCGAGGAGGTCGTCGAGCAGGCCGTGCCGTTGGACAAAGATGTCCTCTAGCAACTGCGGCTCGGTTCGGCTGGGAGTGAATCGCCAGATGAAATCACTGTCGCTCATCACAGCCCCCGATCCAGTTTCCACCAGCGGCGGATGAGCGGAAATCGAAACTCGTACTCTCCCGCCATCGTCCGCGTCACGTAGTGATCGCGATGCAACAGCTTGAGGAGGTCTCGCAAATGCTCGGGACTTTCCAGCGTCTCGGTCTGCGAGTTGACGGCGTTTTGGAGGGCGTTCACGCCGAGCGGTTGGTCCGTGGTGGCCAGCGTGTCGAGGATCAGCAGCACGAGCTTCGCGTCATTTCCCTTTGGGTAGTAGATTCCGATGCGCGTGCGGAAATGAGCCAACTCCCACGGATCGTTGGGATCGACGAGTTGCCGCTGCACCAGTTCACGAATCTGGTCCGGATCTGCTGGCAGCGAGTCCCGCTTCAACGCGCCGACGATGTTGTGGATGTAGAACGGAAAGCAGTCGGCTTCGTCCGCAACCGTGGTCGCCGCGCGATCGAGGTCCGTCGTCACGAGCTTCTCACCTTTGATCAGCGCCTTCGCGAGAGCTTCCGCATCGGCCGGTGCCAGCGGTGTGACTTCGACGGAAAACATGTCATTGACCGGCGCGGTGGCCACATGGGCCGCGTTGATGCTGGCGAGCACATGATGCAGCCCGATCGAACCGGTGAAGACCATTCGCAACTCGGGATGCTCCTGCCTCAGGCTTCGGAGCGTGTCCAGCACTTCGGCCGCAGCTTGCTCGCCGTCCTGCTTTCGGATGTTGTCGATCATGTACGGTACCTCGTCCCAGAACAGGACGAGCCGCTGAACTGTCTTGGCCTTCTGAGCCATCAGGTCTTCGATCGTCTTGGTGAGCAGCGTCTTCCACGGGCGAGCGGCCTTCTTCTTGAAGTCCCCGAATTCATGGTCCTCGTAGAACTGTCGTGCGGTGCTGGCGATGAGTTGCCAGCGGCCGAGGTAATGGGAAATCACGTCATACACACTGCGAGCGAATTCGTCGGCCGAACGAATCTTTTCGAGATCCTGAAAGATGGGAAACCAGCCTTGCCGTGGGTGAGCCACCATTCGCTTGATGACGCAGGTCTTCCCGATCCGTCGCTCGGCGTTGATGAGCACGCACTGTTGCTCCAATCGGTCCCAGATCATTTCGATCAGGTGATCCCGTCCAAAGACGTACTCGGGGTCGATGTGACCGCCTGGATTGGCCTTCATTTCCTCTGGCATGTTTGATTCCCCCTTGCGACGGGTTCGTAGCACGGCGGAAATCGTACACCTAAAATGACGCACGTCAATAGTGACGCATGTCTTGTTCGATTGATTGGGCGGCGGTTGACTCTGCTCACCGCAAAGGGAAAGTCGATGGTCCAAGCGAAGTGGAGATGCCTGTTGATTGCGTCATGACGCCAACGGCTGCGTCAAAGCTGCTGACAATGCAGTGCGGCGACCGACTCGGCCCAGCGGGCGTCTTCGGGGTGGAGGGGCGGGCGGGGTGGGGCGTTGTAGATGCGGTAGCGGTAGCCCGCGCGGTCGTAGACCAAGTGGAGCAGGCTCTGCAGATCGAGGCGGGCGTCGGGGTCGGGGGCTTGCAGCGGGACGGGGATCAGCGGCAGAGGGTCTCGCAGACGGAGTGGCCAGACGCCGGCGCGACGCAGTTGTTCGGCGCGTCGCACCAGGACGTAGTAGTCGCAATCGGGCAAGTCCTCGGTCGGCATCCGGTTGCCGCCGCGCGACAAGCCGATCTCGATGACGTGGATGTTGCTGGCCAGGGAACGCTGCCGATTGACGAGGTACTGTTCGCGGTCCGGCCCCGCTCGCTTGTTGGTCGGGCTGAGCAGTTCAATCACGGTGATGACGAGTTCGTCGTCGCGATCCCGGATTTCGAGATACGGCTCCGTTTCGATGTCGGCCCGCACCGGGAGCAACAGATTTGTCGGAGCCTCCAGCACGGCGGTGTCGGATTCTTGCTGGAGGGTCTCGAACGGGCTCTGCTTCACCGCGACATCGGGCCGTCCCGAGAAATGCCGCTCCGGTTCGGGAGGAGCGTGGACGTAGACATGTTCCTCAACTGAAATGACATAGCGGGGCCGCAATTGCTCTGACAGCGCGTCACGCATCGCGGGGACGAAGCTCGCGTGAAAGTCCTGCCACACGCCCTCGCGTTCGAGGTATGGGTTCATGCCGGGAAAGGGAGAGGGCATCGTCGAGGCTCCTGTTCGGGGTCGGTTCGCGATTCGAGTATATCGCCGAAGGGAGGGCCGACGACAATGTCTGACGAGGTTCCACCTCAGACCTTCGCAGCCATCACTGCTCCGCGTGATGACGGCGGGGTGGTGACGGTGACTTTCTCGTCGACCACGCTGGAAACGTGCTCGATGAGTCACCGCGAACACGTCATTCCTTCGTCTGGCCCTTCAGCCAGGCGAAGAGGGTGTCGCCGATTTGGTGGTAGCCCGAGGCGGCCGGGTGGACGCCGTTGGATTGGCGGACGAGCTTGATGTCCGTTGCGGCGTTCGCGGGGACCGACTCTGTCGGGTAGTTGTGGACGCAGTCGAGGCCGATGTGAGTGGGGACGAGATGGACTCGACGCGCGGCGGTCGGGGCGGGTGAGGGACTCGCGTACCGTTCGAGCATTCGTTCGACGAGGCGATGCTGGTTGCGGCGGTACTGCCAGCGCGTCTGACCGCTGGCGTAGTTGGAGCCGAAGGCATCCTGACTCGCGGCGGGAGGGACCGGGAGTAACAGGGTGAGCCGCGTCGAGGGACTGGCGTCGTTGAGCATCGTCACCAGTTGGTCGAGATGTTTGAGGATGTCGTCGATCCCACCGTCGATCGAGTCGTCGTCGAACGAGAAGATGTCGTTCGGCCCGAGGAATATCGACACCACATCGGGGATGCGGCCTTCGTTGACGTCGCGGCAGTACGCGGCAAAGTCCAGTTTTGGCGAGTCGGTTCCCGTCTTGTAGAGGAACGGGCTGCCTCGCTTGGCGTACTCGCCCGTTCGCGCCGACTCGGTGAAGTGAGTCGCGAACCGCTTCGCCGTCCAGCCGCCGTAGCCCTCGTGACGCATCGCGGGCGAGGCGGCCTGCGGGACGTGCGACCCGATCAACGTCAGCTTTGGTCCGCCCGTTTTCTCGCATTGATCGACGACCCGCTGCGGATAGACCGACGCGTGGGTGAGGCTGTCGCCGATCATCAGCATCGTCAGCGTCTGCCCCTCGCCGCGCTTGGCCGCGACAACGTCGATCGTGCAGCGCGCGGAGGCGACGCGGCGGTTGTGGTCGTCGCGCACGATGAGTTCGAGCGGATGCGCACCGACATCGGCCTCGGACGGCACCCACGTCCAGCGCTCCGCCTGCTGACGTCCCTTCGCGCAGACCGCATCGAACAACATGCTGTCCGGCCGGGCGACGAGCACGATGTTGTCGAAGTAGAGATTGCACTCAATTCCGACCACCGCCGGGATCGAGGCCGGCAGCACGAGCCGCACCGGATTCGCAGCCCCAATCGCGTCGAGCGTTTGCGCGGCGCGCGGCGGTTCCTCCGCCAGCGACCAGCGTCCCGCGAGTCCGATCACGACCAAGCCCCACCACATCGCGATTCTGTACTGCTGCACGATCTGTCGTCCCCGACGTCATTGATCCCGTCCGAACTTTGCGGCACGTTGCCCTGAGAACGGCATTTCAATCCGTGCCCTCCAACCCACGTCGTCTCGCGGGGTGCCCCCTTGCGACTCCAAGGACGCTGGCGACCCCACGCCGTCGCAAGTGGCGTTCGAGTTCCCGGGAGAACGTCACGGCGGCAATTCCCCCTTAATGAGCCTCAGCAGTTCCTCAGCCACCTTGGCCGACGGAGCCGAATCGGCCTTCAGATCCGTGCCGGCCGTTGGTGGCACGGGATCCCAGTAATGCGTGTGAGCACCCGCCCCCACACACAATTCCACTCGGGGAAAAGCCTCGGAATCGGGTTTACTTTTTTCGCCACCCGCCTTCCAGGGCTGATCGGGAACGTCGTTGTGCCAGAGGTGTCGTCCCACGTAGTCCCCGCTGCAATAGGCATTGACCCATTCCTTGACACCCAGCAGCTCTGTACGTTTCGGTTCTTCGTTCTCTTGCCAGTTCTCCGACTCGTTCTTATGCCAGTTCTTGGAAGCGTGCCACGCCCAGCCGTAGGTGATCGGGAGCCGCAATCCGAGAAGTTGGCGCAAAGGGCAACCTTGCGTGAAGAGAGAGACCGGCAGTTCGCGGGGCTCGTTCGGTTTGCCAGGCAGCGTCTGGGTGAAGAGATCCTGTCCCTCGGGATGAGTCTTCAAAAACAGCAGGAGGTCCGCCGTAATGGCGGATCCCAGGCTGTGAGCAAAAATCACGACTCGATCGTAATACGGGTCGCCATTCGTCTCCTTCCGCTGGGAAACGTAACGCAGCAATGACACATACCTCGCCGCGATGCGAGAGGTGGGGTTGTTGTCCTTGGGATGCATCCGCAGCCAGTTTGCAACGTCTGCAGCCACATCGACGATGGTCCGCACGATCGCGAAATTGATGACTCCCGTCGCCAGCGCGACGAAGAGACCTCCGACGGCCCACAGCGCCAGGTGACTCCCCCAAATCAGCCAATACTTCCAATACACACGGGAGTCTACGCTCCACCAATGTATGGCGATCAGTGCCAAACAGACCATGATCGAGACAAACACCTGCCCTTGAACGAGTACCCTCGCCCAGCAGCGCCAGGTGCGCCACGCGGAGGAAAGGCTGTTGCCGAGTTGTTGAGAATACTCAAACGTCGGGTCGCTCTCCGTTGTTCCTTCGGCCAGAACGGCCGGCAACAGCGTCCATGCGGCCACCAGTAACATCCCGACCATCGCGCCGAACGCCACCAACATCAGCAGCGCGGAGTGGCGCAGCAACAAGTCCGGAACCCGGCTGGCTTCGACAGAAAGGGCGCCCGGCGTCGTCGCGACTTTCGCAGTGGGTGTTGCGACCTTCACACCATCTTGGCGGGGCAACTTGGCGAGCTTCTTATACTCAATGCGTTCGTCGTACTCGACCAAGTCCTGCAACGAATTGGCAAAGGGGCCGACCGGCTTGTGGCTGAACCCGGCGGGAATCGAATTGGGGCTCAAAAATCCCTTGGCCGTGAACAGGACCTGCCAGAGCCCGAGGTTCAGCACGAGGAACAGGATTCCCGGCGCGAGGATGGCCAGATTCGCCGTCCAAACGATGCGCGCCGCAGCCTTGCGCCGCGGTGACGATTCCCGCTCACCGCAGACGGCCCGCCACCCCAGATAACAACAGAGGGCGGCCGCACACAAATACACGATCCACATCAACCCGAACCCGAAGAGCAGCCATTCCGCAGTTGCCAGTCCGATATCCACGGCCCAGAATTTTTCCTGTGGGGCGCGGCAGATTGCCTCATACAGAACGACAACCCAGACGAGCCGCCCCAGACGGCGACTCACCCGCCGCGCGCCGGGCTGACGTTTGTTGAGTTTTGTGCCCAACCCCAACAGCACTGCAAAACAGGCCCCCCACAGCAGCATGGCGAGTACGACGCGGATGCACACCGGAGAAGACAGCCATCTGATAAAAGGCAGGTCGCCGATAAACGGCAGGTAGTTGAGAAAAGGCAGCCCGCTGAGAATCAGACCGGCCGCCAACCCGGTGCAACCCCCGAACCACAGGTATCCACGAGCCCCGGCCGGTCGTGAAGGGGTGGACAACGCGAACCGAATGGCCCCCACCAGAAGCCCCGATACCGCCCCCATCGGCACCAGAAACGACCAATGCTCGACCGTGACGGCATCGGGGAACTGGTGGGGCAATAGAAAGACCAGCAGCAATAACAGGCACGCATTGATTAGCGGCACGCCCGACGTCAAGATTCGCTCGGCAAGAGTCGAGCACGACAGAAGCCTCGGCCAAGGAGACTTATCAAACAGGCTCCTGCTCCGTTCCAACTCCATTCGTCCGATGTTGCTCACGGTGAACAGGACGTAATAGAGCTCTTCGACGGCTTGAAAGATCCCGCTTTGCACTCGCGACAGGTCGGCCCAATACATCTCGTGGACATCGACATCCTTGCCGCTGACCTTCGATGTCAGGCACACAGTTTCATAAACCGCGTCGACTGGCTGTTGGCGATATTCACTGACCTTCTTCGCGAAGTACTGCCTGCTCGCCCTGTAGCCGGCGTCCACGATCGCTTTGTGATCGGCTTCGTCCAGCTTCTCCTCGGACGTCATGCCGTCCCGAACCCTGGTAGTCAGTGCTTCGGCCGTGACTTCGCCATGGCTGTCCGCCTCACTGGCGGATTTCGTCTCATGCTGCTTGGTGTCACAATCCAGATCCACACCCGCTTTCGACATGGTCGCAAGTCCGGCCTGATACGCCGCAGAACTCTCTTGTGATGCCTCAGGCGACCTCGTTCGTTTCGGTGAAGGCGGTACGGAGAGTGGCCGAACGTCCAGGCGAAGTTGCTCTTCGCGGAACTCGGGCACGGCGTCGCCCCGTCGGCACTTCAACAAGTCTGCCGTCGCGCGGGCCGTGGCAAAGGGAGGCTGGTCTGCGACACCGTGAACGGCAATGACAGCAACTCGACCCAACATATTCGCCCCGTTTCAAGTCAGGACCATGATCGAACAGAACAACCAGAACCATCCCGACTCAGATCAACTCGCGGATCGGTTCGCCGCCACTCAAGATGGGGACGGGCCTTCCCTGATGATCGACGAACGAGAACGACGGGTCGATTCCGAGGTGGCGGTAAACCGTCGCCAGCAGATCCTGCGGCGAGTAGGGTCGCTCGGTCGGGTACTCGGATTTCGAATTGGTGGCCCCGACGACTCGGCCCATGCGCAGGCCGCCTCCGGAGACGAGAGCCGTGTACGCCTGAGGCCAATGGTCGCGGCCGGTGCCAAACTGATTGTGGCTGAGGCGCGGCGTGCGACCGAACTCACCCATCACGACGACCAGAATGCGCCGGTCGAGTTGTCGCTGATGGATGTCCTCGATCAGTGCCGACAGCGACTGATCGAGGTACGGGAGACGGACCTTCATGAACTTGGCGAAGTGACCCGGGCGACCGGCATTCTGAATGTGGTCGTCCCAGTTCGTGAACTCATCGCCCGACTGAGGCGTGTTGATGGAGAGGCTGATGACGGCCGTCCCCGCCTCCGCCAGGCGACGGGCCAGCAGACAACCCTGTCCCCACAAATGGCGTCCGTAACGGTCTCGCAGCGCATCGTTCTCGCGCGACAGATCGAACGCCTCGGCCGCCTTCGGACTGGTGAGTACCTCAAACGCCAGTTCGCGGAAACGGTCGGCCGTCTCGTACTGACCGCTGGTGTCTTGTGAGGCTCGAAAGCGGTCGAACTGTTCGATCAACTGCTGGCGATTGCGGAGCAGTGAATTGTCTTTGCCGGCGGTGACGGCCACCTGCGACGGCCGAAAGCGGGAGGACGTGGGGTCAGAAATCTCGAATGCCGCGTGGTGCTGTCCGAGGTAGGTGGGCCGCGTCATGTACATCTGGCTCGGGATCGCGACATACGGCGGGATGGCTTCGGCACCGTAACCGCGCAGCCGGCTGGTGATCGAACCGAAGTCGGGATGCTCGCTTTTGGAGAGCGAGGTGGGGTCGAGCACGGTCGGCCGCTTTCCCGTCAGCACCACGATGCCGCCGTCGCTGTGGATGTTGACGTCGTGGTTGAGCGACCGTACCAGAGAGAACTTGTCCGCGATCCTGGCTTGCAGTGGAAACGACTCGCAGATGTCGAGTCCCGGCACGTTGGTTGAGATCGGGTGGAAGACGCTGCGATACTCGATCGGCGCGTCCGGCTTGAGATCATAGGTTTCAAGCTGTGACGGTCCGCCATGCAGGTAGAGCAGGATGACCGATGTGTCGCACTGAGCCGTCCCGGCCCCCGCTCGCCCCGCCAGCACGTCGGCCAGCGTCAACCCACCAAGCGTGAGCGCCCCCGCTCGGAGGAAGGCTCGGCGAGAGCAGGGACTCGCAGCATGCTGAGCGTGATTCACCGGCGGTTCCTCTCACGATGGCGGACAGCTTGTAGGGCCGGTTCCACCGGCCGTTCCTCTCCACGATTAGCTCACTCGGAAACGCCGGTGGAACCGGCTCTACGTGGTTTCGCTCTGCGCGCCGATTCTCCGCAATTAACCAGCGTCCCGCGAGTCCCAGTTTGGCAAAGTTTACCCAAATCTCGATTCTGATCATCGGAGTCCATCACGGCCTCTTCCACCTGCTGCACACAACCGACGGTCGATCACCGTTCAACCTGAGTGGTCAGCAGGCGCATTGGGGATGACTCGATGTAACTCAGTCACTCATACCGGATAACTGTGTGACTCCCAAAGGGCGTATCTACTCGTAGATTGACGGGTTACTTCGTTGGCCTGCAAAGGCTGCGGTCGTTGGCATGAAGCTTGCCACCTCTTGCACTCAAGGCCGGTCGATAAGACCGGGGCTGATTGAAGTGACTGCAATCCAGAGGCGGGACGCGCTGCCACGTTGGCCCGGTGCGCGTGGCCTCGATTTCAAGGAGACATTCCGATGATGCGCACAATGTTCGTCATGGCAGCCATTGCGGCTGCGACAATCTTGGCAACTCCCGAAGAAGGGCAGGCCCGCCACCGGTATCGCGGGGGCTACTATGGGTACTCACAGCCTTATTACGGGGGAGGGTATTACGGCGGCTATTACCGGCAGCCCTATTACGGTTACTACTACCAACAGCCTTATTATGGCAGAGGGTACTATCAACCGTACTACAACAACAACTACTACGGGAATGGCGGTGCGGTGTATTACGGTGGTCGCCGCGGCGGCTTCTCCTTCCGCTTCTAGGAATCAGATACCGACGGAGCCCAAGCGTCTGGGTTGCATTGGTCAACTCGGAAAGTTCTTGGGACCACGCTCCCAAGCACAGGGCAGACTGCCAACGATGTGGGATACTTTTTTGAGTCAGCCCACAGAACTCGGTTGTCCGTGACTTACGCCATCACTTCCGGGATCTCCAATCCGCCCTGAGAAATTTCGACAGGGCGGTTGGTGTGGTCGGGGAGGCGGAGTTCCGGGTCGATGCCGAGCGTACGATAGATCGTCGCGACGAGATCGGCCGGCCGGACCGGCTTGTCCTTCACGTAGGCGGCCTGCGAGTCGGACGAACCGTAGACCGTCCCGCCCCTGATCCCCGCTCCGGCCAGCAGCGAACCGTAGCAGTTGGTCCAGTGATCGCGGCCGGAGTTGCCGTTGATGCGCGGCGTGCGGCCCATCTCGCTGGTGACGACGATCAGTGTCTCGTCGAGCAACCCGCGCGTCTCCAGGTCGCTCATCAGGGCCGACATCGTCTGATCGAAGCCGGGCAGTTTGTTCTGCTTCAGGATCTTGAAGTTCTGGTTGTGAGTATCCCACGCGTCGTAGTCGACGTTGACCGGCCCCCAGAACAGGTCCCACGTCACGTTGACGAAGCGGACTCCCGCCTCAATCAGTCGCCGCGCGATCAGGGTCGAGTTGCCGAACAACGTCTGACCATAGCGATCGACGGTCTTCGGGTCTTCCTGTGTCAGATCGAACGCCTTCCTCATTTTGGAGGAGGTGAGGATGTCGAACGCCTGCTGCCGGTTTCGCTGGAACGAAGTGGCTGGCTGCAAGACCTCGGCCCGCCGCCGCTCGTCGTCGATCTGCTGCAGGAGCGAGCGGCGCGAGTTCAGGCGGTCGATGGTCATGCCGTCCTGAAGCGACGTGCTCGGCAACAGCGGTGCGCCGCGCACGATCTGCGGATTGCCGGGCGACGGCGCGAATGAATCCTTGTCGTGGTACGGGTGACTCTCGGTCGTCAGGGCATCGTAGCGCTTGCCGAGGAACCCGCCGTAGGGACCGGCTCGACGAAACGCCTGGCCCCAGCCGAGCCAGACCGGCATGTAGACGTACTGCGGCAGTTCGGCCCGCTCACCGCTGAGGTATTGCAGGACGGAGCCGATGCTGGGGGGATCGGTGTCTCGCGGATGCTGGTCGGGGGGCGTGAGGTCGTAGCCCGTGTAAGGCAGCAACGTCAAAATAATCTCCCGGTCAGGCTGGGTGAATGGTGAGGCTCCATTTGGGGAGTGTGGAGTGGCGTTTCAAGCGGTTGGCGATAGGACGGAAGGCGGATCGAGTTAGCCGTACTCCTTTGTCGTAGG
>JANODP010000567.1:0-3974 GCA_031412755.1 Schlesneria sp. | reverse complement strand
ATCGAGGGAACCATGCCTTCGCTGGGGTCTTTTGAAACCGGCGACGAGATTTCGCTTCCCGGCGAGCGAACGGACACCATCGGCGGCAACGCCAGTCCGTCGACCGGCGCCGTCAATTCGCTAGCCTCCAACACGCTCCTCGAAGCGGCCGCCCCGACCGGAAACGTCGCCGCGGGAATTCTGGAGTCGCTTTCCAATCCGCTCGCCTCCCGCGGCGGCGGGCTCGACGGTCGCACGCTGGAGAATCGGCGGGCCGCCGCGCTTTCCGGCGGCGGAACGGAACAGAGCGAAGCCGCGGTCGAGGCCGCGCTCGCCTGGTTTGCCGAGCATCAGTGGCCCGACGGCGGCTGGCGGTTCGACTTGGAGCAATGCCCGACTTGCCACGGCTATTGCCGCAACTCCGGCACGCACACGTCCAGCACCGCCGCGACGGGGTTGGCGCTCTTGAGTTTCCTCGGCGCAGGCTACACGCACGAAGAGGGCCAGTATTCGAGCCACGTTCGGCGCGGCATCGACTGGCTCATCCAGCAGCAGCAGTCCAACGGCTATCTGGGGGGCAAGGCGACCCGCTACGACATGATGTACTGTCACGCGATCGCCGGGTTCGCGCTGGCCGAAGCCTACGGCATGCAGAGCGATCCGAACACCTTTCCCGAACTGCGCGACGCGGTGCGCGGCAGCGTCCGCCTGATCGCCGCCATGCAGAACGAGGACGGCGGCTGGCGATACGGCAAGGGGGGCGAGTCCGACATGAGCATGTTCGGCTGGCAGCTCATGGCCCTCAAGAGTGCCGTCAATGCCGGAATCACCGTTCCCGAAGAGACCCGGCGCGGCATGACGAAATTCCTGCAGGCCCGGGCGCTCGGAAGCCGCGGCGGCCTGGCAGGCTACAAATTGCACGAAGGGCCAACTCCCGCGATGACCGCCGAGGCCCTTTTCTGCCGCCAGATGTTCAATGTCCGCCAGAGCGACGCCGCCTCGCAAGAGGCCGTCGGTTATCTCCGACAGAATCTGCCGCGACTGGCCGCCTACGACGAGTACTACTGGTACTACGGCACGCTGGCGATGTTCCAGTACGACGGCGAACCGTGGGAGGACTGGAACTCGTCGCTGCGAGACATGCTGATCGGCCTGCAACGGACGAGCGGCCCGAACGCGGGAAGCTGGGACCCGAAAGGGAAGTGGGCCGGCATCGGCGGACGTCTCTACTCGACGGCCCTCAGCACGATGTCGCTCGAAGTCTACTACCGCTTCCTGCGCATCTATCAAACGGACGAGTAGGGGCGCGGGAAATCCCAAATCTCAAATCCGAAACCCCAAACGAATCTCGAATCTCAAATCCAAAACGATCTGATGGTTGACGGGATGTCTCCCAAATCTCGTTTGAATCATTGGAGTTTCTGTCATTGGGATTCGTTTCGGATTTGAGATTTGGAGTTTCACGATCAACCAGGTTCCTGCTTCCATGACCGAGCCCCATCCCGCGATTCGCGCCGTTTGCTTTGACCTCGACGGGCTGATGTTCAACACCGAGCACGTCTTCTACGAATCGGCCGACGTGCTGCTGCAGCGTCGCGGGCTGGTGATGTCGCGGGGAGCGATGAACGCGATGCTCGGCCGTCGTCCGCTCGAATCGTTTCAGGGGCTGATCGACCACCTCGGGCTGACGGAAGGTCCGGCCGAGTTGCTCGCCGAATCGCGGGTCATCTTTCACGAATTGCTCGACACGAAGCTCGAACCGATGCCGGGCCTGTTTGAATTGCTGGAACTGATCGAATCGAGCGGCCTGCCCAAGGGAGTGGCCACGTCGTCGCCGCGCGATTATCTGGACGACATCTTCCGCCGGTTTGACCTCTCGTCGCGCTTCCCGTTGCAACTGACCGCCGAAAGCGTGACGCACGGCAAGCCGCATCCCGAGATTTACCTCAAGGCCGCCGAACAACTGGGCGTTCACCCCCGCGAGATGCTCGTGCTGGAGGACACCCAAACCGGCACGCGCGCCGGTGCCGCCGCCGGCGCGTTCGTGGTCTCGGTCCCCCACGATCACACGGCCGATCACGATTTTTCACTGGCCAGCTACGTCGCCCGCAGCCTGCACGATCCGGTCATCACGCGACTGGTGGCGGGATGCTCGTCGCCGGGCGGGTGACGAGCATCGTGGAAGCGTGCCGGGCGAGTGTGTCTTTGGTTCGCCGCGACGACTCCTGAATCTCACTCTGCCGGATTATTCATGGTCACACACCAACCCGAAGCGTGAATGGCACTAGCGCAAGGGAGTCGGGAATGCCGTATCTGAATAGCCCAACCCTTGGGATTGACCGAAGTGATTGTTGCCGCCATAGTTCCGCCCCACAGCACGGGGGGCGGAACGGGAGCGGCATGCTTGATCGAGATATTCGACCGACCCTCTTGCACGCGGTGCGCACAGAGCACGCTGATGCAGCCGTATTTCATGAGTTCCCTGTTTGTCGAAAGGGAAGGGCGGACTTGGTTGCGGTAAATGCAGCCATGTGGGGATATGAAATCAAGAGCGAGAGAGACACGCTCGCTCGCCTAGCGATGCAAGTTGAGCGATACGATCAAATCTTCAACTACTCTGTTTTAGTTGCTGCCGAGCGACACCTAATAGCTGCGATGCGAATTGTTCCACCACACTGGGGCGTCATGTCTGTCAGCGGCACGGCCAAAAACTGCGTAATCAATGAACTTCGAAGCCCTTGTCAAAATCCGAATCGCAGCGCAGAGCAGATTATTCGCCTGCTTTGGAAAGGAGAATGCATCACGGTGTTGAAGGCAAAAGGTATTAACGCCCAGTGGAGCGCAGGAGTTCAGGAGATTTGGGGGATGCTGAGAGAGTTGCCAATTGAGGAGCTGGAAGAGTCGGTTCGCGGGATTCTCAAAGCCCGCCATTTTTAATTTGATTTGCAGTAAACGTCAAATGATGATTCACGCACCACTGCACCCATTGTGTAGATCCCCCCGGTTTCTCCTTTGGCGCGTCCCCTTGGTAGGCGGTGTTGTGAATCTCTCTGTCACCTTGACTGAAGTTGCACCCGTCATATTCCCCAAGCGACAGCAGTTCTCGACAAATAGGCGGCATGTTCTTCGCCATTCCGTCCTGAACCGTTCCATCCAAATAAACTAGCCATTTGCTTTCTTTTGTGTAACGCAAATGAACATGCGGATCTCCGCCCCCTGGCGGTTTGCCTGGGCTTCGGGTGGCGTAGTCGCTGAATGTTGGCTTTCGGGGTAGATCACCAGACTTTATTGACTGCTGCCAAGTGTTCCAGTCGTGACGAGGCAGGTCAGTCCATGCTCTTTGCGGCAAGGTGGCAATCTGTCTCGGAAACGCGCCAGAGGCTGTCGTGAGCGTGATCCAGTCTTCTACCGAAATCACTCTTGCGACATCCTCCGCAAGACGCATTGCATGTTCTCGGTAATCGATCAACAGATGCACTTGTGATTTCCGCAGCCTCAAACATTCCAAAGCGCCTTCAATTGCGACTTGAGCACCGACATCTTCGAAATCTACCCGCAGCATGCAACCTCTCTCGTCCGCTCGAATAGCTTCCCTTACTGCATCGAAAGACCGCTGGTCATAGTTGATCTTCACGACTGGAATCGCCTTAAGGCCAATTGACCTGCAAGAATCAAGGCACTTGGTTATGGTCGCTTCAGCACCCTGTACAGGATTGATCCACTCTGTATCCAGAAAAAAAATATTTGATCCCCACGCCTGCTTGATTGACGTACAAACGTCTTTTATGTGCTCCCCCAATGGCTTGAGCGGCTGGTCCTTCCGCTTTGTTGGCTTGTGGATTTCAAGCACGGGCGTAAGGCAGCAACGTCAAAATAATCTCCCGGTCAGGCTGGGTGAATGGTGAGGCTCCATTTGGGGAGTGTGGAGTGGCGTTTCAAGCGGTTGGCGATAGGACGGAAGGCGGATCGAGTTAGCCGTACTCCTTTGTCGTAGG
>JANODP010000566.1:0-20543 GCA_031412755.1 Schlesneria sp. | reverse complement strand
GGGACGTGAGTCCCCTGAATGCGGTCGCAACTGTAAACCACGCCCATTCAGGGGACTCACGTCCCCCGCTCCGAAAGACCGGTGTTGTTTGTGAGATCGCCTCGCCGCCATCGTCCTCCAAGTTTTCGCGATAGGTTCTGGCTGGCCGTTCGTATCTCTCAGCAGAGGTTTTGATGAACAGCGTTCCGCCGACACAACCGACTCTGCTCGTTCGCATCCGGGATGCTCGCGATCAGGAGGCGTGGGAGCGGTTCGTCGACCTCTACGCACCGCTGGTCTATGGGTTCCTCAGCAAGCGGGGATTGCAGGACGCCGACGCGGCCGATCTGACTCAGGACGTGATGCGTCAGGTCGCGCTGGCGGCTCACAGTTTGGAATACGACCCGCAGCGAGGCTCGTTTCGCGGGTGGCTGTTCACCGTCGTCCAGAACCGGCTGACGGACCACTGGCGACGCGAAGGGCTGCGTGAGCGCGGGGCCGGTGACACGGACGCTCAACAACAATTGAACGAACTTCCCCAACCGGGCGGACTCGACGCGAGCGCTCAGTGGGACGCGGACTATGAACGACAACTGTTTCATTTCGCCGCCCACATCGTGAAGCAGGACTTCACCGAGGCGACGTGGCGGGCCTTCTGGATGACGGCGGTGGAGGGAGCATCCGGCAGGGACGTGGCCGAGCAACTGGGCCTGACGGTGGCGGCGGTCTACCTCGCCAAGGGGCGGGTCATGACGCGCTTGAAGGAACAAGTGAAGTTGCTCGTCGGCGAGGAATGAAAGTCCGAAGCAATGATCGTCCGGAATGAAGGTTGGCCATCATGACCGAATCACCAAACATCTGTCCGACCTTGGAGCAATTGCAGGCTCTGCTGGACGGATCGTTGTCCGAACCCGAGCAGACGCTCCTGCAAGGTCATGTGGACGGATGTGCCACCTGTCAGCAGGCTCTCGAATCGCTGGTCGTCGGGACGGAATCGTGGGACGCGGCCGTCGGCCACTTGCGAGGAGAGTCGGCTCAGCCCGATGCGGCCATCCTGTCGGAGGCGATCCGCAACCTGAAGGGGGACGAATTCATCGAGGCTTCGTCGCGTGGGGGATCGGCCGCGATGAAGCCGCTCGATTTTCTCGAACCCTCGGACCAGCCCGGTTCGATCGGACGGCTGGGAGTCTACGAGGTCTCGGAAGTCGTGGGACAGGGCGGAATGGGTGTCGTGTTGAGGGCCTTCGATCCGTCGCTGCATCGCGTGGTCGCCGTGAAGGTGCTCGCGCCGTATCTGGCTCACAATCCGCAGGCTCGCAAGCGATTCATCCGCGAGGCGCAGGCCATCGCCGCCGTCTGTCACGATCACGTCATCACGATTCACGCGATCGATGAGTCGGCCGAACAGCCCAAGATCGTGATGCAGTTCATCTCCGGAATGTCGTTGCAGGAGAAGCTCGACACCGAAGGATCGCTCGATCTGAAGGAGATCCTGCGGATCGGGATGCAGACGGCGTCCGGGTTGGCCGCCGCGCATGCTCAGGGTCTCGTCCATCGCGATGTGAAGCCGTCGAACATCCTGTTGGAGAATGGCATTCAGCGTGTGAAGCTGACCGACTTCGGCCTCGCCCGGGCGGTCGATGATGCGAGCCTGACGCAGAGCGGTGTGATTGCCGGAACGCCGCAGTACATGGCTCCCGAACAGGCTAATGGCGACGCGGTCGATGACCGCGCCGACCTGTTCAGTCTGGGCAGCGTGATGTACGCGATGTGCGTCGGTCACTCACCCTTTCGAGCCAGCACGACGATGGGAGTCCTCAAGCGCGTCTGCCACGATCCACCGCGCCCGATTCAGGAACTCAACCCGGACATCCCCGACTGGCTCTGCGCGATCGTGATGACGCTGCTCGCGAAGCAGCCGAAAGACCGGTTTCAAAGCGCGAAGTCCGTCGCCGAAGTCCTGGAAAAATGGCTGGCTCACGTCCAGCAACCGTCCGTCGTGCCGAGGCCACCGTCCATGGAGGGAGTTTCTGCGGCAAACGGTGGGTCATCCGCTTCGGCTTCGACACGCGACACGTCATCGCCGCGAATGTCGTCTAGCGGAGGACCGGCAGACAGGAGCGAGTCACGCCGCTTTCTCGATTCGGGAACGATTTTGTTTCAGCCCATCTCGGGACGTTGGCTGCTGTTCCTGCTCCTGGCGGGCACGACCCTGTCGTTCGCTGTCATGAGGAATCAGCGGGTGGGGATTGCCGAGGCTGCGGTGACCAGTATCGCGGGGGGACTGATCAGTTGTTTCTGGGGAATGTTGTTTGTGTCACTCGTTCGCCTCGTGTGGGCCAATGTCTACGGAGCAGTCAAGCCAGCGGCGGGAAACTCGGGTGACTCGAATTCAACAGCCAATGACCGGCACAGCCGTCGTCCGCGCGCGCGATGGCGACTTCCTCCCGAGAGCATGGTGATGCTGGTGTCCCTCGGCACGATGGTGGTTGGCGGCCACTACGTGTTCGCCGCGATTGTTGCAATTGCTGCGCTCATCGTCTGGAGGATCGCGGCACACTATGCCCGCGCTGAGGTCAAGCAACCCGCCCCTCTTTCCGACAACCAGGCGACCCGCGTTGATGCCGGGCACAAGCAAAGCGAGTAGAGTGCAACGATGACGTGGGACTTGAAGCGGGTCGGCAGCACGGCAAGTCGCAACTTCAGAGCAGAACTCAGATGTCAGATCAACTTCGCGGACAGACGGCGATTGTCGTCGGAGCCTCCAGCGGCATGGGCCGCGCGACAGCGGTGGCTCTCGCGCGGGAGGGAGCGCACGTCGTTGCCGCGGCTCGACGCGGGGACCGGCTGGCAGAGTTGGAGCAGCAGCTTCGCGCGGAGGGTTGCTCGGCCGAAGTGTGCGTGGCCGACGCGGCGCAGCCCGACGATGTGCGACGCCTGATCGAACAGGCTCGTCTGCCGACGGGACGGATCGAGTTGCTGGTCTATGCAACGGGGACCAACCTGCCCGAGCGAGCCTTGTCCAAACTCAGCCATGACAACTGGCTGCGGCTGATCGAGACGAACCTCACGGGGGCGTTTGCGTGTACTCAGGCGGTGCTGCCCGTCATGCGCGCGGCGGGCAACGGGTTGATCGTGTATCTCTCGTCCGGATGCGTTCAGATGCCGGATGTGTCGGGAGTCGCATATCAGGCGAGCAAGCATGGGCTGGTCGGACTGGCCCACGGAACGCGAGTCGAAGAGAAATCAAACGGCATCCGCACGACGGTCCTCTTCCCCGGCCTGTGCGATACCGAGATCCTGGCCCAGCGTCCCGTGCCAACGCCGCGCGAGGTTCTCGACCAGGCCCTCGCCCCGGAAGACGTGGCCGAGGCCGTGTTGTTCCTCGCCCGCCTCCCCGCGCGCGCCGTGGTCCCCGAACTGCAGTTGCTGCCGGCGCGGCTGTAGGGCCGGAGGACGGGCAGGAGTGCCCATCCTCGGGCTCACTGCCCGTGCGCCGCGCGTCGCAGACGATCGTTCAGCGCGAGGCCGAGCCCCTCGTCGGGGAACGGCGTCGCGAGGATCACGTCGAGTCCCGCCTGATCGAGGCGGTGCAGAGCTTGAAAGAACCGGGAGGCCGCTTCGATCAGATCGCCCTCTCGCGACAAAACCTCGATCAACGAGTAGCCCCGCGCGCGATCCGTCGGCTTGAGGACGAGCAAACCCGCTCGCGCAGACGGCGGCGTAACGGGAACGTCTTCCACAATCGTCAACTTCGTGCGCGGAGCGTAATGACTGGCGAGCATGCCCGGTGCGGCGGGGCGTTCGTCGTCGGAGTCCCGTGGGACGAAGCGACCCACCGGCCCGATCAGGCGTTCGATCTCTTCGAGCGGCACGCCGCCGGGTCTCAAACAAACCACCTCGTCGCCGTGGAACTGCAGGATCGTCGATTCGACGCCGACTCGGCACGGACCTCCGTCGAGGATCAGATCGACGCGATCTCCCAGTTGCTGACGCACGTGCTCGGCGGTCGTCGGACTGAGCCGACCGAACAGATTCGCGCTGGGAGCCGCCACCGGAACGTCGGCCAGCCGCAACACCTCCCTGGTCAGCGGATGATCGGGGACGCGAATCGCCACGCTCGGCAGGCCCGCCGTGACGATGTCGGGGATCGCCGCGACCTTGGGCAACACCAGCGTGAGCGGCCCCGGCCAGAACTCCCTCGCCAACCGTTCGGCCACCGGCGGAAAGTCGAGCACCACGCGCGGCCACCACGAGGCCTCGGCCAAATGCACGATCAGCGGATCAAAAAACGGACGCTCCTTCGCCGCGAAAATCCGCGCCGCCGCACGGGCATCCAGCGCATTGGCACCCAACCCGTACACAGTCTCGGTGGGGAGCGCGACCAGCCCTCCCAGTTTGAGGACCGAGGCAGCCATCTGCGGCGTGATCGAAAGTTCGGCGAAGGACATGCCAGACTTTATACCGGAACGCCACCAAGCCGCGAATCGTGCCGGGCGATGGACCTCGCGACACGCCGCACTGTGAACTCACTCCACCCGGCACCGACTCGCACCACCACGTTTCGATCCGAGACGAGGGCTTGCGACCGCGGGAAGCCATCCGATACACTCCCGCCCGCTGTGAAACTGCCCGATAGTGTAACGGTAGCACAACAGATTTTGGTTCTGTTTGTCCAGGTTCGAATCCTGGTCGGGCAACTCTTCGGCATCACGTGGTGAGTGATGCAAGGCGACATTGATGAAAGGACTTGGAGCGAACCGCTCCGAGTCCTTTTTTGTTTCCCAACATCGGTTGGGGGCAGATTGGGGGCAGACATCGGACTGGCGTGGCAACTGCGTCGATTGCCATTCAAACGACAATCTCCACACAGGAGGTCCATCCGATGGCATGGCTCGAAAAACGCGGCAACAGTTTTCATCTCGGCTTCCAACTCGGCGAACAGAAGTTCAAGCGGTTGCTCAAGACCTCCAATCAACGCGAGGCAGACACCGCTGTCGCCCGAGTGGAACGCCGGTTGAAATTGATCGAAGACGGTGACCTGTCGATTCCCGACGATGCCGATTTGACGACGTTCATCGTTTCCGATGGAAAGCGTGAGCGCCCGGTTGTGGTTCATGCGATGACACTCTTCTGATTCGTTTCATGTCTTTGGTTGGAGTGCCACCAAAACGGCGATTCGAACTGGCGTGTTTCAAGCGACAACAGGCGCAGAGACACATTCGCTGGCATGGGTCTTGTTGCAACTCGACCCTTGTTGTCAATCCGGCTCAGATGATGTCGTGTAACAAAACAAGACAATCCACTTGCAATCCCATTTCCCCCCGATTAGCTTCCTCGCCGCCTTGATGCCGCCCTTCGTGATGGTGTGCCGAATTCTGTCCGGCAGTTTGCGGTACACCTTTCACAACAATTCAATCTCGTGCCTCCTCGGCAGGCTGGCCAGACATCAGGACACTCCCCTTTTTCATCTCGATTTGAAGCGTTCTCGCAGCCCCTGCGGAGTTCGTTGCCATGCTCCTGTTCAACTGGTTGGCGTCTGTTCGACAGCGATTGAGCCTGTCACGGTACTTTCGCTCGTCGCGGCAGAAGACTCGGCCACGAGTTCGACCCGGGCGCTTCTCCAGTGTGGCGGCGATGGTCGACATGTTGGAACCGCGGCGCTTGATGAGCGTGGTGTCGGCGGTCGATGACTCGTACATGGTGCAGGCGGAAGCGACTCCGACGCCGGTGACGCTGGACGTGCTGTCGAACGACTTCAGCGACTATGGTTACGGTGGCAGCAGCGGGCTGACGATTTCGTCCGTGGGGACGGTGACGCACGGCTCGGTGACGATTCAGGCGGCGGACCCGAACGATCCGTACGGCCAGGCGACGCTGTCGTACACACCGGACGCGAGCTACTCCGGCGCGGAGACATTCACGTACACGGTGAGCGATGGCGACGGCGGACAGGCGACCGCGACTGTGACGCTGGCGCTGACGGGAGCGGGTGGCTCGTCGGGATCAGGGGGTGAGGGGTATGGCTATGGCTACGGTTATGGCTACGGAACCGGGGAGGATTCGAACGCTTCGACAGGGGGGGCCTACTCGCCAGGCGGTTCGGGATCGGGGACGGGTGGCACGGGAACGGGCGGAACCGGCACTGGAACCGGGACGGGCGGTTATGGCACTGGCACCGGGACGACGTCCGCGAACGAACCGCCGCTGACGCCGTATCTGGCCTATGCCGAGTACCACACGGTGGCCATTCAGCCCGTCGTGTTCGTCGATTACCTCGGCATGATTCCGGTCTATCAGGATCAGACCAATGCGGCGAACGACGTACTGGGGAGCTTCGCGGAACTGGCGGCGGCCTCGGCATCGGCGACGGAGGATCTGACAGAGAATGAGACGGTGGTGACCCAGGTTCTCGACGGAACACTGACCGTAGTGACCGTCATGACCGGCACGCACACGACGACGTTCGATCCGACGACGGGGAACGCTTCTAGCCAGATGGTGATGACGTACGACATCACGACAACGTTCGACGACGCGACGGGTCACGACTTTGTCCTGCACCAGTGGGGCGACCAGACCTACTATTTCCAGTTCACGGTCTCGTCCGGATGGGGGACATCGGGGACCGACACGATCACGTCGTGGAATGTGTACGAGGAGCGGCACGACCACTATGAGTTCGTGATGGCTCCGAGCTTCACCGCCGTGATCCCGGATGACACCACGGACACGACAGACAACTGGACGCGGGCCACGGGGGGAACGATCGAACTGGTCGGCAATCAATCGTCGACTCTGACGGGCGCTTTGAACGTGACGACGGCGGACGATGGGACGGTCCTTGAGCGCTACCAGACGCACGGGTACGGGGCTCACTCGGACGTGGCGGATGACATCCAGTTGGTGGTGGCGGACCGTTCGGCCGATCTGAATTCGACGGTGACGACGATGACGACGGTCGATTCGTTCGATCAGTGGACGTCCAAGTCGCATCACGAATCCGACGAGCTGGCGGGTGTGCGCACGAGGTTGGTGGAGGAATACCACGTGATCGGGGACGGAGTCTTGACGACGACGTTCCACGTGACGAACGCGATCGACGTGACGAAGACCAAGACGCCATCGGGAACGACGGGCACCGCAACGCCGGTGGTGACGCACACGGTGATCACTGGATTCACCGATGAGACCTCACACGACGAGTATTCGTTCCTGGCGTATGGCAGCGTCGGGACACTCGCGTCCGGTGCCGGTGCCGCAGCCTATTCGAAGTACGACGATGACGCCTACGGTGCCTCGACGCTCGATACCTCAACGAACGTGACCATCACGCAGGGGACGACCGTTCTGACACTGACCGACGATCCGCTCACCACAGACAAGTGGACCTCGAACTCGCACGGATACGGTTCGAGCGTGTCGGTGGCGAATCCCGACTGGTCGGGGACGGCGGGCTGGACGAAATGGTCGGCTCCCGCAGGCACAGGCGGGACGGGTTCGACCGGCGGCACCACGACCACACCGGCCGATCCCCCCGAGCCGGCGTGGCTGACGAAGACCGGATCGGCCTCGGCACAGTACGACGACACCGATGACAGCACGTTCGACAGCACGACCACGACCGGGACGAGCGTGCTGACCGACGACGGCAAGGGGACGGTGACGAAGTACACCAGCGACAACAAGGTTCATACGTTTGGCGATGATCACTCCGTCTCGACGGCGACCAACACCGAAACGCAGACGGCGGTCGACGACATCGGCTTCAGCTCGACATCGACCGACACGGCGTCCGGCAAGACGACCGTCGACACGACCGGTAAGACGGTGCGGGACGTGACCAACACTCCCGAAAACAGCACACTGGTCAGCATCACCTTGAGCAGCGGCTTCGATCAAAGTGCCGACTGGTCGCAAAGCGTTTCGTCCTCGTACGGGAACTCGACCACTGATCCGACGACGAAGGTGCGCGTGTCATGGAACGACACGACCACGAGCGACAGCGCGATCGGCAGTTCCACGAGCAGCCAGTCGGTCGGCAACGTCACCCAGTACGACCGTACGAAAGCGGCGGACGACTTCGAGCAGAGCAGCAGCACCGATTCGACCGGCTTCAGTTTTGAGACTCCCCTCTGGTCGTCAAACGGGAAAGACCACAGCTACAGCAAGACGACGAGCACGCCGTTCGACGTGGACGGTGACGGCAAGATCGCCAACCGCGAGTATCAGATCGACTATTTGTTCGAATCGGACAGCGAGTACGGCGGCACATCGGTGACGACGAGCAAGAGTAGCTACTCGGCGTCAGGGAAGACCGATTCGAGCGTGCGTGGTCCGGACGGCAGTCTGACGACCTACGTGGCGAATTCCCAGACGTGGATTTCGAGCAACAACACGGGAACCAGCAACTCGCTGGGTGACAGTCATCTGCGATCGACCGACAGGTTGACGGCGGGGGGCCAGGCGCCGACGACGGGAACGGGCGGCGGGACGAACTCGCCCCCGCTTCTCAACACCAAGGCTAAGATCGAGACGTGGTCGCACGGCGAATCGCATACCACCTCGAAGGGGTTCGATTCCTTCGGAGGTTCGGCAACGACGAAGTACGAAGTGACCGACATGACCTCACAGCAGGCGGCCGTGGCACCGCCTCCGCCGAACGCGCCCAATCCACCAGCTACTGTGGCCAGCGGCGGCGGCGGCGCGAGCAATGGTTCGTTATTTCAGAGCCTGTTCACCAACAAAAAGGCGGACGAACTGCCGGCCGTGCTCGCCACGATGGTCAACACCAAATATGGGATGCTGATCGAGACCGACGACCAGCACATCGGCGGTAGCACGTCGTATGGAGTCAGCGATGTCATCACGGACGCGGCGAAGGACAAGTCGATCACGACGAAGATTGATGCCGAGAGCGTCTCGTCCAACTCGGCGACCTACTCCACCTTCGCCCACCAGAATGTGACCGAGAACGAGGTCGGGTCGAGTACCCGCAAGTACCGCAGCAGCCTCACGGCGTTCACCACCATCGACACCGTGCTGAGCACCGAACAGGATGTCGTGGAGAGTGCGGAGGGGGTCGTCTGGGGCAATGCGGAGAACAAGACGCATCTGGTGATCGTGGCCACGCCCAATCCGGCGGCCATGCCCAACCCGACCGGCGGCGGCACGACCGGCGGCGGCACGAGCGGTGGAACAACACCGACCACACCGCCGCCCTCGGTCTATCTGTACGACATCGACGGGACCATCGCCTCGTTGTCGGATGCGTTCGATGTCGGGAAGTACCATCAATCGGAATCGTCGGACTCGGGGGTCAGCAACCAAACATCGGGGGAGACGTCATCCAGTTCGTACACGAACGACGGAACGCACGACGTGCAGGAACACTCGACATTCGACGCCACGTACACGGGGGGCGATTCGGCGGCGACGAAGCACCATCAGTGGTCAACCGCCATCGAAGACGGCAAGTACGCCATGACCGCCGGTGATTTGTTCCTGACGTCGTCGACGACTGGATCGGGAACCGGTGCCACTAGCTCGGGGAACGGGAACGACTATTCCCAGACCGGCACACTGTGGACGAAGGCCGAGACCGACGACATGACCGAGACGGCGGCGGACGGTTCGTCCATGGAGACGAGTCTCTACAACTACGACACGGAGCAGTTGTTCGATTACGAGTTCCGCGTCGGAGCGACCGACACGAACTATGCGAGCGGCACCTTTGAGACTACCGACTTGAGTCTCGAAGAGACGGGGGACCGCACTGAGACGACGCACTCCGAAGATAAATTCGTCATCGAGACTCCCGCTCCACTGACGGCAGTCGCCAAGGCGGCCGGGGTTGTGGCGGCCCATCCGACGGTGACTCAGGCCAGCAAGTCGAATTGGACGCTCGACGAGCATTCGATCTCGAAGATGAACCTGACGGTACATGCCGCCAACGGAACCGGGTCGGACAGCTACGTCACCGACATCACGTTCGGCTACAACAACACGTCGGACACGGACGGGGCCTACGGCGACAGTTCGCTCGACGTTGCGGCGGACGGGACCAAGACGACGAGCGAGTCGAGTTGGCTCCAGACGAAGTCGAAGGATGTGGAGGGCTTCGCGCTGACGGTGATCGGGACATTCTCGGACGCGTACGGTTCGGGGACGCTGAACCTCAACGCCGGTTCGGGGAGCGTGACGAAGGGCGTGGATACCACGGCGGTGGCCAAGGGGGCGAAGCACCACGTGCGGACGGACCAGTCAGCCAGCACCGACACCACGGGGATGTTGATCACCTACAGCAGCCCCGATGTCAAGTTCGTGATGGGCTCCAGCAGCGGCAGCGGCACGCTGGGCGAGCACCGGCTGGATGAGACGTTCCTAGAAGACGGCACCCGTTTCGGTGACGAATGGCACAAGAGCAAGGGGAGCGGGGGGGCCAGCAGCAGTTCGTCCATTTCAATCAACGTGGACGGCATCTGGTACACGAGCACCACCTCCGCCAGCGACGCCAGCGAGTTGCAGGAGGCGGTCGGCTGGCGTGAGTTCGGTACGGGTGGGTACGGCTCGGGCGGGTACGGTTCGGGCAGCGATGGCGAGTGGCAACTGGGGGCCTACCTCCGTACGAACAACGGGTCGACCGAAACCACGGGTCAGTCTCCCGACGGATCGAGCCAGAAGTACAACGACGCCTGGAACAGCACGCTGTCCGCTGTTTCAAACGGTTCGGGCGGTGTCGAGTTGAACGAAGCGACGAGCTACGGCTGGACGTCCTCGAACACGGTACCGAACCCCGACCCCTACGGCTCGGGCACCGTCACGACGAATGACGGGAATGACAACGGGCTGATGAACTTCCAGTATCAGGTCTCGGAGGGCCAGGCCCTGTCGCTCGTCCTCGGCCCAATGGTCGGCGCCAACATGGCAGTTCCCAGCTACTACCACAACTTCTCCTCGAGCGCGGCTGCCGCTGCCAACTCCGCCCCCTCCACCACCAACGGTGCTTCGCAACACGCCACCAACGCCTCCCAACAAGGCGCCGCCGCCCAACAAGTCAACGCTCCCGTTCCGCTTTGGACACCCACACACGGCGCACCGATCGTGCCCCCGTCGATGTTCGGCGGTGGCTCGTTAACCGACACGGTGTCGAACGGCGAGTGGGTCGGCATGCAGATGGGTGACCGTGTGAATCGCCGCGGCGACTTCGTCTCGATAGGTCTCGTCCAAGCTGAAATGACCCTTACCGACCACAGCTCCGCCGGTTGGGATAAATGGTTCGAGGACAATTCCCAAAGCGGTTTCACCGATACCGTCCACCGCATCCGCCTCGGCGATCCACGTCCGAGTTTTGAGGATGGTCTGTATCGACCAGGATCAAACGGGAGCCCGAAGCTCCAGGAACTCGGCGGTGGGCACTCGAAAACACCGCTGCCTGACATTTCTACGGAATTCAGGAACCGTTATCGGCCTGATGTGTCACGGATGGATTCGCCAAACAGGGGTACCGGAGTATTCTGGACTGTCGATGGTCGCCCGTATGAGCTCTCGGAACAGGAAATCCGTGACTGGGAGGCGATCACAAATCGCAACGCCTGGAATGGCTTCTGGTCCGTGCTTGGAAAGGCTTTCTACACGACGGAGGAAGAATTCAAAGCCAACATCGACCGAGAGGCCAGAGGCTACCGAGACATGATGAAGGCGGTCGATGGGAAGACGATCGCGGAAATCGATCCCATGGCCCGCCAACTTCGCAGGGATGCGCGAGTACGTGGAGCGATGCAGCACAAAGTGCTGGAAGTCTACGAAACTGCCGACAATGCCTTGTTTGTCGTCGGAGTGGCGAAAAATGGCTTGAAATTCCTAATTCCCAAGTCGGGTTCATTGGGCGACGATGCAGTTCGTCAGATTGCTGGCGAAGGCGACGATGCGGTTCGGCGACACTTTGGCCTGGAGATTCTGGACGCGACATGCTTCGTCGCGGGAACACCGTTGCTCACGCCGGATGGCTCGAAACCGATTGAGCAATTCAAGCCGGGTGATGCAATCCTCTCGAAGTCTGAACATCATCCCGAAGGACAGGTTCTCGAACGGAGGGTCGAACGAGTCTTCCAACTCACCGGACTGATCGCAGAACTGCGCGTCGGCGGGCGAGTGATCGAGACCACCGCCGAGCACCCGTTTTACGTGCCGGGCCAAGGCTGGAAGAGGACGTGCGAACTCGAGCCTGGCGACTGTCTTGTCGGCCACGACGGGACGCTCACGCCGGTCGAAGAAGTCACTCTCACCGGACGAACGTCAGCGGTCTACAACCTCCGTGTCGCCGAAGACCACACCTACTTCGTCGGTGACGCATCGTGGGGCTTCTCAATCTGGGCGCACAATACGTACAGTGCGCGTCAACTCGCCGACGGCACATGGGAAGTTTACGATGATATTTCAGGAACGGTGCGCAAATTCGCTGATGATGGGAGACCCTTCAACGAGGACACCGCAAAATCTGCAGCGAAGTATTGGAATCCTCCTTCCGATGACTGGGTTCGCCCACCGGGCTTAAGGCTTCCTAGGGATAAAGGGACATGGTCCGGAACCCCGGGCAATAGCGTGTTCACCCCTGATAATCCCAAAGCGTTCGGCCTTGAGCCTGGGGATGTCATTCCGTACCGCGAAGGTCGGCCTGATTTTTCGAGGTGGTCAAAGGGCAACTTTACGTCAACAGTGCCACTAACTGGCCATCCCGATGACATGCCAAAGATGATTCGAACAATTGCCGAAAAGAAAGGTTGGACAGTTAGTCAGACTCAAGAGTGGTTAAGACAACAGCGTGTTACTCCTCACCATGCTGGAGGGAACGAAATCCAGTTGATTCCATGGGAATTGCATGGTAATTCCAGGGCGATACCACCATTGCCCGGTATTCGACATACCGGCGGTGCATTTGATCTTCGGAACCCTTGATCTGGGGAATGGGCTATGAACTTCTTCGATGAGATTACCCAGCGTCTCGGGGGAATCCGCCCCGTTGTTGGCGATCGCTTGAGGCCGATGTCGGAGGCAGAGATCGGTTCGATTGAAAGCCAGATTCTCATGCCACTTCCTGAAAGTTATCGTACGTTCCTATTGAAATACGGCGCATCTTGTTTTGCTGGCTCGTCCGAGAATCACCCATTCATAAAGTTTCGTTCACTAAATCCGCTGCCGTTAAGCGTTTCAAAGGACAACAAATGTCTGTTCAGTGCATTTTATGGGGCAGATACGGACTCATCCGACCCATATGGATTAGGTGTCCGTATCCGTTATTATCAAGGTCGGATACCAGATAGTATGATTCCAATTGGCGACTCGTGGGGTAGTCAGATTTGCCTCGGGATCAATGGGTCAGATACTGGAAAAGTATTCTATTGGGACGAAAGAGATGAACCAGAGGATGAGCAGACATACCTTGAAGATTTCGGAGTGCCGATGCCATTAGATGTAAAACGGCAGAACATACATCTGATCGCGGATTCATTTGATGATTTTCTTAACCGGCTGGAGATGGCGATTGATACGTAAACTAGATGGGGTGGTTGAGACGCGGCTTTGGGCGTCTGGGTCGCAGAGCGACAAGAGGCAGGATCTCAAATCACACTGCAGGGGGGATGAGTTTCTTGTGATTTCATCACCCAGACATCCAAAGCGATTTCTGGGCCATGCGGCTTTGGATGCCTCTGCTCGAAAACGATTTCACGAATGAACTTTGATTCCGCTCACCCGATGAGCAATGCCCGTTGAGCGAATCCCGTGAGCACGGACGGCAGGGCCTCGGTGGCGAGGCGGTGGGCGGTGTCGCGGTCGGTGATGCGGCGGCCTTCGTGGTGAAGGATCAGGTTGCCCCCAGTGACCGCTTCGCAGAGGTGGTCGATCAGGTCGGCGGGCGAGTTTTGGCCGTCGCATTTGGTCAGCACCTGCCGCTGCACGTCGTCGAGCGGGACGGTTTCGTGCAGGCGGTTGGTGACGTTCGGTCCGGCGGCGGCCTGGGCTCGCGCCAGGGGTGAGGCGGTCGGAGTCTCCGAGACCCGGCCCACAAAGCGCGGGGCCGTGCTGCGCAGGTCCACGGTCGAGGTTGCGAAACAGCGGAGCAACGTGCTGGCGAGCGGCTCTGTGGCGGCGCTCATCACGTCTCCCCCGACGGCAGCGGGGCGACCGGTTGCTGTCGACCGGGCGAGGGATGCGAGTTCCACGAACGGCATCGATGCGGGCCAGATTCGATTCAGGTGCAGGATGGCGGCCTTCACCACCGCATCGCTCGTCGTCAACGTTCCGCCTCCGCGCCGGAAGACCAGCGGCGCGGAGTTCGCGATGTCGATGTTGTCGAACAGTACGGGAGGCTCGCGCCCGGCAGCAGGCGGAGCAACGGCCGGATTGGATGGCGCGGAGTTGGGGCGATCCGCCTCGGGCCTGGCGTTGGTGGAGACTCTCAATCGCGACAGGTGGCGGTGGGGATCGGACCGGTCGAGTGACACGTCATCCCGGCAGAGTAGCGTCTGACGAAAGGCCCGGTTGCGCAGGAAGTCCATGTACTGCTCGACCTCGATCATGTCGCGCGACACGCTGAGCAGCATCCCGCGCACCTGTTCCGGGAAGTTCTCGACCGACATCACGCCGAAGTCGGCCTCGCCGAGATACTGCATGCCCGCACCACCGGCCCGTTCGGCGAACTCGTGGAAATAGAGCGGTTCGTTGACGTCCTCCAGGTGCTCGTGCAGCAGGTACGAATCGTCCGAGCGGCTGATCGACTCCAACTCCTGCCGCAACAGCAGGCCGTACGGGTTGTGCTCGCCCTTCACCGAGTTGCTCAGAAAGGTGAGCAGCCCCCGCGCCTGATTGAGCTTTTGACGGGGATCGTCGAACGACTGCGCGCGATACCGCATGATGTCGCGGATCATCCCCCGCATGTGCCAACCGGGGTATGTGTTGTAGCTGACGTAAGCGACGCCGTTCGAAGCCAGACCCTCGCGACAGATGTCCAGAATCTTCTGCTGCACGGGATCGGGAACCCACGAGTAGACCCCGTGACAGATGATGAAGTCGAACGGCTCGTCGCAGGTGAATTGCAGGATGTCCTGGCAGCGGAGCTCGACGTTGGTCAGGCCGGATTTGGCCAGCAGTTCATTGCCGTCCGCAATCTGCCGCGAGGAAGCGTCAATCCCGACAAACCGGCTGTCCGGGAACTGGTCGGCCATCGGCAGCAGGTTGCCACCACTCGCGCAGCCCAACTCCAGTACGCGGCAGCCTTCGACGGGCGCGGGACGCATCCCAAACAGCGTGGCAATCGTGGCCAGCCGGTCGGGATGTGTCTGCGGAAAGGGATGACTCTTGTAGGGGACGCGATCATAGGACGTTTGCTGGCCGGTCGATGGCTGAGTCATGAAGAGGCGCCCTCTTGGGTCGGAGATCCGTTCGAACCACGGCGAAGTTAAAAGCTCGATGAGCGGCCCTGGCGTTGAGCGCCGACGCAGCCAGGCCAGTGCGATGTCGTCTGGGATGTGCAACCGCCAAGCTAATCCCACGGATGTTTCATGGTCAAGCACCGCTGTTCACGGCAAACCCAGATCCTGTGTGATAGGGTGGCACAATCGTTACGAGTACAACTCGCAGCCCGTACTTCCACTTCCGTTTGTGATGGTCCCGCGAGATGAGCACGATTCTGTTCGCCTGGGAACTCGGCGCCGGCATGGGGCATCTCGCGCCGCATCGCGAGTTGCTGAGATCGCTGTTGGAGCGCGGTCACGCCGTACATGTCGTGTCGCGCGATCTGGCTCGCGCGGGGCGTGTTTTCGAGGGATTGACCCTGCGTTACTGGCAGGCTCCGCTGTCGCAGCATCGCCCGGAGATGGTCTATCAGCCGACGATCTCGGCGGCTCACATCCTGCACAACGTGGGCTTCGCCGATGTCGCCGATGTGACGTTGCGCATCGCGGCCTGGAGAAACCTGCTGTCGAGCATTCGTCCCGAGTTGGTGCTGGCCGATTACAGCCCGACGGCGCTGCTCGCGCTGCGCGGCAGCGGCATTCGCACCGCGACCATTGGAATGGGTTTCTGCCTGCCGCCTCCTCAATCTCCGCTCCCCGCGTTTTCGACGTTGTCGCATTTGAAGTCAGTCGAACAGTTGGCCGACAACGAGTCGCGCGTCGTGCAAACGATCAACGTCGCGCTGCGACAGCACGACCTGCCCGCCATCGCCTCACTGGCCGACGTGTTTCATGCGGCGGACCGGCACGTGTTGAACACGGTGCGCGAACTGGACCACTACCCCGAGCGCGGCCCCGTTGAGTATGCGGGCCTCCCTCCCGAGCGGCCCGGCACGCGCGTCGTCTGGCCGCTGGGACAGCGCCGCCGCGTGTTCGCGTATCTGAAGCCGTTCGAGGCCCTCGACGCGCTGCTGGAATTGCTCAACAAGCTGGAACTGCCGTCGATCGTGGCCTGCGACGGTCTCTCTGCCGATTCGCGCCGCAAGCATGCGTCGGCCACAATGACCTTCGCGCCTCCGAACGTGGACCTCGCGCAGATGGCCCGCGAGTGTTACGTCGCGATCACCAACGGCAATCACACGACCACCGCCCGACTGCTGCTCGCCGGCAAGCCCGTGATGGTCGTCCCGCTGCACCTGGAACAGGAACTGATCGCCGCCGCCGTCCAACGCCTTGGTGCCGGTGTCACCGTTCGCCCGAAGGAACCGCACGACGCCTACCAACAACTCGCCGAGCTACTCAATCAAAATAAATACCACGAGTCGGCCGAGACGTTTGCCACCAAGTACCGGGCGGGTGGCGCGACAGCATCCGTTGAAAGTCTGATTGATCGGCTGACATCGCCATAGGGCAGCGCATCTGTCGACCCTGACAGTTCTGGCCGCGTGAGCCCCTGGTTCTTCGTGGAGTTGATGGTTGAAGGTCGAGGGTTGATGGACAGAGTTCAGACCCGACTTTTCCCCTCAACCTTCGACCCTCAACCCTCAACTTCACGGAGAGCTCGCGCCGCCCCGCTCAGAAGTCTCATCCGCCACCGCGTGCGGGATAGCCCGACGTCCAGTGATAAGTCTCTTCATCGACGCATTGTCTTTCCCAACGTAATCTGTCGGGCATGAGCATCGAAACCGTTCTATTGACGCAGTTGACGCTGGCCGCCGCCAAGTTTCTCTTCAAGAGATATCTGGGTGAGCAGGGTCAGATCGTCGGCCCTCACGGCGAAGTCCTGCATGACGGGGGCCTGCTCGGCGAGGCGGGCGATGTCGTCGTCGACGTACTCGCCGATCTGGCAAAGGACCGGATCAAGGACGCCATCGACCGGATGGAGGCGGTCGGCGACATCCGCAGGTATGCGCTCAAAGTCGTGCGGCAGATCCAGTCGCGGTTGGATCAGGAGGCAAAGGACAATCCCCTGATCGACTCCCAGGGGATCGCCGAACAACTGACGCTGACTCTTCAGGCGGATCTGTCGACCGGGCTGTTGTTGAAGCATGACCTGGAACCGCGGAAGCTGGTCGAGGCGTATGTCTCCCTGCGTCCGTTGCCTCAGGGGGTGTTGAACATCGACAGCGACCTGGCCTACGAGCGGATGCTCGATCATGCCGTGCAGTGCCTCGTGGGGGTGGCGAGTCAACTCCCCGACTTCCAGCCGCAGGCGATGGTCGAGAGTCTGCGACGACTGCGGCAACTCGACGACAACGTGGAGCAGGTGCTTCAACAACTGGCGCGGGTCACGCAGGAAGTGCAGCGTCTCGCCGAGGCGGGTGATCCGCAGCGGTTTGAGATTGAGTACCGTCAGGCGGTAGCGGCGAACCTTTGCCAACGCCGCCATCGACTTGCGGTTCGGCGGTTTGATCGCCGAACGATCAGGTTAAGCCGCACGGACAAGCGGCGCGAACTACGACAGACATTCATTTCGGGACCAGCATCGCTTGCCGAAAACCTGCCGCTTGTCCGTGTCGGCTTGAACCGCTTGTTGGGCGTTTTGGTTTTGGAGCCTCTCGGACGTCGAGCAGCTTTCTATCCGCTGACCAGAAATCCGTGCAACATTCTTTGAGCCGTCATTGATGAGTGCAGCCTGAAGGCACTGGCAACCCAAGCTGCCGCCAGTCGCACCCGATGTTGGCCAATGCATCGCCCCGGCCATCCGCCCGTCTTGAAATGATTAGTGATTTTTCTGCGGCTTGGCCTTCCAAGCCTCTGCTTCGTTGGGAAATGGTCCGGCTTGCCATTCGACTGAAACAAGTCCGGTAGTAGCCGCGTCAATCGTGACAAACTCGCCGTTTGGGTCTGGCGTAGTCCCCTTATGGAGTCGGGCGACAAAATATCCGGGATGACGATACCGCTGACCGGTTGTCCGATCCGTCATCTGTTTTTTCCATGTACCATGATCGTTGACCCATTCGCCCCAACAAAGGAAATAATCATATTGAATCGGCGTTTCTGCGGGTATAGGGGTGGGTACTGATGGCGATTGGACAACCACAGGAGCCGGCTCTTGCGGCGGAGGCGCTGGTTCGCGGTTCAACATTGCTCTAAGGGCAACCATCGCCGCCACAAATAACCCCACTGCCCATGCACCCCACGACTCGTCTTTAGGCTTCGGCTCCATTTTCGCACCCTCCAGTTTTGTAAATGCGATGATGTGAGAGATGCCTCACTCCGGTTCGCCCAACAGTCTTATTGAGCAGCATGCAGCCTAACTCGGCTTGGCACTGGAAGCGGCTCAACGCTGTCGGGGGTCAGACTGCCTTGAAAAATGCGGCTTGTCAACCAGTTCCATTGAGAAAATCGGAAATGTCCGTAGCGTGATAGGCGGCACGCAGCCTATCACTGATAGCACTGCATGCCGCCTATCACGATATCCTTGCAAGCGGAGGCGACATGTATGGCAGCCATGGCAAACGGGGACGGCACTGAGGTCAAGACTAACGGCTGGGTGGCGGGGCGCTCCGGTGGGGTGGCCGGGTCTGGAGTCGCGTTTGACGAAGCCCCGGGGTTTCGCGAAACGCTCCAACCCCGGCCACTCGCCGCGGCAAGATCAAGTCGTGAGACGTTGAGGCCCGGAGGGCCGTCAGGAAATAGCCCGGCCCGTCAGGGCCGGGAACGGACCCGTCATCACGCCTGAGGCCCGAAGGGCCGACACTGTCCCGCTGACAGGGACTGCGCGGGGTGTCACGGATCTCGTGCCGGTCCTGCGGACCTCAATGATTTCTCTGCCACACTCCCCCGGCCCTCACGGGCCGGGCTATTTCCTGACGGCCCTCCGGGCCTGAGACACTATCGCGCAGGTGGGTCGCCGGGGCTGGAGTCTCGCTTTGGACGAAGCCCCGGAATTTCGTGAAATGCTCCCATTCCGGCCACTCGACGATGTCCGCGCCCGCCTGAGCCGCTGATGTTCGCCCTCTTCTCCGTCCCCTCTGTGCCTCTGTGGTGAGAATTGTTTTCAAACCACAGAGGCACAGAGGACGCCGAGAAGACAGGACCGGCGGGATGGGGAGTGCGGAGTGGTACTCGGCGAATTGGCGCGGTGAGGTTCGTTCGCGACACTGGCTCGTCGTTTATCGGACCTCTTACCGTTGCGGCCTCTGTCATCGTGCCCGAGCTTCCCGATATCACCGTTTATCTCGAAGCACTGGAACCACGGGTGGTCGGTCAGACTCTCGACAAGGTGCGCATCGTCAGTCCGTTCCTGTTGCGAACCTTCGAGCCGCCCGTGGAAGCGGTGCAGGGGGAGCAAGTGGTCGCGTTGCGGCGGCTGGGGAAGCGGATCGCCATCGGGTTCGAGAACGATCACTGGCTGGTGCTGCACCTGATGATCGCCGGTCGGCTGCACTGGAAGCCGGCGGGGGCGAATCTGGTCGGGAAGATCGGTCTGGCGGCGTTCGACTTCGCGAACGGGACGCTGATGCTGACGGAGGCGGGATCGAAGCGGAGGGCGTCGCTGCATGTTCTCGGCAGCAGCATCGGTTTGCCGTGGCATGATCCCGGCGGGTTGGATGTCTTCACGGCGACGGTCGATCAGTTTGCGGGGGCTCTGGCGCGCGAGAACCATACGGTGAAGAGGTCGCTCACCGATCCGCATCTCTTCAGCGGGATCGGCAACGCGTACTCGGACGAGATTCTGCACGCGGCGCGTCTGTCGCCGATCAAACTTACTCAGAAGCTGACCCGCGCCGAGATCGAACGGCTGCACGAGGCGACTCGCCGGACGTTGCAGCTCTGGATCGAACGGCTTCGCACGGAGGCGGGCTCCGGCTTTCCCGAGGGGGTGACGGCCTTTCGTCCCGAGATGGCTGTGCATGGCCGGTTCGGCAAGCCGTGTCCGGACTGCGGCTCGCCCGTGCAACGGATCCGTTACGCCGACAACGAGACCAACTACTGCGCCCGCTGTCAGACGGAGGGGAAGGTGCTCGCCGATCGTTCGCTGTCGCGGCTGCTCAAGAACGACTGGCCGAAGTCGATCGACGAGTGGACGCACGGGTAGCCGGGCAGTTTCAAAACCTGCTTCGGAGCGGGGGACGTGAGTCCCCTGAATTCGCGTGAGTTGCAATG
>JANODP010000565.1:0-2999 GCA_031412755.1 Schlesneria sp. | reverse complement strand
GAAGAGGACTACCAATTGACGACTACGCCTCATCAGCGGTGCCGTCGGGCGTTCCCATTCGCGCAGATTGACGGGTGGTCGCCGCTATTCGACGGTCTGAGCATGAGCTAGGATGTTCTCGCCGCCGGAAACTCTTGCCTGTTCAGCCTGCCCGGGATTGTCGCGATGTCACGCATTGGAATTGCGTTCACGTTCGCCGCCGTTGTGTTCCTCCAAGCGATGATCGATCGGTCGGGGCTTGGCATCTGCACGACCGTCGTCTGCGCGGACGAGGCCGCTGTGGTCGCCACGCCTGCGACGACTCAACCAGCCGCCGCGTCTCCGCTCTACTTCGAGACGCACGTGCGGCCGTTGCTGAAGGCGCACTGCTGGCAATGTCATGGTGAGGAAGAGAAGCCCGAAGCGGGACTCGACCTGCGGCTCGTGCGGTTCATGAGCAAGGGGGGCGAGTCCGGTCCCGCGATTGCGCCGGGCCAACCGGACGCGAGTCTGATCTGGAAACGCGTCTCCGCCGACGAGATGCCGCCGGGGAAGAAGAAGTTGTCGCCGCAGGAGCGATCCGTGCTGCGCGAGTGGCTCGCGCAGGGAGCCAAGACCGCTCGGGCCGAGCCGGAGGCGGTCCCGGCCGAGAGTCCGTGGACCGACGAGGAACGGTCGCACTGGGCCTTCCAACCGGTGCAGCGACCTCCCGTCCCGGTGGTCGCTCGCCCCGAGTTGGTGGCGTCGCCCGTCGATGCGTTTTTGTTGAAGCGATTGGAAGCGGGACAGGACGGAACGGCTCCCGCGTACTCACCACCGGCGGACCGGTTGACGCTGCTGCGGCGAGTCCACATCGATTTACATGGTCTGCCGCCGGCGCCCGAGTTGGTCGAGCTCTGGCTGGCCGATGCGTCGCCCGATGCGTGGGAGAAGCTGATCGACGAGTTGCTGGACTCGCCCCGCTATGGTGAGCGTTGGGGACGGCACTGGCTGGATGTTGCCGGCTACGCGGACAGCGACGGCTACACCGAGGTTGATCCTGTTCGGCCGTGGTCGTTCAAGTATCGCGATTATGTGGTGTCGGCCTTTAACGACGACAAGCCGTTCGACCGCTTCGTGGTCGAGCAGCTTGCGGGCGACGAGCTTCTCGCGCCGCCCTATCAAAACCTGTCGCGAGACCAGACCGACTGCCTGACGGCGACCGGATTTCTGCGAATGGGGCCGGATGGAACGGGAGGCGGCGTCGATCAGAACGTCGCCCGCAACGAGGTCGTGGCCGAGACGATCAAGATCACATCGACCGCACTGCTCGGGGTCTCGGTCGGCTGTGCCCAGTGCCACTCGCACCGTTACGACCCGATCTCGCAGGTCGATTACTACCGCTTCCGTGCGTTGTTCGAGCCGGCCTATGACTGGAAGAACTGGAAGCCGCCGGCGCAGCGTCTCGTGAACCTCTGGTCACCAGCGGATCACGAACAGGCGGCGGCGGTCGACAAGGAAGTGGCTGTGCTTGAGGGGGGGCGAGTCAAAGAATTCGACAAGCTCGTCGCCGAAGTCTACGAACGTGAACTTGCCAAGCTGGACGACGAATTGCGCGAAGCGGCTCGCGACGCGAAGGCAACCAAACCGGAGAAGCGAACCGATTTTCAGAAGCAGCTTTTGAAGGACTACCCCAGTCTCGAAGTGAATCACGGCACGATCTCGCTGTTTGACGGTCCCCGTACGGTCGAGATCTCCACTCGGTACGAGAAACTAAAAGGTGAGGCGCGGGCCAAGCGGCCGAAGGACGATTTCGTCGCGTGCCTCACCGAGCCGCCAGGACATCTCCCGACGACGGCCGTCTTCTATCGAGGCGACATCAATCAGCCGAAACAAACGGTCACGCCGGCCGAGTTGAGCGTGATCGGATCATCGCCGGTCGAGTTTCCCGTTGATGATCCGCAGTTGCCCACGTCGGGGCGAAGGCTGGCCTACGCGCGGCACCTCACGAACGGACGGCATCCGCTGCTGGCCCGCGTGTTTGTGAACCGTGTCTGGATGCATCACTTCGGCCGCGGACTCGTAGCGACGCCGGCCGACTTCGGCGTCTTGGGCGATCGCCCGTCGCATCCGGAACTGCTCGATTGGCTGGCCGACGAATTTGTGCGCGGCGGCTGGCAACTCAAGCGATTGCATCGCCTCGTCGTCAATTCGACCGCGTACCGACAGTCATCGCTGCGGACCGACGCGCTGCAACTCGTCGATCCCGACAATCGGCTGCTCGCCCGCATGTCGGTCCGGCGGTTGGAAGCCGAGGCGATTCGCGATGCGATTCTCGCGGTCTCGGGGCGGCTCAGCGACAAGCTGTTCGGCCCGGCGATCAGTGTCCTGCCGGATGCCGATGGCCAGAACATCGTCGGCCGGGGCGAGCGCGATGGAAACGGCATCCTGATCGGCAAACAAGACGGACTCGGCGAGGATGAGTTTCGGCGCAGCGTCTACGTGCAGGTCCGGCGTTCGATGCCGCTCGGCATGCTGGAGCCGTTCGATCTCGCGGGCATGGCCCCGAACTGCGAACGCCGCACGTTTAGTACTGTCGCCCCGCAGTCGTTACTGATGATGAACAACGACTTCCTCGTGAAGCAGTCCGAGGCGTTCGCACGCCGCATCGAAGAGACCTCCGCCACCGAACCCGCCGCACGCATCCAGCGCGCGTGGCAGCTCGCCTACGGACGCGTCCCGACGGAGAAGGAGTCGACTCGCGCGACCGAATTCCTCACCCTGCAAACCACCTACTTCGACGAAGCCCGAGCCAAACTGCCCGAGGCCGAGCGACCGAAACAAACGCCGCCCGCCACGCAGGCACTCGCCCTGTTGTGTCAGGCTCTGCTCAGTTCAAACGCCTTTTTGTATGTCGATTGATGGAGTACTCGGGGGCTTTCGGAGCGGGGGGCGTGAGCCCCCTGAATTCGCGTCTTTTGCAATTGCAAGGTGATTCAGGGGGCTCACCCCCCCCGCTCCGAAGCCGATCTTGGTCGCTG
>JANODP010000564.1:0-3530 GCA_031412755.1 Schlesneria sp. | reverse complement strand
GCGGCGAGCATCTGCTGGCCCTGATCAACGACATCCTGGAGATGTCCAAGATCGAAGCGGGCCGCACGACGCTGAACCCTTCCACATTCGACCTGCCCGTGCTGCTCAAAGATCTGGAGATGATGTTCCGCGTCCGCACGGATGAGAAAAAGTTGTCGTTCTCGGTGGAGATGATCGGCCAGGTCCCCCAATACATCGTGACCGACATCAACAAGCTGCGTCAGGTCTTCATTAATGTGCTCGGCAACGCCGTCAAGTTTACCGAGCAGGGCGGCGTCGCCATGCGCGTCCGGGTGGATCGCAAGGGCGCGACGGAACCTTTTCTCCAGGTCGAAATCGAAGACACGGGTCCGGGCATTTCACCGGACGACCAAGACAAGTTGTTCCGGCATTTCGAGCAGACCAAGACCGGGCAACAAGCCGGGACCGGAACAGGGCTCGGCTTGGCCATCAGCCGGGAGTTTGTTCGCCTGATGGGCGGAGACATCACGTTGAGCAGCCAGGTTGGCAAAGGGAGCGTTTTCGTCATTCACCTGCCATTGAAGGAGGGGGAAGCCCAGGCGGTTCAAGCGAAAGACACACCCCGGCATGTCCTGAGGCTCCAGCCGGGACAGGCGACATGCCGGGTGCTGATTGCCGACGACATCGAGGATAACCGCCAGCTCTTGGCGCAGCTTCTGACACCCGTCGGCTTCGAGATCCGGCTGGCGACCAACGGCGCGGAAGCCGTCCAGGAGTTTGAGCAGTGGCGGCCCCATCTGATCCTGATGGATTTCCGGATGCCGGTGATGGACGGCCATGAGGCGATCCGCCGGATCCGGGCCATGGCTGGCGGTGAGGACACCAAGATTATCGCGGTGACTGCCAGTGCGATGGACGAAAACCGCCAGGAGTTGATGGAGATCGGTGCCGACGATTTTATCAGCAAGCCGTTCCGGGAAGTGGAGCTGTTCCAGAAGATTCACACCCACGTCGGAGTGGAGTATGTCTACGCCGCGGACCCCGCAGTCGCGGACCAGGAGGAAGCGGCCGAGCTCACACCCGAGTCCCTCATGGGCTGGCCGCAAGACCTCATCGACCCGATGCGTGACGCCGTCATCACGGCGGATCTGGATCAGTTGCTGACAAAGATCCAGGAAGTTGAAGCTCGCGATCCCCGCATTGCCCGGGGGCTGCGCCGCCTGGCCGAAGGCTTCCAATACCAGAAGCTGCTGGATTTATTCAGCACGGGAGGCCCTGCATGAATCTGGAGACGCCTAAAAGTGATGCGGTGCAACCCGCCAACATTTTGGTTGTGGACGACACCTCCGCCAATCTCCAGGTGCTGGCCGGAATGCTCAAGGACCGCGGGTATAAAGTTCGCCCCGTTCCCAGCGGCAAGCTGGCGCTGCTGGCGGCGCAGCGCGATCCCCCGGACTTGATCCTGCTCGACATCAATATGCCGGAGATGAACGGTTATGAAGTGTGCGAACACCTCAAAGCTGACGACAAGCTCAAGGCGATTCCCGTCATCTTCATCAGTGCTCTCACCGAGCAACTGGACAAGGTGAAGGCGTTCTCCATGGGCGGGGTGGATTACATCACCAAGCCGTTTCAGATGGAAGAATTGCACGCGCGTGTCGAAACGCACCTGATGCTGCGCAGCCTGCAAATCGAGTTGGAGGAGACCAACGCGCGATTGGTGAAGGCCAACGACCGGAGGTCCCGCGACCTGAAGGCGGCGGCAAAGATTCAGGAGACGTTCCTACCCCGCGAGGCGCCTCGCGTCCCGGGCACGGACTTCGCCTGGATTTACCGGCCCTGCGACGAACTGGCGGGCGATGGCTTGAACGTCATCCCACTCGGCGATGACAAGGTCGGGCTTTACATCCTGGACGTCAGCGGCCACGGCGTGGCATCGGCCCTCTTGTCGGTGACAATGAGCCGTCTCCTCTCGCCGCCGTCGGAGCCGTCCTCGATTCTGATCCGGGCTGGAGACGCTGGGGATCGGTTCGACATCACGCCACCCGCTGAGGTCGCCGCTCGATTGAACCGGCTCTTCCCATTCGATTCGGCAACCGGGCAGTTCGCGACGATGGTTTACGGAATTCTGAACGCTGCAACCGGGGAGTTTCGCTACGTCTCCGCCGGACATCCCGGCCCGGTGCATCTGCCCTCGGGAACCGATCCGGTGATTTTGGAGAGCGAGGGGTTCCCGATCGGCATGGCCGACGACGCTTACGAGGAGCGGGTGGTCCACTTGGAGGCGGGAGACCGGCTGTACCTCTACTCCGACGGTGTCCCCGAGGCGATGGACTCTGCGGGCAAGCCGTTTGGCAACGCCCGGCTCTTGGAGGCGATCGGCCAACGGCGGTCCAAACCGCTAAAGGAGGGTGTCGCTACGCTGCTGGAAGACATTGAGCGGTGGCATGGATTCGCGAAACCTCACGACGATATCTCCATCCTGGCGGTCGAGGTCTCGGCCTAATGGGTCAAAGGTGAATGGAACCATTGAAGGCTCAATCCATCGGGCAACGGCTTCTGTGTACCTCTTACCGCTTGAGCCGCCTGAACCGACCACCGGATCCTTCAAGCCCTGGATCCTTTGAATGAAACTGTCAGAACCCAATGATGCCGGTAGCAACACCGTCACGATCACGCGACCATAAGCGGACGAGCTATAGCCAATCACAAAACAAACACTGACTTACTTTTCTCGTTTCTCAACAGTATGATGCCCGTCGTTACGGAGCCTGTGTCAGACTGAAATCGGCTCCGTCGAATCGCTGAATTCAGTTTCGGATGACTACTTGAAAGGCAACCCGGCCATGCCGGGAGGCCGGTTGAAGAGTAAGCCGACGTGGTGGAAAACCTCCGGGTGTTCCGCCACGTCGGCTTTTTTCGTTTACCGCTGGGGGGTCCAGCGGTATGTGGGTCGATCCTTAATCGAGGGGGGGATTTTCATGGTGAAGCAATGGGGTCTGTTGTTGGTGGCGCTGGCCGTGCTGGGGTCAGTGACCGAGGCTGGACACGGGCGTCGCTCGCGTTGTTGTCAGCCGGTAGCGGCGTGCTGTGCGCCGGCTTCGTGCTGTGCCTCAATGCCAAGCGCTTGTGCTCCGGCTGCACCAGCGTGTGGTCCCGTCATGGTCGAGCAGACCGTGATGGAACCGGTGATGGTGACCCAAACCCGCAAGGTTCAAGTCACCGAGTACAAGCAGGAACAGAAGGAACGGAAGTACACGGTGAGCAGGCAGGTTCCTCGCACCGAGACCCGCACGCGGACCGTGGCGTACAGCGAGAATGAGGCTCGGACTCGCGAGGAAAAGTACGTCGAGAACAGGCAGGTGACAGAGAACGTCGATCAGACCTACACGGTCAACGTCCCCTACACCGAGACGCGCAAGGCGACTCGCACCATCATGACGCCGGTCACGAAAGACGTTGTCCAGAACTTCACGGTCAACGTGCCCTACACCGAGACCCGCAAGGCGACTCGCACCATCATGACAACGGAAGAGAGTCTGGTAGGGAAGTAGTTTACGGTCTTGTTT
>JANODP010000563.1:0-2103 GCA_031412755.1 Schlesneria sp. | reverse complement strand
CCCCCCCCCCCCCCCGGGTGGGGGGGGGTGGGGTGGGGGGGCCCCCCCCCGAATGGTGTTGTGCCTCCATCAAACTCAAGCGACTCACCTTCGAAGCCGTCTCCCAAGAACAACCCCAGTGACTCCAACGCCCCCCCTCACCCTAACCCTCTCCCCCGAAGACGGGGGAGAGGGGACAGGATCGCTCAAGACCGCGAAACAGGCCGGTTCCACGGGCTCGCCCGGCGTGTTGTAGTTGCCGCGCAGCAGGACGTGCGTCTGCGGGGGTTTTTTGGTCGGGTCGGTCAGGTCGGTCGTCCAGGCGATCTTGCCCGGCCGCGCACCGGCCAGCGCGGTCTTCGTCTTCAGTGCGGCCTCCAGCGGTTGACGTTTCGCCTTCAACTCGTTGAGGAACTCGTTGAGCGGATTCTTACCGTCGCTCGGGGCAAACGTTTCGATGGACACGTTGTCGACGACGAAGCTGCGCGAGCAACAGAACTCGAACCCAAAACCGCCGGCGGGCAGATCGCTTTCGGTGAGCGTGAGTGTCTTCTCCTCGACCTGCCAATCGACGAGATGTTCCAGCACAAACTTGCCGTCCCCCTTGTTGGTGATGCGGATGCCGAAGTTGCGTCCCGGCACGTAACCGCTCGTCCCGATGACGCCCGACTGCTTCGAGTCGCCGCCGGGATAGTCGAGGAAGACCGCCGAACTGCCGGAGGGATGGCCATCGACGAGGATGTTGCCTCCCGGCGTCGGGCTGTTGTCGTTGAAGTCGTGCGCGGCGAATAGATAGCCGATCCGCTCGGCGGGCTTCGAGTCTCCGAGATGATTCTCGACCAGATCGAACGTCGCCTGGATCGAGGCTCCCACGACATCGGGCGTCCAGTCGATGGCCTCGCGGGTCGACAGCCACTTGTCGCCGCCGGGGCCTCCCTCGATGAGTTGCAGCCGGCCATCGACGATGATCGCGCCGGGAGCGTCGCGCGAGTTGACGTTGACGGCGGCGGTGCCCGCCGGCGCGTCGTCGCCCGGCGCGGTGTGACTCCACGAGTTGGCAAGCGACTCGGGCGGACCATCGAAGGCATCGGCGAAAACGATCGTGCCGCGCGGCCGATGCTGTTTGACCCACTCGCCGATCTCGGACTGGCTCCGCGCGATGACAGACTCGGCTTGTGAGAGTTTGGCCTGCCACGCTTCCATTTCACCGGGAAGGCTGGCGTAGACGAAGCGGTCGTTGGGCTTGACCCATTGCTCGGGCGGAAAGGCCGGGATCAGGACCGCCTGAAAACTGTAGTAGTCGCGCTGCGTGAGCGGCTCGAACTTGTGGTCGTGACATTTGGCACACTGGATCGTCAACCCGAACAGGCCCGTCGAGAGGTTCTGCATCGTCGTCTCGATCACGGTGTAGCGGTCGATCCGGACCTCGTCCGGATTGCCGTCACTCTCGCCGCTGCCGTCCTGCCCGTTGCGGAGATAGTGCGTGGCTTCGAGCAGTTCGATGAGGGTCGAGGGTTGGGGGGCGAGGGGCGAGGGTGCGGAGAGGTCGGGAAATGAGAGTGTTTCGCCGTTGCGAACCTGGCTGCCGGCGATTTCGTCTCCGGCGATTTGTTCTCTGACGAACTGATCGAACGGCTTGTCGCTGTTGATCGCACGGATGACGTAGTCGCGGTAGCGATGGGCCAGCGGGCGGTCGCTGTCAGCGTTGAAGTAACCGTTCGAGTCGGCATAGCCCGCCGCGTCGAGCCAGATCTTGCCGAGCCGCTCGCCAAATTGCGGTGACGCGAGGTAGCGATCGACCATCCGCGCGTGGGCATCCTCGCTGCGGTCGTCCACGAATTCGGTGATCGCTTCCGGCGTGGGAGGCAGCCCGGTGAGATCGAAGCTGACACGACGAATCTGCGTCGCGCGATCGGCTTCGGACGAAAGCGTGAGTCCGTCGCGTGCCAGGTCGGCGGCGAGGAATGAGTCGAGAGCGGAGAGTCGAGAGTCGAGAGTCAGTCGAGACGGACCGCCAACTCGACTGGCTCTCGACTCTCGACTCTCGTCTCTCGACTCATTCCTCGCCGCCGACCTGGCACGCGACGGACTCACGCTTTCGTCCGAAGCCGATCGCGCGACGCA
>JANODP010000562.1:0-25278 GCA_031412755.1 Schlesneria sp. | reverse complement strand
CATAGCCCAGGGTTGCCCGCACAGCGGGCTACCCTGGGAGGGAGAATGCATGCGCCATCTACCCTGAAAGGGTTGCGTCATTCGAGCAACGCCGATGACGGAACCCCGTTGGGGTACATGGGCGGTTGAACCGTTCCCCCCAGGGTAGCTCGCTTCGCTCGCAACCCGGGGCTTTGGGACACAAATCCTTCGGTGTAAAGGCAAATACGAACCCCGCAAACTTGGAACTACTGAATTTGAGATTTGGAGTTTTCGTTCGTCTCACGCCGCCGCCATTTCCTGCAACCTGGCCCCCGCTTCGCCGCGCACGAAGCAGCCGACGCGCGGGTCGGTGCTGGCGAAGGCTTCATCAGGCGTCCCTTCAAAAATCACCTGCGGCAGCCCGGGGGCGACGCGCGCCAGCGGGTGGACCATCACCACGCGATCGGCCACGCGGCGGACCGTCTGCATGTCGTGAGTCACGACCACGCTGGTCACGTTGCGCTGCGACTGAGTTTGCAGGATCAGTTCGTTGATGACGTCGCTCATCACCGGATCGAGGCCGGTCGTCGGTTCGTCGTAGAAGATCACGTCGGGAGACATCGCCAGCGCGCGGGCCAGGCCGACGCGCTTCTTCATTCCACCCGACAGGTCGGCCGGCCGCTTCTCGGCGACGTTGGCGGCCAACCCCACTTCGCGGAGTCGTTCGTGGACGATCTCGCGGATTTGAAGCTCCTTCAAATCGGTGTTCTCTCGCAGGCCGAAGCCGATGTTTTCGTAGACGTTCATGCTGTCGAAGAGGGCCGCACCCTGAAACAGGTAGCCGAACCGCAGCCGGTCGCGACGCAGTTCGCGGGACGACCTCCCTTTCACCGATCGGCCCTCCCACAGCACCTCGCCCGATGTCGGATCGAGCAACCCGGCGAGCAGCTTCGTGGTGACGCTCTTGCCGCAGCCGCTTTCGCCGATGAGCACGAGTGTCTCGCCGCGCTGAATTTTGACCGTCACATCGTGCAGCACTGCCTGAGACCCAAAACTCTGGCTGATGCGCCGGAGTTCGAGAACGGGCGTGGGAGAGGGCGACGGTGACGTGGAAGGGCGGTTCATGATGAGGAAGAACCAAAACTCAAGTTCCAAAGACCAAACGAATCTCAATGACACAAATCTCAAAGTTTCAAACAAGAGGCGTGGCGCGGAGTTTCACATCCAGTTTCCGCGGTCCGGCGCATCGGACATCATGACGACCAAACTGAGCGTCGAAGGAGGCGTTTCGGTCATTGGTATTTGAAGTTTGGGATTCGTTTGGTTTTTGGTCCTTGAGATTTGTTGCTTCAGACAACCGTGATACCGAGCGCCCACAGCAGCCGGTTGACGTTGTTGAGCAGGATCGACAGGACGAGGTCCAGCACCAGGATCGCGATGAACGAGAAGACGAACGAATCGGTGGCGGCCCGGCCGACTCCTTCGGCTCCCGCGCCGCAGTGGAAGCCGCGATGACAGGCGATCACCGCGATGGCGGCTCCAAAAAACAGGCTCTTCGCGACACCGGCCACCACGTCGTAGGCCGTGATGAACTGTTGCGAGTAGAGCCAGAAGTAGTGGTCGCTCACACCGAGCACCTGCACACTGACAAACCAGCCGCCAAACATCCCGATGCCGTCGGCAATGAGGGTGAGGGCGGGAATGAGCAAAAAACACGCGAGGAAGCGCGGGACCACCAGGTACGACAGCGGGTCGGCACCGAGGGCCTTCAGCGCGTCGATCTGTTCGGTGACGCGCATCGTTCCAATCTCGGCGGCCATCGCGCTGCCGACCCGCCCCGCCAGCATCGTCGCGGCCAGCACGGGGCCCAACTCGCGCACCAGCGACACGTTGATGATCGATCCGATGCGGCTCTCCAGTCGAAACATTCGCAGCGTGTCGTAGGACTGCACGGCCAGCACCATGCCGATGAACAAGCCGGTGACAAAGATCACGGGAACGCTTTGGACTCCGATCTCGTACATGATCGGCCAGAGGACCCGCGAGCGGGGCATGCGGACCAGCAGGCTGCCCGACATGCGCAGGAAGAAGCCGGTCAGATCGCCGATCGCCGCGATGAAATCGACGATCACACGCCCCAGCGTGTGAATCGGTGTCGGGTCGGAGGTGGCGTTCAGCGCGGACATGATGGCCCTGGAAAGCGGGGTTCAAGCGGCGATCCAATAGCCGATTCTGCCGATTTGGGCGAGAGCAGTTCCCTGTGGTCTCTTGTTCCCCTCGCCCCCTTGGGGAGAGGGGTGAGGGGCGAGCGGTGGTACACGCCTCCCAATGTGAGCCTTCCTCACCGAAACACAATCCACGCGAAACCAACAGCCAGTTGCCAGCCACGATCTGACTCGCCCCTCACCCCCGGCCCCTCTCCCCAAGGGGGCGAGGGGAGTGGAAAGAGGATCTGTCGAAGCCACTGCATCACGGTCGACGGTCTGGCGGGGCGGTTGGTAGACTTCCCTCCGTTGTTCCTGACCTGCTTCACGCACCATCGACAAAGGAGTTTGCCACCATGATTCGATTCGCTGGCCTGTCGTGTCTCATCCCCTGCGGTTTGATGTTGAGCGCCTTTGTGGGGCTGGCTTCTGCTCAGGAAAAGAAGCCGGAGCCGACCGATGCCGAGAAGGCGGCGATGGCCGAGGTCCGCAAGACGGGCGGCCAGGTCATGGAACTCGCCCAGAACGACGCTCGCCTGGATGTCGCCTTCCATCTGGCGGACGGCAAAATCGAGGATGCTCAACTCGCCCCGCTCAAGAACCTGCCGAAGCTCGCCCAGCTCAACGTGCGGGGCAAGGAGATCACGGATGCCGGGCTGGTCAACATCAAGGACGCCAAGGGCCTCGTCCGGTTGCATCTCGAAAAGACCAAGGTCACGGACGCGGGCCTCGAACAGTTGAAGGGCCTCGAAAACCTGGAGTACCTCAACCTGTACGGCACCGCCGTGACCGACGCCGGACTGAAGCAACTCGAAGGATTAAAGAAGCTCAAGCGACTCTACCTGTGGCAGACGCCGGTGACCGACGCCGGCGTGGCGGCCCTCAAGACGGCGCTGCCCGAGATTCAAATCATCCGCGGCGTCGAACCACCCAAGCCCGCCGAAGCCAAACCGGAAGAGAAGAAGCCCGAAGAGAAGAAAGAGGAAAAGAAGTAGGCGAATCCCTTCGCGTGTACCCTCTCGCTCACGGAGTGTCACCGTGCAACTGGCCATTGACGAACAGATCGCCGCCCCGATCGAAGCGGTCTTTGAACTCCTGGCCGATCCGCAACAGGTGCGACGCTGGATGCCGTCGTTGGAGTCGATCGAGACCGTCTCGACTCCAGCCGACGGCGGTCCCGTGGGAAGGCGGTTCCGGCATCGAATACGCACCGGCAATCAAGTGTCGATCTTCGAAGGAGTCATCACGGAGTTCCAGGCGCCGGACCGGCTCTCGGCGCGCGTCGGCAACAATGTGGTCCTGATGGAAGTCGATTACCTCCTGTCGCGCGGACCGGGCGATTCGACCGAGATCCGCTATCAAATCGAGTCGCGTGTGACGCATTGGCTGCTGCGCTGGTTCGGCTCACTGTTCCACACGATGACTCAAATGGCGATGAGGCAGCAGATGCAATCGCTCAAGCGCGTGGCCGAGAGTGACGTGGCCTGAGCAGCAGTTTTGAGAATCCGTGGGGAGGTCGCATGAGCTGGAGGCGGCTCGCGTGGGGACTGGTCGGCTGCGTGGTGCTGGCTGTCGGTTTCCTGATTTGGCCCCCCACGGGGCCACCCCTGAAGATCGAAATTCCGCAGCGCGGTGGGAAAGTCCAACTGGTCCGGGACGAAGCGCTGCTGATCGGCGTGACGCTCGACGGGCCGCAATTTGGCGATGCCGACGCGGCGAAGCTGGCTCAGGTTTCGTCCCTTCAGAACGTCTCTTTTAACGGTTCGGCGATTACACACGAGGGTGTGCGGCGATTGCTTCCGCTGTCTGGTTTGAGGTCGCTCAATCTCAGCCACACGCAACTCGTTCCGTCGGCACTGGACGATGTCGCACGTTTCACCTCGTTGCGACAATTGCACCTGGCCGGTTGTCGCTGGTTTCAGGATGACGACTTGCGACGGCTGAGACCGCTGCAGCAGCTCGAAGAACTCAACCTTTCCGAGACCACGCTCGGAGCCGTCGGAGTGGAGCACCTGAGGCAGCTACCGTCCCTGCTGACGCTGACACTCGTCCGCTGCCCCACGATTCGGGACGAGACCGTCGATCAATTGGCCAGCCTCTCGCAGTTGAAGCAGTTGACCCTGTCGAGCACCGAGCTGACCAGTCGTGGCTATCGGCAACTGTGTCAGCGATTGCCGAACGTCAAGGTGATCGTCCCTCCCGAATCGTTGAAGGATCTGCGCGACGTTGCCCAACGCGGCAGGTTTACGCCCGATCTCAGCGGGTTTTCCCAACAGACGATGGTTTCGCAGTTGACGAATCGTGATCAGCCGATGGTGCCGCTCCTCCCCGGCGATTTGACGGTGATCGGCAGCCTGCCCGGCCTCCGGTATCTCTCCCTGCAAGGTGAGGTTGGAGAGATCACGGACGAGATGTTTCTGGAATTGGGACCGCTACCGCAACTCGAGTCACTCGGCATCAGGGGCACACGAATCACGGACGCAGCGCTGCAACGCCTGGAGGGCTTTCCGAGTCTGAAGCGATTGTCCATATTCCCCACCCAGATCAACGGGCCGGGGCTGAAACACCTCGAACACACGCCGGGCCTCACCCGTTTGGAAATCTGCACGCAACAGGGTGACGAAGTGTTGGAGTACCTCGCGCCTCTGCAAAATCTAGACGAATTGATTATCGGTGCCCCCATCACGGATGAGGGGCTCGACCGCATGCCGGTACTCGCCAAACTGAGGGTGGTTTGGTTCAACGACTCTCAGGTGCGGGGACCGGGGATCGAGAGTCTTTCCAGGCAACCGAGCCTGATCTCGCTGAGTTTTGGTCGTGGAGCCATCGACGACACGGTCATCGAACACATCGCGAAATTGACCTCGTTACGCTCCGTGTCGTTGGGACAAATGGGAGTGACAGAAGAAGGCAAAGCCCGTTTGCGGAGCCTGTGTCCAAACCTTGAGGTCCGTTGAAGCGGACTTCCGAAGATCCGAGTGGAGGTCGCATGACTTGGAGGCTACTCGCGTGGGGATTGATCGGCTGCGTGGCGCTGGCTGTCGGTTTTCTGATTTGGCCCCCATCGGAGCCGTCGCTGGCGATCGAAATTCGGCAGCGCGGAGGGAAAGCCCAACTGGTCCGAGACGAAACGCTGCTGGTCGGCGCGATACTCGACGGGGAACAATTTGGCGATGCCGACGCGACCAAGCTGGCGCGGGTGTCGTCCATTCGGAGCGTCTCATGGTGTTCGTTTCATCTCCGTCAAACGGATGCGACGCGCGCGGGCTGTGAGCGGCTGAAAAAACTCTGCCCCAATCTCAACGTCCGGTTGTACGACCCCGGTTCCTCCGTGTGGGTGAAATTCGAATGATCGGCCCTGACTTGGGATTGTTGATCTTGGCCCCCGATTCCTGCGACGGCTGCGGTCTGTGCTGTGAGGGGATTGGTTCGCCGGTGCTGTTGTATGCCTCGCGCCCCAGCTTCGGGGAATCGCATCCGTTTCGGCCGGCCGACCTCCCGCGGGAGTTGATCGAGGAGATCGACTTCCATTTCTCGGGTCTGACGCGCGGGCAGGAGCCGCTCGCGCGATGCCTCTGGTTCGATCCCGTCTCGCGCCGGTGCCGCCACTACGAGCATCGGCCTCAACTCTGCCGCGACTACGAACTCGGCGGCGAGGCGTGCCGGAGTCGGCAGCGCGAAGCGGTTCAGCACGGCGAGGCGGTTCCGGCTGCGACTGTTCCTGCCCCGACGGTCCCGGCTGCGACGCCCTCGGATGAAAGTGGCCCGCACGGCGGATAGAGTTCGCTGCCTGCGCCATTCATCCTCGCACTTTTTGAACGAACCGAAAGACCTCACGATGATCGAAGCGACTTCCGGCGCAGCCACTCCGCGTGGGATGCCGCTGCACACCAAGATTCTGATCGGCCTGATCGTGGGTGTCGTGCTGGGTCTGATCGGGCATTCCCTTGGTTCGTGCGCGGTCGGATTGCTGCGGGACGCGGACGGCAACGGCGAGATCGAACGGTTTGAATACTACGTGTCAGACACGAACTCAAATGGAGTGCTGGGCTGGCTGGACGATCTCATCTATTGGGTCGAGCCGGTCGGAAAGGTGTTTCTGCGGTTGATGTTCATGGTTGTCGTGCCGATGGTTTTTTCGGCGCTGGCGCTGGCCGTGGTGGAGATCGGCGATCTGAAGAAGCTCGGTCGCATGGGTCTGAAGACGCTCGCCTTCACCGCGATCCTCTCGACATCCGCCGTGCTGATCGGCGTCGGGCTGGTGAACGGCTTGAAGCCGGGGCATTCGCTCGGAGAAGAACAGAGGCAGAAGCTGCTCGATCAGTACTCGGGCGGGGCCAAGGACAAGGTCGACAAGGCGAAGCAGGCCAAGCCGGTGCGAGACACGCTCGTCGATCTCCTCCCCGAGAATCCGCTGCAAGAGATGGTGGGCGCCGTGGATGGCAGCTCGAAGGGAAACGGGATGCTGGCGGTGATGGTCTTCGCCCTCATCTGCGGAGTGGCCATCACGTCGAAGCCCGCAGAGACGACGACGTTCGTCGGGTGGCTGGAGGGTCTGTACGCGATCTCGATGGCGGTGATCGGCTTCGCGATGAAGCTGGCTCCCGTGGGAGCGGGCTGTCTGGTGTTTGCCCTCTCGGCCCAACTGGGCTTCGACATCCTGAAGACGCTGTTCTGGTTCGTCCTCACGGCGCTGCTGGGTCTGGGGCTGCAACTGTTCGTCGTCTATTCGATCGTCGTGCTTGTGTTGGCACGGATGTCGCCGTGGAAGTTTTTCAGCGGCGTCTCGGAAGCGATGCTCGTTGCGTTCGGTACGTCCTCGTCGAGCGCCACTCTGCCGACCGCGATCAAGGTCGCGAAGGAGGGACTCCAACTGCCGCAGCGCGTTTCCAATTTTGTGCTGACCGTCGGCGCGACCGGCAACCAGAACGGCACGGCTCTGTACGAGGGAGTTGTCGTCCTGTTTCTCGCTCAGGTGATGGGCGTCGAACTGACGGCCAGCCAGCAGTTCACGGTCGTCCTGATGGCGGTGCTGGCCGGAGTGGGAACGGCGGGAGTTCCCGGAGGCTCTCTCCCGCTGATCGTGGTCGTGATGCAATCGGTCGGCGTTCCGGGCGCGGCGATCGGCATCATTCTCGGAGTCGATCGCATCCTCGACATGTGCCGGACGGTGGTCAACGTGACCGGCGACCTCGCCATCGCCGCCTGCGTCGCGAAGAGCGAACCGGCGGACGATTCACGACAGACCACCCTGTTCGACGCCGAGGCTCCGGCGTGAGGCCCCAACCCCGCGGCATCCAACAAAAATGCCCGCTCGAGGCGGGCTCCACCATCAGTCGTCGTTCAATTCCACGACCGGGAAGGGAAGTTCACGCAGGGGTGCGGGAATGTCGGTCCCATCCTTCTTCTTGTCGCGCGTCGTCCGTTTCTTGTCGGCACGCTGTTTCTTTTCTTGTTCCCGTTGACGCTTGGCGTAAGTGTTCTGGTTCTTGGCGATAGGAAGCTCCTGGAAAAAAAGCCACGTCTCATTGAGGAATGACCGCGTCGCCACGTTGGCACTGGCCGATCGACATCAATAGCGAAGGCGGGGAGATTGTAGGCGAACGGACTCGATTAGGACATGCCGGAGGACATCGGCAACAGAAACTTCGCAGGATGTGGCTCGGCTCAGCTTGCAGCTGATCTCTGATGGGAGTAGGTTCGAGCCTGAAAGGGGATCGCCATGAGTCTGATCACTGTGGAGGTCGAGATCGACCACGGTTCGCTGACGGTGAAAGAACCGCATCTGCTGCCGGAGCGTGGCAAGGGGCTGCTGACTGTTGTGCAGTCGGAACCGGTTCCTTCGGCTCGGACTCGTGTGGTGCTGCCGCTCATTCACTGCGCGCCGGGAACAATCGTCAACCCGACCGCCGAGGAACTCGATGACAGCCTCTGGGATTAGCCTCATCGACGCCAACGTCTGGCTCGCCCTTGCGGTCAGTGCGCACCCGCATCGCACGCCAGCCCGTGCCTGGTTCGACGGCCAGCCCGATGCGAGTTGCGCTTTCTGTCGTCTCACGCAATTGGCTCTGCTGCGTCATGTGACCAACTCGAAGATCATGGGCGTGGCCAATGTGCAGTCTCAGCAACAGGCGTGGCAGACGTATGAATCACTCGCGACTGATCCGCGTGTTGTTTTTCTGGATGAACCAGTCGGGCTTTCCCCGATCTTCAAGTCGCTGACGCACAGTTCGTTCCCGGCCCACAAGCAGTGGAGTGATGCCTACCTCGCGGCGTTCGCCGAGTGCCATTCGTTGGAAATCGTGACGTTCGACGCTGGCTTCAAGCCCTCTTCAGGCTTACGAGTCCGATTGTTGACCGCGAGTCCCTGAAATCTTCCGCCGGACCGGAGAATGCCATGAAGCCCGCCCCGTATCTGCTTTCCCTGTTGCTCATGATCGCGGCCCCCGTCCAAACGCTCTTCTCCGCTGAGCCGTTTCGCGCCGGAGCCGCGACGAGTGTCATCACGCCCGAGATTGGGCGTGAGATCATCGGCGGATTCGTTCCGTTCCCCTCGAAGCACATCCACGATGAGCTTCACGCGCGGTGTCTCGTGCTGGATGACGGGCAGACGAAGATCGCCCTCGTGGTGTGCGACCTGTTGGGGATTCATCGCGTCGTCAGCGATGAGGCTCGGCGGCTCATTCGGGAGAAGTCGGGGATCCCGCCCGAGTGCGTGATGATCTCGGGGACGCACACGCATTCGGCCAGCAGCGCCCTCGGCGAGGCACGCTGGAAGATCGATCAGCAGCCGGACGACTACCAGCGCTTCGTGGCGCAGCGGATTGCCGACGGAGTGGCCCGCGCGGCGAACAACCTGCGGCCCGCTCAACTGGCGTTTGGAACGGCCGACGCTCCCGAGCACGTCAACAACCGTCGCTGGCACATGCAGGCGGGGACCGTGCCACCGAACCCGTTCGGCGGGCAGGACCTCGTCAAAATGAACCCGCCGGCGGGCAGCCCGAACCTCGTCGAACCGGCCGGGCCGGTCGATCCAACGGTCTCGTTCATCGCGGTGCGCGGGGCCGATGGCCACCCGATCTCGATCTTCGCGGCCTACTCGCTGCACTACGTCGGTGGAACCGGACCGGCAGATGTCTCGGCCGATTACTACGGCTACTTCTGCGAGAACCTCAAGCAACTGATGACCGCGGGCGATGCGACGCCGCTCGACACGGATCGCCCTCCCTTTGTGGCCCTGATGGCGAACGGTACGAGCGGCGACATCAACAACATCGACTTCCGCCAGCCGCGCGGTCCGAAGAAGCCGTACGAGCAGATGCGATTCGTCGCCGCAGACGTCGCGAAGAAGGTTCATGCCGCCACGGCGAAGTTGGAGTACCGCGACAGCCTCACGCTGGCAAGTCGTTATCGCGAACCAACGATCGCCTGGCGACGCCCCAACGACGAGCAGAAGAAATGGGCTGCCGACACGATCGCGGCCGGACCGAAAAGCAAATCCGATTTGTCATTCATCTACGCCGAGCGAGTCACCCGACTGGCCGCCTATCCCGAGACCACCACGATTCCGCTCCACGTCCTGCGCATCGGTGATGTCTGCCTCGGGACGATGCCGTGCGAAGTCTTCTGCGAAATCGGCCTCGACTTCAAACGCCGCTCCCCATTCGCCAAGTCCTTCATGGTGGAACTGGCTCACGGCTACGTCGGCTACCTCCCCACCCCGCGCCAGCATCAACTCGGCGGTTACGAAACCTGGCTCGGCACCAACCGACTGGAAGTCTCCGCGAGCGACAAACTCCTCGACAACCTGATCGAGATGGCGAAAGAACTGCACGACGGGACGAAGTAACAGCACAATCATTACGATTGTCTGGCGAATCGGAATGAGAGTGGGCTCCTGCCTGCCGCAACGACCGGGCGGATGCTGAAACGGCGGGCGAGAGTCTGCTGCACGCGACTCGCGGAATCATTTGCATGACTCAATCGAGACTGCCCGAACCCGTTCCCTCCGAGCCGATCCTGCGTTTGCTGTCCGTTGCCGTTCGCGCCGGAGCGTCGGATGTGCATCTGATCGCCGGCTTTCCTCCCTCAATTCGGTTGCACGGTCAACTCGTGCAACTCGAAGCACCGCCGTTGGACGCCGCCTGGTTGCACGATCTGCTCGACAGTTTCTGCACGGAGCAAATGGTGCAGCGGCTGCATAATGAAAAAGGTCTCGATTTCGCGTTCGCCCTGAATCTCGATGATCAGCGCATCCGGTTTCGCGCCAATCTGTTTTATGCCGGCCGCCAGTTGGGAGCCTGCCTGCGAATCATTCCGTCAAAGATTCCCGATTTCGGTTGGGCCGAGTTTCCCATCGAGTTGGCCCGGCGCTTGGCCGCGTGCCGCGATGGGATGATCGTCGTCACCAGACCGGCAGGTTCGGGCAAGACGACCACGCTGGCGATGATCGTCAACCTGATCAATCAGGCCGGAGGCCAGCGGATCATCACGATCGAAGAGCCGTTGGAATACGAATTCCCGCGTGCTTCGAGTTCGGTCGTCACGCAGCGCGAGGTCGGCATCGACGTCCCCACGTTTGCCGACGGTTTGAAGTACGGTCTGCGACAGGATCCCGACGTGATTCTGGTCGGGGAAATCCGCGACTATGAAACGGCCCAGATCGCCCTCAGCGCCGCCGAGACGGGGCACCTCGTTTTTACAACGCTGCACACGCGCGATGCCAAGGGAGCGATCTCACGCTTCGCCGACCTGTTTCCTCACGATGCCCAGCGAGACGTCCGCTCGCAATTGGCACTGAGTCTAAAGGCCATCATCGCCCAACGACTGCTGCCGGACATCGAACCCGGCCAGAAAAACCATCTCGCGCTGGAGATCTTGTGGAACACCTTCCCGATCGCGAGCGCCATCCGCGCCGGCAAGCTGGAGTCGATCGACAACTATCTGACAACGAGCCGCGAAGACGGCATGTTCAGCTTCGACGAATCCGTCCGCCGCTTGTTCGACGACTCGCGGATTTCGCGAGCCACCGCCGAACAAAACGTCCGAGATCCCTCCGCCCTCGGCCGATAGCGACAAATTCTCAACAACGTGTTCGAGAAAACTCAGGAATTGCTCTTCCCACAACTGCCAGGTCAATCCCATGCGAAAACCCACGTTTGAAAGGTCCTTTCGACTGCCCCGGCTCTTCAATTCTGCAAGCCCCTGGAACCAGCCTGTCGAAGCGGTTGTGGCAGACACTGACAATCAGCGGACGATGCTCGTCGCGTTTGACATTCTCCGCGAATTGAGTTGGGAAACGCTGGCGAAGGACCGTGCGAAGCTCGACGAGTTGTTCGCGACCTGCTTGATGACAACCTGCGCCACGGACGATCAAACAATCAAGGACATCGATGCCCTGCGAAAAAGAATCTGTCGGGAACAAACGGCGCTGAAAATCGACAATGGGCTGGATCCCGGCGGAAACGTAGCGCTACAGATTGGATGCAGTGATTACACGTTTCCGATCTTTCCCGTTCGTCGGGACAACGAGACTGCAAAGACGGCCGACATCCGGATGAAGACTTATGACGGTCGGCTATGGGAACCGCCCTTTTCGCGAAGACGAAAGGAGGGAGACACATGGATTGCTGAAAAGGTCTCACTCCCGGCAGGACGGTTTCGACCGTCGGGGCCGGTCGGCAATGACTCGGATGGTAGCGTCATCTTGTACGACGAGGTCTCCTTCGAGGAGTTCGATTTCTGGCAGGTTACGACGTCTCACGAGCCGAACGAGAGCGGCGGTGGGCACGCAGGGGACGCGATCTTGGAGGCGGGCAGCGTCGCGCGGTTTGACACCAAAGGGACGGGGGCTCGCATTCCTCCGGACGGGGAACCGCTCGGGAGTTCCCGGGCCACCGGTCTTCCATATCTGGGCGGCCTACTCGTTCCGGAAGATTTTCGAAATGGTCCCAAAGCTGTCATTCAGCACGCGCTGGCTTTTACATTTCCGCGTGCCAGATTCTTTCCGTTTCGAATTCCTGGAGACCCGCCCGATTACACCGACTACATCTATCCGGCTGTGAAATCCGAAACGTCGCACTTCATTCAGAACCCGTATGCGCTGGCTGCAGGCATGCGGATTCGGCTCAAAAGCACCCTCAAGTGCAACATCCTGAAAAAAGGGAAGAACGGAGAGGAAGAGATCGAGGAGATCGAGCTTCCCAAGGAAAAGTGGAACACGCTGCCACCGGCCGTTTCCATATTTCTCACGGCTCTTCACGACTACGGTGCCTACCTCGTCGATGGCGCTGCTGGATTCGGAATCGCTGCGGAGGACAGAGAGACAGCCGTCATCGATTCCGACATTGTCAAACTACTCATCAAAGAACCGGACAGGGACGAGGAGACACCGTGGGAGTCGCTCATGGAAACCATCAATGACTACCTGAGCTTCAGACTGTTTAAGAACCCGGATGGAGACTCGGTTTCAGGCTTGCCGCTCGGGTTTTTACGGAAAGGGCAAGACGGGTACCAATTCTGGACCAACTTCGAGGTCGTTTCGCCGCTGGCAATTCCTCGTTGACGCTTTGAACCGACTCCGTTGCGGAAGGGCGGGGTCGGGTGATTTCGACTGCACCGCGGGCGGGAGTACTATGACTACTTGGAACTCGAAGACTCGACCTCAGCCACCGGTCGCCAGTGAATCAGCGCTCGAAGACTCGATCAATTGCCGCTCGATCAGAATTCAAACTCGCTCGCAAGTACAAGCGGTCCAAAGTTGCTGCGCGTGCCACTTTTTCACTGGTAACTGATTTGTAAGTGTTGTAATCTGCCCGTGCGTCATTTCCCCAGATCCTTCGTTCGGGCGCTGGCCCGAGTCCACAAGGGCGTCATATGGCCGCAACCCATCAAATCGACCTTCATGTCAAGATTCTCACATTGCCCAGCTTCACGCATCAGAGGATGGTTCGTGAGATGCGAAAGGTGTATGAACCCCATGGTATCCTCGTCGATGTCGTCAGTTTAGAGACCCTCCAACTCCCCGAATTGGTAGACATTAATGTTGGCGCGTGTTCTCGAGGAGCCCTGACATCAGATCAGTTTGCCTTGTTTGGTAATCGGAGCAGCGTTCCTGTAGGTGGGATTATAATATACTTTACTCGTACGGTATTCTCTCCAGGTTTAGGGTTTATTAACGCATGTGCGGCTCATGTCGACGGAGCTCCCTCCGCCGTGATCGCGCAATTAGCCAGCCAGTGGTCGTTGGCACACGAGGTGGGTCATCTGCTGGGGTTACCTCACGTCAATGGTACCGACCAGTTGATGGCGAGTTCTGGGACAGAAAATTTTGGCGATTCCATTCCGATACTGACGAGTTCCGAAGCCAATAGAATGCGGATGAGCCCATTCATCAAGCCATTTTCAAGCACGTAGTAATATGTAATCCCATAGTAATATGTAATATGGAGAGACAATCATGGCGAAAAAGAGCGGCAAAGTTTCTAAGCAAGATCTGATCGCGCTTCTGCGTACCGACAACTATTCTAGCGCACAGCGACTGGGAACCCAGGTGATGGGAACGCTCAAAAGTATCGTCCAGGGCAATGATGCGAATCTTATTGCGAAAGCGACGTATGTCGCGGGGTTGATCAACGATGATCGGTCTGTCGACGTCATCGAACTTGCTGCCAAGAGTAGAACACCAGCGGTTCGTGTCGCGGCAGCGTTGGCTGCAACGCATTTGTCTGCGGAACGTGCCGAGCCAATTCTGATGCGACTCCTCAAGTCAAAAGACGTTGGAATTCGAAAGGTCGCTCTCAATGCCGCAAGCGGGGCGATGACGGAAAAAGTCCGTCTCCAAGTTCAACAAGTGCATAAACTGGAATCCAATCAGCACTTGAAATCTTTGGCGTCGACCGCTCTCAAGGCGTCCGCGAACCGTTGAGTGGTTTATGGCCAATGCGAACTTGATCCAAGTTGCGGCGCGTGCTCTCGGTCGCTCCAGTCGCCGATCTTCTTGCCGTATCCTGATATCCAAGCGTAGCATTGACACCGCTAGTGTGCGTGGTTTGGGGTAGATATGCGCCTATTTGGGGCCGCTTATCCCCTATTTCCCCTAGATTCCATAGAGGCGGAATCTGCGATTGGTCGATTTGCTCCAAAGTGGTGAAGGATCACTTATGAGTTAAAATTTGATCGGTCAATAGGGGGCCAATTATGCGTTCTGGACTGCTTTCTGTCATTGCCTTCGCCCTCGTGGCGACTTTCCAGGTTGGGTTTGCTCAAGACCCACCTGTTCCACCCCCGCCATTAGACCCACGTGTGCCTCGAGAGCCTACTTTGAAGGAGCTTGATGAGAACGTTGGTAAGCTGCAAGATGACGTTCGTAAACTATTGCGTGAGCGGCAGACGATGTTGCGTGTATTGAGTGCTGATGTACCGGCAGAAGACTTCATGCCGCCGCCAGCCGATCCCAGCAATCTGTTTTTCAATGAGGCGGACTTGGCGAAGGTCAATTTAGGAGCAGGATCGCGCGTTGGGGGGACTGGATTGATCTTTCGAGCAGCCGAAACCGGAAGTGTCCTAATGCGATACGACACTGGCGTTGTCGGATCGGAGGCTAATTTAGATCCGAGTACAATTGCGCCGGGGGGGGCATTGGCAAAGGGGGCGGGTAACTTTGATGCGGCAAAGTTCGGCGGAACTTTCAAATTTGATCTGAATGCACCCATCACACCGGAAGAGCAAGCACAGGCCTACCTCGAAACGAGTTTTTTCGATGGCGACTTGGCTATCCGCCATGCGTTTGGGCGAGTGAATTTGGCAACGGTCAACGTCCTTGCTGGAACATATTGGACGACATGGGCCGATGAAGGAACGATCCCCAAATCAATTACGGGCGATCAAAGCCTACCTGCTGGAGTTAACACACAGTCGGGCGTCGCACAATTGCGATTCGCGATTCCCACTGAAAGTGGCTGGGTGACTTCATTCGCGATTCAGCAACCGGCGCCGGACATAGTCGCACCGGGTCCGATTGCGATGAACAACTATGAAGCATTACATCGCTATCCCGATCTTGCCGCCCGAATCCGTTATTTTGATGGCGACTTCTTTAGTCTTTCCTGCGGTGGAATAGTTCATATCATCGGGCGCGAAGGTGATTTGGGTGACGAAAACTTCGCGACAGGATGGGGGTTGACGGCCGCGACTCGGTTTCGCACGTCGGAATGTGGCGGTCTGATGCTTGGCGTGGTTGGTGGCAAAGGAATCGCGGGTTCAATATTTGGCCTCTCGGATGCAGTGACTGCTGACACCTCGGCTGGTGGAGGTCTGGAGGCGGTCACGAGCTACGGTGCCTACGTTGGTTACCAACATCAGTTCGCAGAGAACGTGCTTTCAACCGTGGCTTATGGCTTTGCTCATGGTGGAGACACTACTGTCAACTTGACGACGCGCACGTCGCAGAATGTTTGGGCGAACATAATCTACCAAGTGAACGAAAGTTTTGGCTATGGGTTCCAATATGACTATGGAGATCGCAATCCGGTGAACGGCGTTTATGGCGACGACCATCGTTTCACTCTCATTGTGTCGGTAACGATGGGTCATGGAAATAAGGTGAATGGAAATGCGGCTGCCGCCGCAGTGTCAGGTGATTCTGCTGACGTCGGTTCGCTGCGAGACGAAATTCGTCAGAATGTTCCAGCGGAAACAGGAAGGTCAAAATTCCGTCGGCTCTAGTCGAGTTGGAATACGACGTCGGTACTCGGCGGATAGAATTTCTGGCGGTCTGCTTGAACCGCCAGTGTTAGGCGTGGTGGACGCGTAGATATGTATGGAGGCACTGGCGACCGAAGGCTGCCGACAGTGCGGTTGCGGCCCGAGAACTTGCCCACGTCTGCATTCAGAGGTATTCCGCTCAACCGACCGTAAAAATAGCTCAGGCGATTGAGAGAAAACGCTCAATCGCCTGAGCTTCCTCGTTTGGCGAAGTCATCGCCGATTCAGCTCATTTGACGTGCATCCGATACGACTGGGTGGCAGGGTCGTTCCGGCTTCGCGGAAGCCCCGGATGTTGACGTCACACTTTAGGGCTTTCGCTCGAAGCGACGTGTGTCGCTGCCTCCCGTCCGGACTACCGCTTTCACTGCTTCAACGCGGCTTTGGCGGACTTGTTGATTTCCAGGTCCAGTGAATCCACGACCAGCAGGGCGCCGCCGGAGTCTGCTTTGTCGGTTTCGTGTTCGGCGAGCAGGAAGAGCGTGATCTGGCACACGGGCTTGGCGGCGTGAGTTTGCAGGGTGAATTCGACCCGACTTTGAAAATCGCCCGACTGCTGACTCGCCGGCTTGGTCGCGTACGTCTCCTTGGACTTTCCCTTGAGCTTGACGGCTTTGTCCTTCACCGGCATGACGTCGATGACTTTCGTCGCGTCTCCCACGCACGCCACCAGCCGGACGGTTGCACCGGGATCGACGCTGACGTATCCGCGGAGGTCCATGTGCATCGTCACACTCCGCTGATCGGTTGAGTACGGGACGTTCACCGTGAAGACCTTGGGCTGATTGGCCGTTTGGTTGAATGCCCCCTGCGCACCCAGCACCGTTTGATTGACCTCTGTGTAGAGGTTGTCAAAGATCAGCGTCGCCGCCTGGGCGTCTGGGGACACGTTCGTCGAGAAACCGATGTTCGCGGGAACGCGAATGTCCTTGCCGATCTTTGATCCGGGCTTCGCATCATCCGCCAAAGAGAACGTCACCAAAGCTGCAACACCAATCAGGCCAAGAACAGAACGTCGCATGTTGAATCTCCTTCAAGGGCTCGCGCCGACAAGCCCGGCGCGAGACGTTTTGTGGAATGGGGCTGGCCCGAAATGCTGGGTCTGTCAGCATCGGGTTTGAGAAGCTCATTACTGGCGGATGGTCTGGCACGTCCCGAAGACTTGTGACCGACACGGTGATCATGCGCGGTTTGGTAGTCAGACCATACCCGTCGAAACTACTGGGCGTGCCGCTTGTCGGTTTGTCGACAGAGCCACAAGTGAGCGACGTCACTCACCTGTGGCTCGTAACTCGACGAATATTGAGGCTCAGCTCTTGGCGTCCGTCTTTTGTGGAGCGGCCATGCCGATGTTGATGTAGGCGTGGACGTGGGGGGCGCCGCGGAAGTGCCAGACGAAGGAGTGGCCTTCGACGCGCCAGATGTCCCAGACCTTGTCGTTGCCGAGATCGTTCTGCTGGTAGAAGGCCATGTGCAGCTTGTCGATGCCGCCGGATGACTTCACGATTTCCATCGCTTCGTCGGCGTCCTCCTGGCGGTATGGGGCGAGCAGGACTTGCAGAGTCTTCGTCACCAGTTGCTTCTGGTCGGCGGAGAGGGTTGAGACGCCGATGCCGGGGAACTTGCCCGACTCACCCTGCAGCGCGACGGCATCTTCTTTGGGAGCCTTCTCGACCAGAGCCAGCTTCGACTGGTTGGCGTCGAGGGCCTTGAAGACTTCGTTGACCTGCCTGGTCTGGTAGTTGAACAGGTTGTCCTTGGGGTCTTCCTCGCCGTGGCCGTAGACGATCGGACCGCCGAAGGCCGCCTTGTCCACGCTGTTGCCGTCGGCGCGCAGGGTGAGGTGCCGGCCGGTCATTTCCCACTCGAATGCCGAGGTGCCCGGCTCGCCGAAGACCGCCACGCTGTAACTGTTGATCCCACCGTCGTCGTACTCCATCTGCTTGATCAGCCGCTCGTAGCCATCCTTCGACGTGACGTTTCGCACGATCTCGTCGATCAGTTGGCGCTGCTCCTTGGTGTAGAAGTCGTTACCGATTTTTGGCTTGGTGATGAACCAGTTCGCGTTGACCTTCTGGCGGAGCGGGTCTCCGAATCCAAAGCAGATCGCCTTCTTCTGCTCGGACGACAGCGTGTTGAAGAAACGGCCGACGGCGGTCTCGGCGGCGCTGGTCGGGCTGGGAGCGGCGAAGGCTCCGGGAAGAGTCCAGAACGCCGAGCCAACAACCCCGAGGGCGGCGGCTCCGGCGACGGACTTGAGGAACTCGCGACGATCGACAGGTTCACAGTCAGGACAGGCGGACGAGCGGCGTTTCATCGGACGGTCTCCTTGAAAAGGGTGGCAACGACGGTGGGCGGTCAGTCGCCCACTTCGACGTCGAGTTTCGAGTCGGCCCCGGTTCCGTTACGCCATCTCCTGTCGGGAAATCGGAACCACGAGCGACGGGCGGCATTGTTCCACTTTCGCGTCCACATTGCGAATCAAGACGGGATGAGGACGTCGCTTGCCGCCACTCCGCGGGGATAGGAGACCACGGCTCTTCCCAATTTCAATGTAGGCTGGGACAAGCTCTCTTCAAGCGCCGGCCCACCATGAGGAAGCATCGAGAGCTGTTGGTGGGCCGGCGCGGCGAAGCGCCGCTGGTCCCACCCTACATTCTGTGCAAATTCAAACTGGACGGAGCCGTGGATAAGAGACCCGGGCAAAGGTCGTATGGTGACCGCGTGAGGTATAACTCTTCCGCGTGATCGTGTCATGCGGACAGGCCGGGCCGGGGCTCGGCCTGTCCGCGACCGCGGGGGAGCTTGTTCATGTCACCATTCGCCACCGTTCTAATCCTGCTCGCCACCATCGGTCAGACCGAGACCGGTGCCGTGCCCGAACGGCCCGTCACTGTGTTTCATACCGGACCGCGATTCCAGACCGAGATTGACCGGCTGATGTCGGCCTCGTGGGCGAACGTCGAGCTGCGAGACCTGTTGAAGAAGATCGGCGACGAACGACGGGTCGCGATCCTGCTCGATCGGCGAGTCGATCCCACGGTCCAGTTGCCGCTCAATCTGACGAACAGTTCGCTGCGCGAGGGCGTGCGCGACATGGCCCGGCTGCTCGGGGCCGACATCAGCGTCGCCGATCCGGTCGTCTACGTCGGACCGCCCGCCGCCACTCAACGACTGCGGACGTTGATCGAGTTGCGGTCGAGCGAACTACCAGCTCGCGAGTCCGCCATCCCGGAGAAGCGACGGGCTGAGCTGGCCGCGCGTCACACCGTCACCTGGCAGGACTTGGACTCACCGGTCGAGATCGTGCAACACATCGCGGATCGTTACCGGTTGACGATCGGCCATCTCGACCTGTTGCCGCACGACCTGTGGGTGGCGAACACACTGCCGAATGTGACGGCCGCCGAAGCGCTGTCGCTCGTCCTGATCCAGTTCGATCTGACATTCGCCTGGACCGGGGCAGGGCAGGGGATCGAGTTGGTCTCGGTCCCGGAACGCCCGGTCATCGAGAAGCGACACCGCGTGAAGGGGCGCACCGCGGCGGCGGCTCTCAAACTGGTGCAGCAGTACGGCCCGGACCTCGACGCCAAGGTTGACGGCTCCGATCTCGTGGTGCGTGGCCTGCTGGAGGATCAAGAGGCGGTCGCCGCGATGGTTGGAGTCGCTGCGACAAAGAAGCCCGACGCCACCACCGGCGTCAAGCCGATCAAGCAGCGTCTGTTCACGCTCAAGATCGACCGAGTCCCCCTCCGCGTCCTGATGAAAAAACTCGAAGAATCCGAGATCGTCTTCGAGTACGACGCCGAGCAACTCGCGGCCGCCGGCATCGACCTCGACCAGCCGATCAAACTCGAAGTCGAAAAAGCCTCCGCCGCCGACTTCTTCAAAGCGGTCTTCGATCCCCTGCGCCTGACCGCCGAAATCGACAACCTGACGGTCAAGTTGAAGCCGAAACGATAGCACCACCGACTATTGGCTCGAATTAGCGGAAGGTGGATCGGGGGGCGAAGAGTTTTGAGTCAGCTCTTGAACCCGCCGTTTGGCATAGGCGAGCAACCGCTTGGCCCACACGAATTCGGTGGCCAGTATCGCGAGGCCACACGGAATCACGATGAAGGCCGGGCCGGGGGCAACCATCATGATGATTCCGATCAGCAGCACAGTCGAGCCAATCACAGCCACGACCACTTTGCGAGCCTGCCTCCACATCCAGCTTCCCAGCGGAAGGATCGGATGTTGTTCGGCAGGCGGCGTGTCGGATGAGCCTGATGATTCAGTGATTTGGGGAGCGTCCATGCGGAGATTGTACGCGAATGTGCGAGTACGACTGAAGTTGAGAAGGCTTCCGTTTCCGTGAGCCTCGGTGGTCTATTTCATCTGCTTCTTGGAAATGTAGGGCATCGTCGGATCGACTTCGACCGTCTGTTTCTTCGGATTGATGACGAGGTCCATGTCCTCCATCGGAATCGCGCCCAGCAGCACGTCCGCATCTCCGGGCAGGACCATGGCATCAACACTGCAACGCCGGTGCGGAATCCGAATCTCCACCGGGCCGACAACGTCGTACATGGCCGTCCGACCGTCCGCGAGCTCCGCCAGTCGCTCGTCCACCTTGAGCAAACCAAGCTGGTCGCGAATCGACTCGTTGATGGCGAGCATCAACGCACCGCTGTCCACCATGGCCGTCACCTTCATCCGGCGCACGTCGGCAAGCTCCATCTGATTGCGACGGACGAAGGCGAGGTCGTCCCCGTTGAGCAATTCGATTTCCGTGTGAATCAGTCCCATCTCAAACTCCCGTTGTTAGTGATTCATGATGAACTCGTTCGAGTTCAGCAGCGCCCAGAAGACGTCTTGCAGGCCGAGGATGGGGTCGCGTTGGGCGGAGTTTTGGAAGGTCTTGTCGAGGGCACTCAATTCGGTGGGGGACGGTTTGCGGGCGAGGGCCGTCAGGTAGAGGACTTCGATCTTTTGCGGAATCGTCTTCGGCGGCTTGATCCCGGTCGGCTTCGTCTTCGCGGCGGAGGTCGCGGTGCGAGGCGACTTGTTTTTGTCAGCCACGTCGTCGGGTTTCGAGACTGTCCCTTCGAGGACTCGTCTCAGGAAGCTGCCGTTCGCGCCGCTGAGGGCGTTGCGGACCAGTTCGCCGTTCATCATGACGAGGGCCTGCGGAACGGTGCCGTTGAAGGATGAGGCTTCGTCGTTCTCATCCGTGCCGAACGTCCGGACAAACTGGCCGAGCCATTCGGTGCGCTGCTTTTCGGACTGGTCGTAGTTGCGGCCCGCCTTGTGGGCCTCGGTCGCGACGAGCAACGAATCGTAAAGTTGCTCGGCGGTGAACGGCTTCACATAGACGCGGCTGAAGAGCGGCGTGTTGCCGGACGCCGGATCGTCGGCCGCATTGCCGTCGTGAAAGCGGCTGGTCAGGTTGTAGGCGTCGCTCGCGACGATCCAGCGAATGAGCCGCTTCTGGTCGTAACCCGCCGTTTGAAACTCGTGCGCGAGGTAATCGATCAGTTCGGGATGCGATGGCGGGTTGTGCGGCCCCATGTCGTCGATCGGCCGCGTGAAGCCGCTGCCCAGAAAGTGACCCCACATCCGATTGACGAGTGCTCGCGACAGATACGGCTTGCTCGGATCAATCACCAGTTTGGCGAGTTGCTTGCGGGGCGAGTCGCCCGACTCACTGATCGCGAGCGTGCCGTCTACAAACTGCCGCGTGATGGCCTCCATGACTCCCGACCGCTTCTCGAAGAAGACGACGCTCTCGGCGTCGTTGTCGGTCAGATCGAAGTCGTTGCGTTGGGCATTGCCCGCACCCTGACGGCGGGTTCCCCGAAAGAAGGCGTTCATCCCCCAGAACTGCGACTGCTTCCAATCGTTGAACGGATGGTTGTGACACTGCGTGCATTGCACCTGCAACCCGAGGAACAGCCGCGCGGTGATGGCCGTTGCCGGGATCGCGTTCTCATTGAGATGAGCCGCCAGAAATCCGACCGCTCCGTTCTGATCGCTGTTCCCTTCGGCGGAGATCAGGTCGTAGACGAACTGATCGTAGCGGGCGTTCTTCTCGAACTGCCGCTTGATCCAGCGTTCAAGCACGCCGCGGTTCGTCCGCCGGTTGTTGGCCCGGCCGATCAGCAGGTTGCCCCAGATGGTGGAGAACTGCTCGGCGTAGTCGGGATCGTCGAGCAGCTCATCGACCAGCCGCGCCCGCTTGTCGGGGGACGAGTCATTCAGGAACTGGACCAGCCGCTGGTACGACGGGATTCGCCCCACATTGTCGAGCGTCAAGCGGCGGGCAAACTCTCCGTCGTCGGCCCGCTCGGAAGGAGTGACGTTGTTGTCGATCCAGCCCTGCTTCACGAAGGCGTTGATCTTGGCAATGATCTCCTCATCCGAGGACGCGGCCGACGCGAAACGGCTCCCCGCCAGAGTCAGCACGCTCAATAGGACCGCGACGACTGCGGTTCGACTTCCAACGCATCGCAAGGTTCGGATCAACATGCTCGATTCCTGAAAAGGGGCGATTGCCAAGCGAACTCCGGAAAGAATACCCGCGACGAACGAGAAACCTTCGTCGGGCTTTTGAACTGGCTCGAATCGGCCGATATCATACCGCCCCATCGCGGCGGGTGGCACAGTGAGCCACTTGCCGTCTCGAAGTCCGGCTTTTCCGCAAGCCGGACTTCTCAATGGCGGCGTCCTCCGGGAGACCGGAGAGAAGTTCGGCTAACAAAGCTCAGCCGGACTTCAGCCTGCACTGCGACTCCAACCCGACCGCACGAATCAATCCCGTCACTGAGACCAAGTTAACTCGGACCATCCTCGAAGGAACACCATGCTGAACATTCCGTCAACCGGCGTTTTGGACTTTCTGTCGCTCGGTGCCCTCGTGCATCGGCTCGATCCGGGAATCATTCCGTTCCGCAAGGCGACCGAGTGCAAGATTCACGTCAGTGGCGGTGAGTTCAATGTGTCGGCAAACCTGTCCGACTGCTTCCGGCTCAACACGGGCGTGGCCACCGCGATGGTGAACTATCCGATCGGCGACCTGATCGCCGAGCGGGTCCGTGCGATGGGCGTCAAGCCGTTCTACAAGCTGTTCGAGCACGATGGCGTGACCGGCCCAAACATGGCGACCGTCTTCAGCGATCAGGGCAAGGGAGTGCGTGCTCCCGTCGTCTTCTACAACCGCAGCAATGAGGCCGCCGCGCAACTCAAGCCGGGCGACTTCGACTGGAAGTCGATCTTCGCGGGCGGTGTGAGATGGTTTCACAGCGGCGGCATCTTCTCGGCATTGTCGAAGACGACGCCCGAACTGGTCATCGAAGGGATGAAGGCCGCCAAGGCCGCCGGCGCCGTCACCTCGCTCGACCTGAACTTTCGCGCCAAGCTCTGGCAGATCTCCGGCGGGCTCGAGACAGCGCAGGCGACTCTGCGACGCATCGTCGAGCACGTCGATGTCCTCGTCGGCAACGAAGAAGACTTGCAGAAGGGCCTCGGTCTGAAGGGACCGGACGTCGAGTCGAAGTCGAAGATCGACCCGAGTGCCTTCTTCGGCATGATGGGCGACGTCGCGAAGCAGCTTCCCAACGTGAAGGTCGTCGCGACAACTCTGCGTGAAGTCCACACGACGAACAGCCACGACTGGAGTGCCGTCTGCTGGGTCGAAGGCCAGACGTATCAGGCTCCGACCTGTCACCTCGACGTGCTCGATCGCGTCGGCGGCGGCGACGGGTTTGCGGCCGGCTTCATCTACGGCCTGTTGAAGGGCAAGGCTCCCGAAGAGGCCCTGCGACTCGGCTGGGCTCACGGCGCGATGCTCACCACCTTCCCCGGCGACACCACGATGGCCACGGTCGAACAAGTCGAAGCCTTCGCCAAGGGGGGCTCGGCCCGCATTCAGCGCTAAGCATGGCTTCAGGCCGTTCGATTACCATTTGAACCCATATCCTGGTCGTCAACGTTGGAAGCCCATAGTGAGGGAGTCGCATCATGGTTCAAGCAGTCTTGAAGGACGGGCGGGTTGAGTTGCTCGACCCGCTTCCACCGGATTGGCAAGCCGGCACGCGATTGAGTGTGGACCGACTTCCGGGTGGCGTACCGGTGAACGTGAATCCAACGGACGAATCATTGGAAGAGTGGCTGGCGGATTTCGTGGCGACCCTTAATGCCGTAGATCCGGCTGATGATGCGATTCTTGCAACCAAGTTCGCGGAGGCTGATGTTCTCGCAAAGGACTACGTTCGCCGGGAAATGGGGCTTTGACCGGGGTTGATGCCAGTGGTGCGATACCTGTTGGATACGAATCATGTGAGTGCGATTCTCAGCCCGGTCTCGCGGTTGCGCGAACGAATCGTTGCAGAGGCTCGCGGTGGCGCGGCTTTCGGAACATGCGTACCGGTTCTGTGCGAGTTGGAGGCCGGATTGCATGGCCTTGCCAATCCTGAACCACGTCGTACTCAGTTGAGAAAGCTCCTCCGGCTGGCGCGAATCTGGCCACTCGAAGAAGCTGTGTCCGATGCCTACGGTGCCATTTTTCGTGAACTTCGACAAGTGGGACGGGTTCTGTCGCAAGTCGATATCATGCTCGCCGCAATGGCACGGTCGAAGAAACTGGTCCTGCTGACACAGGATCGTGATTTTGAGTCAGTCCCAGGACTGACGTTTGAGAATTGGATTTGAGTTGGCCAGTTGAACTGGCAAACAAACGGCCAAACAAGAATGGCGGTTCGTTTCGAACGCGCCGAATGACAATCAGCAATTTACACAAGGACACAGCAGCTTCTCATGTCACAACACGATATCGGTTTGGTTGGTCTGGCCGTAATGGGTCAGAACTTGGTTTTGAACATGGCCAACAATGGCTTCTCGGTCGGGGTCTTCAACCGGACGACGGCCACGACCGATGAGTTCGTGGGCGGGCTGAAGGACGAGCCGGCGGACAAGGTTCATGCCGGGACGGCTGGTCGAATCAAGGGCTATCACACACTCGAAGAGTTCGTCGGCAGCCTGAAGGCGCCGCGACGGGTCATGATCATGGTCAAGGCCGGTGCGCCGGTCGATGGCGTGATCGAACAACTCAAGCCGCTCCTCTCGCCCGGCGACATCATCATCGACGGCGGGAACTCGGACTTCGTCGATACCAACCGCCGCGATACGGAACTCAAAGCGGCCGGGCTGCGGTTCATCGGGACGGGCGTCTCGGGCGGTGAAGAGGGCGCGTTGAAGGGGCCGAGCATCATGCCCGGCGGACACCACGAAGCCTGGCCGTTTGTGAAGGACATCTTCCAGAAGATCTCGGCGAAGGTCGGCCCGAACAACGACATCCCCTGCTGCGATT
>JANODP010000561.1:0-4085 GCA_031412755.1 Schlesneria sp. | reverse complement strand
GTGTCGGCCGAGCAGTCGATCCATCTCGGTGCGGAGCAGCTTCGCGGTGCAGTCGTCTTCTCGACGCCGGCCATGATCGACCTGATGGAACACGCCGCGCGAGAGGCCCTGCGACCGTTTCTCGAGGCGAATGAAGAGTCGGTGGGCGCGAGTCTGTACGTCGAACATCTGGCGGCCACGCCGATCGGGGCCAACGTCCGGGCCGAGGTGAAGGTGACGGCCATCGAGGGGAAGCTGATTGACTTCGACCTGGCCGCGTTCGATGACGTCGATCAGATCGGGCGCGGGACTCACCGGCGAGTCCTCATTCAGACCGACCGCTTCGCCGGTCGATTGACCGACAAGACGGCAAAACTTTCTGCGGGAGTTGCGTGGCCCATGCACATCGTACCGAACACAAGTGACCTGGCGCGGCTGGAGGCGGTGCTCGTCGAACGTGATGCGGCGGTCGTCACTGTCACGTTAAACAGGCCTCAGAAATTGAACGCCGTCAACCGGCAGATGACCTCCGACTGGGAGCAGATCAATGCGTGGCTGGCCGGTCATCCCGAAGTGCGGGTTGTCATCGTGACCGGCGCGGGCGACGCGTTCTGCGCGGGCGACGACGTTCCCGAAGTCGGCACGCTGCCGATCGACGAGGTGACCGCGCTGAGCCACCGTCAGGCGTTGATGTATCTGGCGTGGGAGCGGCTTCCCCAAATCTTCATCGCGGCGGTGAACGGTGTCGCGCTCGGAGCCGGATGCGTGGCGGCCTACTCGTGCGACTTCCGTCTCGCAGCGCATGCCGCCCGGTTCGGAATGCCCGAGATTCTGCTCGGCTGGCCCCCCGGCTACGGTCTCGCACAACTGACGGCATTGATCGGCAAGGCCCGCGCGTTGGAACTTTGTCTGACGGGAAAGCAGATCACGGCCGTGCAGGCCGCCAGTTACGGACTCGTTCACGACGTGATGCCGCTCGGCCGTCTGAATGCCGCCGCGCGGGAGTTGGCTCGCGACCTGCTGGCCCGCCCCGCCGAGGCACTTCGCGAGACCAAGCGACTGCTGCATCAGGACGAAGGGACACAACCCAAGCTCGCGCACCTGGCCGACACCGCCAGCTACATCCGTTGCCTGCAACTTCCCGACGCCCGCGAAGGGATCGCCGCGTTCACCGAGAAACGCACCCCGAAGTTCGGTGGCTGACAATTCAGGGAGCGAGGGACTCACCATGAGCGACGACTGGGACAACGATCTCGATGAAGACGACGAGGACGACGGTTACATCGACTGCCCCTACTGCGGCCAGACGATGCTCGAAGACGCCGAGTACTGTCCATCGTGCGATCGTTGGATCACCAGCGAGGACTCGCCAAAACCGGCTCAGCCGCTTTGGATCATCGTTGGAATCGCGCTCTGCCTGGCCGTCGCGCTCACCTGGATTCTGAGGCCGTGACGTTGCGAATGCCGTTGGCGATCAGCGGCCATCGCATCTCACAAGGTCTTGAGGTATTCCAGCAACGCCCGTTTCTCGTCCTCGTCCAGCATGTTCGGGAAGGTGTGGCCTGCGGGACTCTTGCCGGGGAGCTTGGTGTCGAAGTAGCGGCGACGACGGGCAGCCCCCTTGGCGGTCGACGGGACATTGTCAAAGGTCTCGATCTCCAGCCCCACATTCTGTCGGTCGTAGCCGTCTTCGGTTCTCTTCCAGACGACCGGGCGAGCCTCCGGATGGAGGACGTGCCACAGCGTGGGAACCGATCCGTTGTGGAAGTACGGAGCACTCGCCCAGAGGCCGTCGAGCGGCGGAGCAACATAGCCGACGGGATCGACTTCGACGGGATCGGCTCCGAAATGGCTGATCCAACTCTCTTTCACCCACTGCCGATGCTCGCGCGTCAGTGACCGGAATCGCAGCGGGTCGGTTCCCACTTCGTCGAGGTCGATCGTCTGCTGGTCGTACTTCCCGTTGGGGCCGTAGGTACCGTGGCAACGGGCGCAGTTGTCGAGGAAGATTCGCTCGCCGCGCGAGGCCAGCGCGCGGTCGATCTCGAACGGGTACTTCGGCGGTTCGAGCGACTCGATCCACGCGAGAATGTCGGCGAATTGAGGCTCCCATTCGGTGAGCGTCTGGGGGGAAACCCGCGGCAACAAAATGAACTGCATCAGCGGGCGAGGCGTCTTCGGTGCGTGGCCATCCGCATACAGAGACTTCTTCTTGCGGACGTTCCAGAACGGCGGGGCATCGACGTCGTGATGCATCAGCGGCGGCAGTTTGCGGGAGGTGTCCACGCTCATGTCGGGGTTGCGGTACGTTCCCAGCACCACTCCGAAAATGACCGCGTTCGTGGTTCCGTTCGTCGTGCTCAGCGGCAGTTGCAACGTCGCCAGATCGAGATGCGAGAGCTTCTTCCCCTGTTGCAGCTTCACCAACCGCACGTCCTCGGTCAGAGTCTGCAAGGCGACGTGAGAGTTCGGTAAACCGGGGATGACTTGTCCCGCCACCTTTCCCCCGTGGCAGGCCAGACAGTTCATCGTCCACAGGCCCCGTTCATCGACCACGTAGCCGAGCGGCTTCGTCTGGCGCGGTTCTTCGTTCGAATCAACCGTACCCTCGCCAGCGGCCACCGTGTCCGGAATCAAGCCGTAGTACGAGAACGTCAATCGGCGGCGAGTCACTGCGTCCGCTTTCTCAGCCGCCGATCGTTCCGGCTCGGGCCAGATGGTCCACAGGCTCTCCAACACCCCCTCATCGAAATCGGGTGGAAGAAAGGAATGAGTCCGCAGCGCCGCGTATCCGCGTGCGACGGGAGATGGATCTTCGGCCAGCGCGAGCGTCCTAATCGACAGGACCAACAGGCACGATGACACAACCGACAGGCAGCGAAACAGTGGTGACACGACATCCATCCCGAGAGACTTCTGACTTGGCCGAACCGACGTGAAGTTATAGTCGAATCGCAGCCTTCGGCGAATCGAACGCGCAATCCGGTTCCCGCGCTACACCGGGGGTCAGGCACTCCAAACTTCAAACGGCAGCGGAACAAGGTTTGAATTGCCAGTCACGGTCACTGCCGCTGTCGTTTGAAGTTTGGAGTGCCTGACCCCGCCTGTGCGTCGACGAGCGACTCGCAACCGCAATCAAGATAGACTCTCGCACGCCTTAAGCCGTTCGTAGTGGACGGCCCTCCCTGCTCCTCGATCTTGAGACTGAATTGCCGTGAACGCGATTCCCAATGATGCACGAAATACCCAGCCCGACGGACGTCATGTTGAGCCGAGCCGCTACGAACTGACACTGCTTCGCGCACTGGCCCGGGAGTTCCCGAACATCGATTCGGCGCTGGCCGAGATCGCGCGGCTGTCGGCGGTGCTGACGCTGCCCAAGGGAACCGTGCATGTCATCAGCGACATTCACGGCGAAGACAAGAAGCTGCGGCACGTCATCAACAATGCCTCGGGAACGCTGCGACCTCTGGTTGAGCGACACTTCCAAACACGGATGGAGCCCAAGCAGCTTCAGGAGTTCCTGACGCTGATCTTCTATCCGGCCGAGGTCACGCAACGGCTTGAGCAAACCCTGACCGACCGCGAGGAACTGCGAACCTTCGCGCGGCGGACGCTGCGGCACCAGTTCGAGTTGGTGCGGGCTCTGGCCTCACGTTACAGCCTGAAGCGGGCGATGCAGGTCTTCCCGCGCGAGTACACCGATCTGTTCTCGGAGATGCTGCACGAGCCGTTCAACGAACGAGGCCGCGAGTTCGTCGAGGCCATCGTCGATGAACTGTTGCTGCGCGGCCGGGCACTGCATCTGATTCACATCACCGGCCGGCTGATCCGCAACCTGGCGATCTACGAACTGATCATCGGCGGCGACTGCTGGGACCGCGGCCCGCGCGGGGACCGCGTGGTCGATTACCTGATGATGCAGCCCAACGTCTCCTTCATCTGGGGCAACCACGACGTCGCCTGGCTCGGGGCGGCCCTCGGGCACGAGGCGCTGATCTGCCACGTGCTGCGCGTGTCGCTGCGCTACCGAAGGCTCGGGCAACTGGACGAGGGGTACGGCATCCCCCTCACGCCGCTGGAACACCTGGCGCGGACTGTGTATG
>JANODP010000560.1:0-2874 GCA_031412755.1 Schlesneria sp. | reverse complement strand
TGATCTATTCGTACTCGAACTTTTTATCCTTCAGCGGGGGGGCGGTGAGCCCCCTGGTCCCGCGAATAATAAAACGTCGGGCACGAGTAACGACCACCCTGGGGACACACCACCCCCGCTCCGAAAGACAGACGCGCTGACGCTCGCGCCGCGAGCCGACCGCCGCACGCTGCTTCGCCGTGTCACGTTCGATCTGCTCGGGCTGCCGCCGACTCCCGACGAGGTCGCCGAGTTCGAGGCCGATTCCGCGCCGGATGCCTTTGACCGGCTGGTCGATCGGCTGCTCGCCTCGCCGAAGTACGGAGAGCGTTGGGGCCGGTACTGGCTCGACGTGGCCCGCTATTCCGACACGAAGGGCTATGTCTTCTTCGAGGAGAAGTCGTACCCGTGGGCCTACACCTACCGCGATTACGTGATCCGGTCACTGAACGAGGACAAGCCGTACGATCGGTTTGTGCTCGAACAGTTGGCGGCGGATTTGTTGATTCGGCCCGAGGCTGAGTTGGAACGGGACAAGGGGACACGGGGACAAGGAGACAAGGGGAAGGAAGAGATCGACGCTCGTTCGCCCCTCCCCTTGTCCCCCGCTCCCCTTGTCCCCTTGTCCTCTTCGCCGTCCGCACAGCTCGCGGCGCTCGGCTTCCTCACCGTCGGCAGCCACTTCATGGGGAACGTCCACGACATCGTCGATGACCGGATCGACGTGGTCACGCGCGGTTTGATGGGACTCACCGTCACGTGCGCCCGCTGCCACGATCACAAGTACGACCCGATCCCGACCGCCGACTATTACTCGCTGTACGGCGTCTTTCGCAGCTCGACCGAGCCGCTCGTCTTGCCGTTGTTTTCACCGCCCGACGACACGCCGGATTATCGTCGCTTTTCGATCGAGCTGGCGTTGCGGCAACAACAGCTCGACGACTTCGTGAAGCAGAAGCATTCGGCGCTGGTCGAGGGGGCGCGAACGCGCGTCGGCGAATACCTGCTCGCCGCGAAGGCCGCCAACGAAAAACCGGCCATCGACGACTTCATGCTGATCGCCGATCCGGGCGATCTCAATCCGGCCATGATCGTTCGCTGGCAGGCGTATCTGAACAAGGTTGAGGGTCGAGGGTTGAAGGTTGAAGGTGAAAGCAAGGGTGAGGGTGAAAGCAAACGCGGCATTTCGACGACGCACCCCGTCTGGGGGCCGTGGTTCGAACTGGCGTCTCTTCCCGAGGAACGATTCCCGGACGAAGCGGTCGCGGCGTGCGAACGATTCGGGAAGGAGGGCGGCCCACGATTCAACGCGCTGGTCGTGAAAGCGGTCTGTGGTTCGACGACGCCTCGCTCGTTGACCGAGGTCGCCGCGCGTTACGGCGAGTTGATGAAGTCGGTTCACGTGAGGTGGCAGGCCGCGCTGCGCGACGCGGTGATTCTCAAGCGACCCGCGCCGGAACGGCTCGCCGATCCCGATGAGGAAGAACTGCGGCTCGAACTGTACGGCGAGACGGCGCCGGCCAGCGTGCCGCTCATCTTCGGCTGGGGCTTCCTCTCGCTGCTGCCGGACCGGGCGTCGCAGGGCGAATACCAGAAGGTGCTGAAGGAGGTGGAACAGTGGTTGATTCGCGGGCCGGGGGCTCCGCCGCGCGCGATGGTCCTGCTGGACGGCGAGCCTTACGACCCGCGCGTCTTCGCGCGCGGAAACCCCAATCGGCTGGGCGACGCCGTGCCGCGACAGTTTTTGTCGGCGCTCGAACGCGACCACCGCCGGCCCTTCACGCACGGCAGCGGTCGGTTGGAGATGGCGCGCGCGATTGTCGATCCCGGAAACCCGCTGACCGCGCGCGTGATGGTCAATCGCGTCTGGCAGCATCACTTCGGCGCGGGTCTCGTTCGCACGCCGGGTGACTTCGGAATGAGAAGCGACCCGCCGACGCATCCGGAGTTGCTGGATTGGCTGGCGATGGAGTTGGTGGGAAGCGCGGAGCGGGGAGCGGGGAGTGCGGAGCGAAATGCAGTCAAAACGTCGTCCGCTCCGCACTCCGCGCTCCAAGCTCCGCGCTCGCCATGGTCCCTCAAGCGCCTCCACCGCCGCATCCTGTCGAGCCGCGTCTACCAACAGACGAGTCAGCCGCCGGGCAGCCTCGACGCCGATCCCGACAACCGGTGGCTGAGCCATGCGAACCGCCGGCGGCTCGATTTTGAGGCGACTCGCGATGCGCTGTTGTTCGTCACCGGGCGACTCGACGATCGGATCGGTGGCCCGTCGGTGTCGATGCTGGACGGAGGCTTTCAGCCGCGGCGAACGTTGTACGCGTTTCTCGACCGCCTCGATCCGCCCGGCTTGTTGAGCGTCTTCGATTTTCCCAGCCCCGCCGCGACGAGTGCCTCGCGCGACACCACGACCGTCTCACCGCAGGCCCTGTTCCTGATGAACGGCCCCTTCGCGGCGACGGCGGCCGATCTGGTGACGCAGCGCCCCGATGTGATCTGCGAAGCCGACACGTTGTCGCGTGTCAGGCAGTTGACGCGGCTCCTGTTCTCCCGTGAAGCGCAGGCGACGGAAGAGCGGCTGGCCACCGAGTTCCTCGGAGCGCAACCCTCGCCGGCCGCGTGGCAGCAGTTCGTTCACGCGCTGCTCCTGACGAATGAGTTCATTTTTGTGGACTGAAGGCCACCTGCCGGCAGCGTCGTCACGCCCGATGCGACTCGTTCAAGTTGACCAAACGTTTCCCGATGTGACGGCGTTCGTCGATGCGACCCGCGCGGTTGTGGCATCACCTGGGAACGAGCAGTAGACTCTGCCCGCCATGACTCGCTGCCGACATTTCCTGCCGAGGTCTTCCATGCCAGTTGCCGTGCCCGTGCGATCCGGCTTCCGAGTCGGTGGCC
>JANODP010000559.1:0-7335 GCA_031412755.1 Schlesneria sp. | reverse complement strand
GCGCGGCTTTTTTCCCGCAGCGGTCGGGTTGCGAGAGCCGGAAGCGACGCAGCATCCGACCTGGCCGCAAGTCGTGGATGGATCGAGCAAGCTGTTGGGATTCGCCGTTCGGACCGCCCCCGCCTCTGACAACGTGCGCGGCTATCGCGGGCCGACCGAATCGCTCGTCGTGATCGCTCCGGACGGAAGCACCGTGCTGGGGGTTCGGCTGCGCACGAGCTTCGACACCTCCGACTACGTCGACCGCGTGCGGGATGATTCGGACTTTCTCAAGTTGCTGGCGGCGCAGCGGGTCGAGGATTGGCCGACGATCGACTTTCGAAAGGCTGGAATTGAGGGGGTTTCCGGTGCAACTCAAACCAGCTTCGCCGTCGCCGAAGGACTCCGTCGCCGCTTCGCCGCCGACGCCGCCCTCAGGCAGAAGACGCCGGCGGCAACAATCTCACCTCGCAACGCGGGTCTGTTCCTGATGGCGGCCGGCAGCCTGGTCCTGACGTTGACGCGACTTCGTGCATCCAGACGGCTGCGCACGGCATGGCATGTCGCCGCGGTCGTCGTGCTGGGAATGTGGCTGGGAGACCTGCTGTCGCTCGCGCTGTTTGCGGGCTGGTCGCGACACGGTCTGCCACTGGCAACCGCGTCCGGCTTCGTGGCGTTGGCGGCGGTCGCCCTGCTGACGCCCCTCACCACGCAGCGCAATGTTTACTGCCAGCACATTTGCCCGCACGGCATCGTCCAGGGTTGGCTGGGGCGATTCCGTCGCTGGCATGTGAGAGTTCCCGAGGACTGGAAGTCTTGGTTGAACCGACTCCCGGCTGCGCTGTTGCTGATGGCCGTCGTTGTCGCGGTGATCGTCCCCGGTTTTGATCTGGCCTCACTGGAGCCGTTCAATGCCTGGGTCTTGCGCGGCGCGGCGGTGGCCTCGGCGAGCATCGCCGTTGTCGGCCTGATCGCGTCCCTGTTTGTGCCGCAGGCCTACTGTCGATTCGGCTGTCCGACGGGAGCCTTGTTGAAGTTCGTCCGGAGCGGTGGCACACATGATCGATTCGGGGTGCGCGATGCCGTCGCCGGTCTACTGCTGATGAGTCTTGGCATCGCAGTCAGCCTGCCGAGTGTCTCCGGGTTGTTGACGAGCGGGACTACTCGACCGCCGTCGTCGCCACAGGAGTTGCACGGGGAGGCGTTCGGCACAACGTGGTCGGTCAAGCTGCGCGTTCCGATTGAGAATCCCTCCTCCCTGCGACAACGAATCGCCACCGAGTTGGAGCGGATTGAAAGCACGCTGTCGCACTGGCGCACGGGATCGGCGACGTTCGACTTCAATGCCAGCGAGACGACTCTCGAAACGGAGCAGCCGCCGGAGTTGATCCAACTCGTGGCGCGGGCACAACTGCTGAGCCAGGCCACCGACGGAGCGTTCGACATCACCGTGGCACCGCTCGTCAATGCGTGGGGTTTCGGACCCGATGGCGAAACGCAACGTGCTCCGACAGACGTGGAAATCGCTGCCATGCTGGAAAAGGTTGGTTCGCGGAAGCTCATCGTGGACGTCGCGGCGGGAACACTGAGGAAGCAACATCCCGAACTGAAGATCGACTTGGGGGCGCTGCTTCAGGGATACGCGGCGGATCGGGTGGCCGAAGTGATACGGAAAGAACTCGGACCTCAACAGGCCGAGTTCCTGATCGAGATCGGTGGCGAACTGCTGGCGAGCGGAAGCTGGACCGTCGCCATCGAATCTCCCACGAACCAGGCGCAACCCATCCGCACGCTCGTTCTGACGGACGCCGCTCTCGCCACCAGCGGCACATCCCGCTCCACGCGGCATGTCGGCGATCAGGTTGTGCATCACTTCATCTCACCACAAACAGGACGACCGGTCACATCGCCTGTGACATCCTGCTCGGTGCGTGCCCCGACGTGCCTCGCAGCCGACGGCTGGGCCACGGCACTCTGGTTGGCCGGTTTTCCTCATGCCACACGCCTCGCCGATGAGCAGGGTCTGACGGTCTGGCTGTTCGACCAGCACGGGAAATGCCAAACGAATGAGTCCGACCCTTCGGTCCAATAGATGTTCGCACCCCTTTAAAGAAAAGAGACTGGCGGCATCTTGCGAAATCCGGACGGGTCGGGATGATGTTGGCGTGCTTAATTCTTGCGCAGCGCCTGCGTCACATCTCCGGGCCGACCAATATGACCAACAATCCGCGGACGATTCGAGGCTTTATTGCCTCGCCGGGCGATCTGGCGGTTGAGCGGCGGGCGTTCAAGGAGGTGATTGATGAACTGAACACCGGCTTCGGCGACGGGGCGGGCGTGAAGTTCGAGGCGCTCGGGTGGGAGGACACACTCGCCTCGACGGGGCGGCGATCGCAGAGCGTCATCAATCTTGAGGTCGATCGCGCGGACGTCTTCATCCTCGCGATGCACCGCCGCTGGGGGCGGGAGGCTCCCGACGCCCAGCACTATTCGTCATACACCGAAGAGGAGTTTCATCGGGCCTTCGACCGCTGGAAGAAGGACGGTGACCCGGAAATCTTCGTCTTCTTCAAGCACATCGACGCCGCCTCGATGGCCGATCCCGGCCCGCAGCTTCAGCAGGTGCTCGACTTCCGCCGCGAACTCGAAGACTCGCGGCAGGTGCTCTATCGCCCGTTCGCGGATGAGGCCGGGTTCAAGGGGGAGGTGGATCGGCATCTGCGAGCCTATGCCAAGGGAGAACTCCCCAAGCCCGACGCGCCGCGCGACAAGATCCTGCTGCCGCTCCCCATTCTGGAAGAAGTGAAGCAAGCCCGGGCCGCGGCCGCGCAGGCGGAGCGGCGGGCCGAGCAGGAGCATCATCAGGCCGAAGCGGCCCTCGCCCGCGTAGACGAACTGGCCCTCGAACTCGCCCAGCAGGCGGCTCAGGCGGCGCTCGACGGCCGCGTCGAACAGGCCCGACAAACCTTCGCCAAGGCCCATCAGGGCACAACCAACTTGGACGTGCTCTATCTCGCGTTTGATTTCTACTTCCGCACAGGAGACCTGGCGACGTCCGAGGAGATGCTCGAACGCCGGTTGGCCCTCGGCAACCGAGACGCCGAGACCGCTGACACGGCCGGATCCTTGGGCAACCTCGGGGTGATTTACGGGACGCGGGGCGAGTTGGACCGGGCCGAAGAGATGCACCAGAAGGCGCTGGCCATCTTCGAGAAGCTCGGCGATCAGGTGGGCATGGCCATCGAGTACGGCAACCTTGGGCTGATCTACCGGCATCGGAGTGATTTGGATCGGGCCGAAGAGATGTACCAGAAGTCGCTGGCCATCTTCGAGAAGCTGGGCCATCAGGAGTACATGGCCAGCGAGTACGGCAATCTCGGGGTGATCTATCAAATGCGGGGTGAATTGCGCCGAGCCGAAGAGCTGTATCGGATGGCGTTGGCCATTCACGCGAAGCTCGGCCGTCAGGAGGGCATGGCCAGCGATGTTGCTGCTCTCGGTCTCGTCTACTACGAACACGGCGAAATGGACAAGGCCGAAGAGATGCACTTGAAAGGGTTGGGTATCGAGGAGCGGCTCGGCCGCCAAGAGGGCATGGCCCGCCAATACGGCAACCTCGGCACGGTTGCAATGGGTCGCGGAGACATGAAACGGGCGCGGGAGTTGTTGACGAAGGCTCGTGATCTGTACGCGAAGGTGGGGATACCGTACGAAGTGAAGAGGACTCAGGAGGCGATTGATGGGCTTCCGCCGGAATAGTCTTGGGAAATCAGCGTGAGAGGGTGATTCTTGTTGGCGATTTCAGGGGAATAGGCCGTGATTTGACGATTCCTCTCCGTGATTCGTCGCTTCCACGCTCTATTTTCGTGATTCCACGCCTGACCCCTGATCGAGCGTCACGACTGCGGAGAGATCCGCAGCAGTTCCTGAGCGGCGATCTGGATCGCCTGCTGATCGGACTCGCTCACCGGTGACCAGAACGGGGTGATCGGTCCGGTGGCGGCGATGTCCGCGAGAGACACGGCCGCGTGCAGCACTCGCACCGGATTGATCGAGTCGCGCAATCTCTCCAAGGGAGCAAACTGCTGGCGAATGCGCTCCGCCGCCGCATAGTCTTGCACTTGGAGCGCTTTCAGCATGTTCATCGAGAGTCGCGGTCCGACGCAGACGCATCCAGACGTGAAGCCCGCCAGTCCGAAATCGCGAAGATGGACGATCGCCGGTTGCTCACCCATGCCGCTGACGATCAGAGACGGACCGATGGCGTCGATCAGACTTTTCAGGAACGAGTCATGATTCGGATTGTCGCGAACGATGGCGTACTTGATCCAGGAGATCAGCCCGTCATTGACCATCCGTCGGACCGTCTCGACATCGACCATACCGTCCTGCTTCAGATACAGCACGGCCGGACGTTCGATCCGATCGACGAAACGCCGCAGTCCGGTGGCAATCCCGGCCGGCGTCGTGGAGTCGCGGCTGGGGAGCAGCATGACGGTCGGAAACGGGAAGTCGCGCAGAATCGTGGCCTGATCCATCATCATTCCGTAGGTCGGACCGACGGAGGGAACCACAACCGTCCGGCTCGACACAGCATCGGTGAGCAGGCTCAACAGTGCGGCGTATTCGCTGATCGCCACGTGCGCGAGGGCCGCGTTGCCGCCGTACAACAGCGTCGTCACGCCCCCCGCTTCGAGGTGACGAATCAATCGCACATTCTCGGCGACGTTCCACGCGAGACTGGCATCACGGGCCACCGGAGGCACGGCAATCACCGAGGCCGCCAGCGTGGCCGGCGTCATTGGTCGAGTGTCCATAATCAGTGAACTTTCCAGAAAGAAGCATCAGGGCGGATGAGGTGCTTGAGGAGCGTCTCGCAAAGATCATTTTCGCTGAAGTCGCCAGACGTCCGGCTGCATGTTGTTGCCGGCGATCATCCAGAGGGTGCCGTCGTGGACGACCAGACTGGCGGCATGCCGCGGCTTCCACGGGGTCTTGGGGAGTTCCGTCCAGGTGACGCCATCGGACGAATACCAGACATCGTTTCGATTGCCACCTTGCTGATGATAGCCTTCCATGAGCCAAAGGCGGTCGTCCCACACGGCGACGTCGTGATACTGCCGCGGATGCCAGGGAGCCGCCGCCGTGTGCTGCGTCCAATGAACACCATCGGCAGAACTCCAGACATCATTGTGGAATTTGCGTGTCGGCGTGGTGGGGGTGTCGTAGGTTCCCCCGCCCAGAACCCACATGCGGCCATTCATGACGGCGCTGCCACCGATCATGCCGCGCGGAGACCAGCAGGGTTCCACGGGAGTCACTTTCTGCCATTCAACGCCGTCGGTCGAGGTCCACAGATCGCGATAGAACTTCTCCTCGCCGCCGCCGAACGCGGGCATGGTCTGGCCGCCAATCACCCACAGTTTGTCGTCATGGACGACCGTGTAATGCAGTGCCCGTGGTCCCCAAGGGACGTCCTTCCCTTTGTTGACGTAGTTCCAGCTTTTCCCGTCTGTGGAGGACCACACGTCGTTCTGGTAGTGACCCTGATTGCAGTCGCCGCCAATGATCCACATCCGATCACGGTAAACGGCATACCCCGCCGTGTGACGACCTTCCCAATCGCTGGCCGGATCGAACGAGCGGTCCTTGAATGTGTTCGGTTTGACCAGCGACCAGTCGGCGCCGTTTGTGGACGACCAGACTTCGTTGTTGCAGATCCGCGGGAAGAATTCTCGTTCGGCCTGAGCCGGATTCCAACCTCCGAGCAACCACAGCTTGCCCTGATAACTCAGGAGACCGGCACCATCGCGGGCGGCCCAGGGGGCTTTCAAAGTGATTTGCCGCCACTCGTAAGCGGGCGCGGCCGGCTGATCCGCCGTCGCATTGGAAACCAGCACCAGCAGACTCAACACCAGTTCCGGCATTCGCCGACAAATCGTTCGCATGACGGACCCTTTTTTAAACGGACGAGACAACGCACAGAGCGTGTGACTTTTTCGCCCCCGGGCTTGTCCCGGGGGTTTAGCGGCCTCTGCCCTACTAGTGTAGTGTCTCTAAAATACGGGAACTTATTTCGGGATTCTGGCGTTTGATACTCCAACGACGGAGGATCATGCCATGCGGGTTGCGAAGGTCATCACAGTGACGGTGGAAGAACGAGCGTCGTTGACGAAATGGGCGCGCGGGCGGAGTACGCCGACGCGACTGGTGTTGAGGGCGAAAATCGTTCTCGCGGCGGCGGACGGGAAGCGGAACGATGAGATCGCGGCCAGCTTGGGCTGTACGCGGCGCACGGTGGGAACCTGGCGGAGCCGGTTTGCTGCGGATCGGCTGGCGGGGATCGAGCAGGATGCGCCGCGCAGCGGTCGCACGCCTTCCGTGCGGGCCGTGAAGGAAGCCGACGTGATTGCCAAGACCACTCGGGAGACTCCGGCCAACGCCACACAGTGGTCGGTGCGAACGATGGCCCGGGCGACGGGGGTCAGCAAGGCCACGGTGCAACGCATCTGGCGCGACAACGGACTGAAGCCGCATCGCGTGAAATCGTTCAAGGTCTCGAACGATCCGCAGTTCGCCGCGAAACTGGTCGATGTCGTCGGTCTGTACCTCAACCCGCCCGAGAACGCGCTGGTGCTGTCGTGCGATGAGAAGAGTCAGATTCAAGCCCTCGACCGGACGCAGAAGAGCCTGCCCCTGTTCCCCGGTCGACTGAAGACACTGACGCACGACTACAAACGCAATGGCACGACGACGCTGTTTGCCGCCATCGAACTGGCGCAGGGCAAGATCATCGCCGAATGCCTGCCGCAACATCGGCATCAAGAGTGGATCAAGTTTCTGAAGAAGATCGATGCCGAGACGCCACCGAACTTGGATCTGCATTTGATCGTCGACAACTACGCCACGCACAAGCATCCCAACGTCGTGAAGTGGCTGAAGCGACATCGGCGATTTCACATCCACTTCACACCCACCAGCAGTTCTTGGCTGAACGTGATCGAACGCTGGTTCCGCGACATCACCCAAGACCGCATCCGCAACGGCGTGTTTCGCAGCGTGGCCGAACTGGAACAGGCGATTCATGACTACATCGCACATCACAACGCTCACCCGAAAACCTTCGTCTGGACCAAGAAAGCAGAGGACATCCTCTCCAAAGTCTCCCGCGCCCGATCCGCGCTCAATAAAATCCCATCTGAGTGAGACACTACACTAGGAGCCTGTCTTCGTAACCAGCGGCACAAGATGGTATAGAATCGCATGCCGTTTTCGGAGTCGATGGAACGATGGAATGTTCGGCAAGGAGGCTTGGTGTGAGCGAGGAGACGTATCGGGCGTGGCAGCCGGATCAGG
>JANODP010000558.1:0-20672 GCA_031412755.1 Schlesneria sp. | reverse complement strand
TCGGAATGATCCTGGTCGGAAATGCGGTGGCTGCAAGAGTGGCTCGCGCCGAGACCGAACCGTCCGCCGAACAGGTTCGCTTCTTTGAGACCTCGATCCGGCCACTGCTCGCGGACAAGTGCCACAAGTGTCACGGGGCCGAGAAGCAGTGGGGCACGCTGCGGCTCGACTCGCGCGAGGCGATGCTGCGGGGCGGTGACACCGGTCCGGCGATCGTACCCGGCAAGCCGGAAGAGAGTCTGCTGATCCGGGCCATCAATCACGCCGACGATTCCCTGAAGATGCCTCCCAAGGAGAAGCTGTCTGACCGGCAGATCGCCGACGTCACTCGCTGGGTCAAGCTGGGAGCACCGTTTCCCACGACGACGGGCTCAAAAACGAAACCCACTCGCGATCCCAATCACTGGGCGTTTCAGCCTCCCGCCGATCCCGCTGTTCCGCAGACTGCAAACACAACTTGGTCGCGAGGTTCGTTGGATCAGTTCATCCTCGCGAAGCTGGAAGCCGCGCAGCTCGCTCCGACGGCGTTCGCCGGCAGACGAACGCTCATTCGCCGCGCGACGTTTGATCTGACCGGTTTGCCACCCACTCCCGACGAGATCGCCGAGTTCCAAGCCGATGACCGTCCGGATGCCTTCGCGCGGCTGGCCGACCGGCTGCTGGCGTCGCCCGCTTATGGAGAACGCTGGGGACGACACTGGCTCGATGTCGCGCGGTATGCCGACTCGAACGGCCTCGATGAAAACGTGGCGCATGGGAATGCGTGGCGGTACCGCGACTATGTGGTCGCGTCGTTCAATCAGGATCAGCCCTTCGACGAGTTCCTGGTCGAGCAACTCGCCGGAGATCTGCTTCCCGCAACCGACGATTCGGCGCGGAATCGGCTGCTCATCGCGACGGGCTTCCTCGCACTCGGCCCGAAGGTGCTGGCCGAGGTCGATGAGACCAAGATGCAGATGGACATCATCGACGAACAGATCGACACGGTCGGCCGCGCGATCCTCGGTCTGACACTGGGCTGCGCGCGGTGCCACGACCACAAGTTCGATCCGATTGAAACGGCCGACTACTACGGACTGGCCGGCATCTTCAAAAGCACCCGCACGATGGAGCATTTTAAAAAGGTTGCCAAATGGCACGAGAACCCGATTCCGTCGCCGGCGGCCCTCGCGCTGAAGTCGGCCCACGACGCGCAGGTCGCTCAAAAGAAGGAGACGATCCAAACGCTGGTCGAGAAGGCGGACGCGGCCGTCAAGGCCGCGCTCCCCGCCGGTGAAACGCCGCCTCCCAAATTGGAAACGAAATACCCGGACGAGACCAAAGTGGAACTCAAACGGCTGCGGGACGAGCTGGCTCAGTTCGAGAAGTCGGCTCCCGAGATGCCGTCGGCAATGGGAGTCTCAGAGACTGCGGTCGTCGATGTGGCGATTCACATTCGCGGTAATCCGTTCAAGCTGGGGGAGGTCGTGCCTCGCCGCGTCCCGCACGTGTTGGCGGGAGCGTCCGAACCGAAGCTGGATGCCGCACACAGCGGCCGGCTGGAATTGGCCCGCTGGTTGGTCCAACAGGACCATCCACTGACGAGCCGAGTTCTGGTGAACCGCGTCTGGCGCTGGCATTTCGGCAGGGGACTGGTCCGCACTCCGGACAATTTCGGTTTGCTCGGAGAACCGCCGACACATCCCGAGTTGCTCGATTGGCTTGCTCGCCGAACCATGCAGCGCGGCTGGTCGCTCAAGGCGCTGCATCGTCAGATCGTGGAGTCGGCCATGTATCAACTCGACAGCCAACCCGATCGCAGCCTGACCGAACACGATCCCGAAAACCGGCTGTTCGGCCGCACCGACATTCGGCGACTGGAGGCTGAAGCGGTGCGGGACGCCCTGATCGCCGTCGGAGGCGGTCTCGATCAGACGCTCGGCGGTTCGCTGCTCACGGTGAAGAACCGGGCCTACTTCTTCGACCACACCTCGAAGGATCTGACCGACTACACCAGCCAGCGTCGGTCGGTCTATCTGCCGGTGGTGCGGAACAACGTGTACGACGTCTTTCAGTTGCTCGACTATCCGGACGCGGCCGTTCCGAACGGAGACCGCCCCACGACGACGATCGCTCCGCAGGCCCTGCTGATGATGAACAGCGACTTCGTCATGAAATGCAGTTCGGACCTGGCAGCGACTGTTCTTGCGGAGCCTCACTCCCACGAGGCCCAGCGAATCGGCAGCATCTATTTGAGAAGTTACGGACGCGAACCGACGGCCGATGAGATCGCCAGCGCGCAGACCTTCCTGGGCGACGTCGAGCAGGCGGTCGCCACCAGCGAGGAGACTCGCGAACAGCATCGGCGTCGAGCGTGGGACAGCCTGTGTCACACCATCGTGAGTTCCAACGAATTCATCTACGTGAAGTGAGGACGCCCGTGAAACCAGTCGATCCCACACGCCGAAGCTGCACGGGACCGCTCCGCCGCCGCGAGATCCTGAGGATCGGCGCGCTCGGGTTGGGAGGACTTTGTCTGCCGGAACTGCTGGCGGCTCAATCGGCGTCCGGCAACACCCGTTCCGACACATCGGTCATCTTGTTCTGGATGTGGGGCGGTCCCAGCCAACTCGAAACGTGGGACATGAAGCCCGAGGCACCCTCCGAATATCGGGGGCCGTTTCGGCCGATCTCGACCAACGTTCCGGGACTCGACATTTGCGAACTGTTTCCATTGCAGGCTCGGCAGGCGCACCGCTTTTCGCTCATCCGATCCCTGCACCACGAGATGGCATCGCACAATGATGGCTCAATCGAGTTGCTGACCGGCAAGACCCCGGACCGACCGGACCCGACCTCGACCGCCCGCTCCACGCATCCCGATCTGGGAATGATCGCCAGTCGCGTTCGGGATGGTCATCCGACCGGCATCCCGCAATACATCGGCATTCCGACCAAACCGTTCATGACCGATCCGACGTATCTGGGGTTGAACTGCAACGCCTACGTCACCGGCGATCCGTCGGTGGAGAAGTTCCGGCCGCCCAATCTGAGTCTGAATGCGGGAGTGGATGCTGCGCGCCTGGGTGACCGCCGCAGTCTCGTCGGGCAACTCGACCGGTTGCAGCGGCAGAGGGAAGTCAACGGCATGTTCGAAGGACAGGACCGCTTTCGAGAGCATGCGTTTCAACTGCTCAGCAGCCATGCGGTCTCGCGCGCGTTCGACCTCGATTCGGAAAGTCCTCAACTGCGCGATCGGTACGGTCGGACGCTGTGGGGACAAAGCTGTCTGCTGGCGCGTCGATTGGCCGAGGCGGGGTCGGCGGTGATTACGATTGACGCACTCGCCCCCAAGCCCGGCCTGTCGGCCTATTTCAGTTGGGACGACCACGCCAGTCCGACACCCGGCTGGGATCTGGCGCGAGGGATGACGCTCCGCGCGACCGACATGGACCCGGCTCTCTCGGCATTGATTGACGACATCTACGATCGTGGACTCGATCAAAAGGTGATGGTGGTCGCACTCGGTGAGTTCGGACGAACGCCGCGGCTGACTTCCGCCAACGGCTGCCTGGGCCGCGACCACTGGCCGCAGTCGCAATCGGCGCTCATCGCCGGAGGCGGCCTGCGCATGGGGCAGGTTGTCGGAGCCACGAACTCGAAAGCGGAGTACCCCGCCGAACGTCCGTACACACCGCAGGATCTGCTGGCCACGATCTACCGGCATCTGGGGATCGACCCGCACCAGACGTTCACGGACTTTGGCGGGCGTCCCATCCCGATCCTGCACAGCGGCAACCCGATTCGAGAACTGATCTAAGACAGCCTGTTGAAAAAGGATTGATCGTGTGCCACGGCTGTGTCAGCCGTGAGAATGGCCACGAATCTCGCAAAATGAGCACGGCTGACACAGCCGTGGCACCAATTTTCAACGGACGACTGACGACGACTTTGGAGACGAACGCGATGTCATCCGCTGAATATGTTTCGCGCCGCCAGATGCTCAAGCGATCCGCCGTGGGGTTTGGTTCGCTGGCGCTGGCTTCGATGCTCGCCGACGATTCCCGGGCGAATCCGCTTGCGTCCGATCCACTCGATGCCAAGCTGCCTCATCTGGTCGCGCGGGCCAAGCGCGTCATCTTCCTGTTCATGAAGGGTGGCCCGTCGCACCTCGACACGTTCGATCCGAAGCCGCTGCTCGACCGGGACGACGGCAAGCCGCTGCCGTTTGCCAAGCCGCGAGTTCAGTTCGCGCCAACCGGCAACCTGCTGAAGTCCCCCTGGAAATTCCGGCAACACGGCGAGAGCGGTGCCTGGGTGAGCGAGTTGTTTCCGCATCTGTCCGGCTGTGTGGACGACATGTGCTTCGTCCATTCGGTGCATGGGACGAACCCCGCTCACGGCGGGGCCGTGTTGAAGTTGCACACGGGGAGCGACAGTTTTGTACGGCCGAGCATCGGTTCGTGGGTCAGCTATGGCCTCGGGACCGACAACGGCAACCTGCCGGCATTCGTCACGATCTGCCCGACGCTCGCGCACGGCGGCATCAACAACTGGGGTTCGGCCTTCCTCCCCGCGGCCTATCAGGGAACGCCGCTCGGCAATGCCAGCGTGCCGTCGGATCAGGCGCGCGTCCGCTACATCAGCAATCCCAACGTCCCCCGCGCCGTGCAGCGATTGGAGCTGGAACGGCTCAAGGCGATGAATCGCGAGCACCAGGCGGCGAGCGGTCCCGAGCCGTCACTGGAGGCCCGCATCAACTCGTTCGAGCTGGCCTTTCGCATGCAGACGGCCATGCCGATCGTCGAAGACCTGTCGGACGAATCGGCCGCGACTCAGCAGCTCTACGGACTGGACGATCCGATCAACGCGAACTTCGGGCGGATGTGCCTGATGGCCCGGCGGTTCGCCGAGCGGGGCGTCCGCTTCATTCAGGTGACTCACAGCGACAGCAAGGTCCAGTGGGATCAGCACAGCGATCTCAAGAACGGTCACGAGAAGAACGCGCGCGAAGTCGACAAGCCGATCGCCGGGTTGCTCCGCGATCTCCAGGCGCGCGGGCTGCTCGAAGACACGCTGGTCTGGTGGGGTGGCGAGTTCGGCCGGACACCGACGGTCGAGGGAACCAACGGACGCGATCACAATCCCGAAGGTTTTACGATGTGGCTGGCGGGCGGCGGAGTGAAGCCGGGCCTGCACTACGGCTCGACCGACGACTACGGCTACTTCGCCGCGGAAGACAAGGTTCACATCCACGACCTGCACGCCACGATCCTGCACCTGCTGGGCCTCGATCACGAACGCCTGACCTACCGCTACGCCGGGCGAGATTTCCGGCTGACCGATGTCGAAGGCAACATCGTTCACAAGCTGTACGCGTAGAACTTGGCAAGTCACAGAAGGGGTTGCACTCGGAGGTCGAGCGAGCCTGTGCTTCCACCCCCCAAAGCTTCGCGAAGCTATCTTTCTGCCGCTCTCTTTCTGTCTCCTTCTTCCTGTTCGTCCCGGAAGGGTAGGCAGAAAGAGAGCGGCAGAAAGATGAAAACGATGATGTCATGTAAACCTGCAATGAAGCGGAGTCTTGTTTGGCGAATGCCGTACCTCTGGAGAGTCTTCGATGCCTTATGCCGTGACGACAATGTTTGCGATGCCGCTGCTGGCGTTGTGTCTCACGATGTCGAGCTCGCTGTTCGCCGCCGAGCGCGACTCAGATTTGATTCGTCGTGAGAATGCAAAGGAAGGCTCGCGTAACTGGCAACTGACGCGGGTCGCCCTTCAGAGCACGACTGGCGTGAGGGCGGCCTATATCGAGGGCTACTGCTCGAAGCAAAGCGTCGCGGCGGGTGAAACCATCGACATCATGGTCTCGACCAACCCGGTCTCTCGATTTCAGATCGAGATCTTTCGAACCGGCTACTACGGCGGCCGGGGTGCTCGGCTGATGACGACGCTCGGCCCGTTTGACGGCGTGACGCAGCCCGATCCCGAGATCGGGCCGAAGAATCTGCACGAGTGCCGGTGGAAGGCGACCACGACGCTGAAGATTCCCACCGACTGGGTCAGCGGCGTGTATCTCGGTCGCCTGACGTGTCTGCCGCCCGACGAGACCAAAGCTCCGTGGCAGAGCTATGTGATCTTCATCGTCAAAGATGACCGACCCGCCGAAATTTTGTTCCAGTGCTCGGACAACACCTGGAACGCGTACAACGAATGGCCGACGAAGTACTCGGTCTATACGCATCCGAAAGGGAATCAGGGGCCCTGGGCCGACGTCAGCTTCGACCGGCCCTACGGTCGCTACGCCCAGTCCACGAGCGTCGTGAACGACCCGCTGTCGGTCGGCTCGGGCGAGTTTCTGCCGTTTGAGTTTCCGCTGAGCTACTTCCTCGAACAGCACGGCTACGACGTGACGTATGCCTCGAACAGCGACCTGGTGACGCCCGACCGGGGCTTGAAGTGCAAGTGCTTCGTCAGCGTCGGCCACGATGAGTACTGGGACCGCCGACAGTACGACAGCGTCGTGAAGATGAGGGACTCGGGGGTCAACCTGATGTTTCTCTCGGGGAATTCCGTCTGCTGGGTGACGCCACTGCGCGCGGGAAGCGATGGTCGGCCGGCGCGGATCATGTTCCGAGGCGGCCCCTACGGCGGTGACTACAAGTATGCGGTCGATCGCGAGAAAACGAACGGCCCCTTCCCGGAGCGCGGCCCCGACGAGGGTTATTTGATTGGAGCCCGCAACGTCGAACCGGTGAACGGCGGCGGCGACTGGGTCTGCACAAAGCCGGACCACTGGATCTTCGCCGGCTCTGGCATGAAGGCCGGCGAGCGAATTCCCGGACTGATCGGTTGGGAGTACCACGGCGATCCACCGCAGGACATTCCCGGCCTGGAGATCGTCGGTGCAGGAACGGCCCTCGTCGGCGGCGTGAAGCCCCAACAGTGGATGGCGACGATCTACCCGGGACCGAAAGCGAACTTCGTCTTCAACGCCTCCACCATCTTCTGGTCGCAGGGGCTGAGCACTCCGCCGGGACACGTTCTGCCGTGGTCCCATTGGACGCGACCTCACGGCCCCGACGAGCGTGTCCAGCGCATCACGCACAATCTCTTGCAACGGGCGATTGGCAAGTAAATGGAGGCCGGGTTTGGGGTCGGGCGTTCAAATTTCAAAATTGGCCGAGTGAGTGATGAGATCACCGACGATCGAATGACGGCCAATTTTGAAATTTGAACGCCCGACCCCAGTGCAATTCACTGACTCGACGATCCGCACCCAGCAAGATAGTTTCACGCCGCACCACGACCGATGTCTGCTCTCACTCGTATGGAGTCTGTCATGAAATCCCTGTTCGCCATCGTCGTCTCACTGGCCACATTCGCCGGTCCGTTGTTTGCGGCCGATGAGCCGCAGCCGCTTCCACCCACACAGGCCGAGGTTTCGTATGGGCCCCACGCGCGGAACGTGGTCGACTTCTGGAAGGCCAAGGGGAACGGGCCGCGACCGTTGCTGGTCCACATCCACGGCGGCGGCTGGATCGGCGGAAACAAGAAACAGAATGCAGCCACGGTTCAATTGTTCCTCGACAAGGGGATTTCCTACGCGGCGATCAACTATCGGCTGACGCCGGACAGTCCGCTGCCCGCTCCGGTGCATGACGCCGCGCGGGCGATTCAGTTCCTCCGCACGAAGGCTGCCGAGTGGAACATCGACACGAAGCACATCGCGCTCACCGGCGGCAGCGCGGGAGCCTGCACGTCAATGTGCTGCTGCTGCACGACGACCTCGCCGATCCGAAATCGGCCGATCCGGTCCTGCGCGAATCGACGCGAGTCTGTGCCGCCGCCGTGGCGGCCGGGCAGACCTCGATCGACCCGAAAGTGATCGAAGGCTGGCTGGGGCCGAACGTCCTGAAGCACCGCATGATCAACATGGCCGTCGGCGAGAAGACGATGGACGACGCTTTGAAGAACTACGACAAGCACAAACCGCTCTACGAGGAGTTCTCGGCCTACAACCACGTCGATGCCAAAGACCCGCCGCTGCTGATGACCTACGGCGGCGACATGACGCTCCCCTCCAAGAACGCCGGTCACGGCATTCACCATCCGGTCTACGGCGTGAAGCTCAAGGAGAAGTCCGACAAGCTCGGCCACGAATGCCACCTGCTGATCTCCGGCGTCTCCAAGTCCGAAAAGTACGCCAGCGCGAATGATTTCCTGATGGCCAAGCTGCTGGCACCGTAACCCTTTGGCGACCGGCAAGAACTAGACGCGAGAACGTCGAAGCACATCGAGGTGAGACGATGAGAATGACAGAGCGACTGTTCTTATTGTTGTGGAAATGGAGGGAGGGGGAACAGGTCCATTGATTCCCTTATGGACCGGTCTCCATTGTGTCCCCGCTCTCCAATCCCTACGTGACCATACTCCAGCGGCTCGGCATCGAGACCGACAATTTCGGTTCCAGCACACGGACGCTCACCGGCCTGGAGAGCAGAGTTAGCTGAAGTCGCCAGACTTCGGCAGTGCGCCAAAGTGACCACAAGGTTCAAAAGCAATCTGAACTCTGGCAAGTTCGGCGACAATCCATTGAGAAGATGGCGACACCATGCGAGTGACTTGTGGAACATGTCAGACTCAGGTCGATCTCGCGACCACGGTCCACGACCAATCGTGTCCGAGTTGTGGCAGTAGTTTGATGCGTCGTCCGTTCGCACCAGCATCGGGCGATAACGTGTTGCATGACGCGGCACCGGGGAACGCCGAAGCGGGTCTGGATTCCGCGACGATCGTGTATCGCCCCGCTTCCGTCATTACGCAGGCCGATGTGCCCCCGCGCTCCGCCGCACCGCTGCCGACCATCGAAGGCTATCAGGTGCTCGACGAACTCGGCCGCGGCGGGATGGGTGTGGTCTATCAGGCACGGCAGGTCGGACTGAATCGGCTCGTTGCGATAAAGATGATTCTGGCGGGATCACATGCTGGTGCGGAAGAGATTGCGCGATTCCGCGCTGAAGCCGAATCTGTCGCGCGGTTGCAGCACGCGAACATCGTTCAGATTTATGAGATCGGCGAGCACGAAGGTCGGCCCTACTTCGCGCTGGAGTTCGTGGACGGCGGCACTCTGTCGCAGAAGCTCGCGGGCGTGCCGCTGTCGGCGAACGAGGCCGCAGCACTGGCCGACTCGCTCGCGCGGGCGATGCAGTACGCTCACGAGCACGGCGTTGTTCATCGCGATCTCAAGCCGGCCAACGTGCTGTTGGCAGAGGTCAGGGATCAGAGGTCAGGGATCAGGGATGAGAGCAAACGATCCGACAGTCGCAAATCGTCTTTGGCCCTGACCCCTGACCCCCGACCCCTGACCTCTGTTCCCAAGATCACCGATTTCGGTTTGGCCAAGCAGATCGACACGGACACCGGCCAGACTCAAAGCGGCGCGATCATGGGGACGCCGAGTTACATGGCTCCGGAGCAGGCGGCGGGGTTGTCGAAGGACATTGGACCGGCGGCGGACATCTATTCGCTCGGCGCGATCTTGTACGAGATGCTAGTCGGTCGGCCGCCGTTTCGGGCGGCGACGTTGTTGGAGACGCTGGAGCAAGTTCGTTCGCAGGAGCCGGTCGCGCCGACTCGGTTGCAGCCGGGGTTGCCGCGCGATCTCGAAACGATCTGTCTGAAGTGTTTGCAGAAGGAACCGGCGAAGCGATACGAGTCGGCGGCGGCGCTGGCCGATGATCTCGCGCGGTTTCTCGGCGGCGAGCCGATCGACGCTCGGCCGGTGAGTCGGGCGGAGCGAGCGTGGCGCTGGGCGAAGCGAAAGCCGGTGCTGGCAGGCTTGTCTGCGACGGTTGCTGTGCTGTTGCTGGCGGCAACGATCGTGCCCTCGGTCATGTCGTTCTATCTCAACACGGCACGTCTTGAAGCCAAGAAGAATGCCAGGGATGCAACCGACAACTTCAACGTGGCGGAGAAGGAACGTCAGGAAGCGGTAAAGCAGACGGGGATCGCCAAGGAGCAAAAGGATCGCGCCGAGTCGAGCGAAAAGCTCGCGCGGCGGCATTTGTATGCGGCCCGGATGAATCTCGCCGAGCAAGCGGTCGCGGCCGGGAATCTCGCGCGGGCGCTGGAGTTACTCGAAAGTGTGCGGCCCAAGTTTGATGAAGATGATCTGCGGGGCTTTGAGTGGTATCACCTCTGGCAAGTCTGTCATCGTGGCGAGCGATTCGTCGTCGATGGTCTTGGCGGTCGCGTGTTGGGCGTGGCGTTTTCTCCCGATGGCCGGAGCGTGTTTGCGTCCGCGCGGGGAGTGATCACCGTCTGTGATGCCTCGACCGGTGAGCGGCGTGCGACGGCTCGCGCGGCGGAATATGACGTGAGCATGGCGCTTTCACCGGACGGCAAGACGTTGGTCACGGGTGATGGGGCGATGTGGGACGCCGACACGCTGACGCCGCGAACGGCCGATGCGACGCGGGTGGCCTCGATGAAAGAAGGCGCGTTTTCGCCGGACGGTCGGCTGTTGGTCGGTCTTCACTGGAACATGTCGGGGCCGAGTCTCCTCAAGATGTACGATGCGAACTCTGGCGAAGAGCGAGTGACGCTCGAGCACGACCGTTTGGCGTTGAACAAAATCGCATTTTCGCCGACGGGCGAGTTCATCGCGGCCGGGGCCGGCGACTCGACAGTGCGAGTTTGGAGTTGGGACGGCTCACAGGTCAAGCGGCACGCGAAGCTCGCGGTGGAGGGTTGGGGAGTGCCCGTCGCGTTCTCGCCCGATGGGAAGAAGCTCGCGACGGGCGGTCATATCGCGCGGGTGTGGGATGTGGCGACGTCGAGCGAACTGAAACGGTTGCCCGGCCAGAACGGCGAGGTCTATGCCGTCGCATTCGCTCCCGATGGCAACACAGTGGCGCTCGGTGGCAAGGATCGGACCGTGACGATTTGGGATTCTGCTTCCGGTGCCGTGCAAATCGTTCCGCATCGCGGCGCGGTTCATTCCGTGGCGTTCTCGCCGGATGGATCTCTGCTCGCTTCGGGAGGCGAAGATCAGTCGCTGCGATTGTGGAACATGAATCGTCCGCCGGAGCCGACCGTGCTCCCGCATCCGAGTGCGTCGAGCGTGGCGATCTCGACCGATCGACGCACGATCGCGACCGGCTCGTGGGACCGCACGGTGAAGTTGTGGGACGCCGAGAGTGGACGAGAACTCGCCACGCTGAGCGGCCACACGGGCTTGGTCCGCGCGGTCGCGCTCTCGCCCGACGGGCGGCTTCTCGCGACGGGCGGCGACGACGCGATGATCCGCTTGTGGGATGTCGAGACCCGTCAACTGCTCCGCTCGCTGCTGCAAGGGAAACAAAAACAAGTCTGGTGTCTGGCGTTTTCGCCGGACGGTGAGACGCTCGCCACAGGGGGCATCAAAGATGTGGACGCTTCTGAGAACCCAGGCGAGCTCAAGTTGTGGGACGTGGCCACGGGAGAGGAGCGATTCACGTTTCAAGGCGACTGCTTTTGGGTAGGCGGTTTGAGTTTTTCGCCGGACGGAAAGCTGCTCGCCACCGGCCACATCCTGGGTGGCGTCAACCTGTGGAACGTCGCGACCGGCCGGCTGGCGTCGATGGTGCAAAATCGGACCGGCGATACTCACTGGACTTGGACCGTCGCGTTTTCACCGGATGGCAAAATGCTGGCGACGGGAGACTCGGAAGGAATCGTCCGGCTGCGTGACGTGAGCACGAGCCGATTGCTGAGCACACTGAAAGGGCCGACCGCTGCGATTAAATCGCTCGCGTTCTTTCCCGATCGCCGCACGCTCGCCGCCGGTGGTGGCGACGGCACGGTGAAACTCTGGGACATCGAGACCGGCCAGGAACGCATCACGCTCAAGGGGCACGCGGGCGAAGTCGGCGTGGCCATTGCCTCGGACGGCAACACGATGGCGACGGCCGGCAAAGATGGCCTCGTCAAGCTGTGGCACGCCTCGATTCAACCGGCCGCGCTGGCCAGCAAAGATGAACTCGATCCCGATGACCCGGACACTCCGTTCGCCCATCTCCGCGCCGCCTATCGCGATCATCCCGAAGGTCGCTACGCGGATTCGGAGAAGTCCTTTCGCGCGGCCATCGCGCGGTTCGGCCAACTGGCCGCCGCGTTTCCCAATCGCCACGAATATCGCTCGGAACTGGCTGACGCGCATCAGTCTTTGGCCGCGACGCTCCAAGTCGGATTCAAACGCGTGGAAGAAGCCGAGCAAGAATTGCAACTTGCCCAGGCTCTGTTTGAAAAACTCGTCGCCGAGTTGCCGAGCGAAACCAGATTTCGCTCCATGCTCGCCTACTGCCATCGCAACCGCATGGCGGCGCTGAATCTGCTTGGCCGATCCGACGAGGCCGAGCAACAGTTCCGAAGAGCCCGCGAGCAATACGAGCAACTGGTCGGCGAGTTCCCGAACGTCGGCGAATATCAGCGGCGATTGGTGGACTTGGCCGCCATGCAATCGGCTTGCGGGAAGCAGGACGCGGCGGAGCAGATCTATCAGCGGCTGCTCGAACTCAGTCCTGACAATCCGACTTCGCTCAACAACCTCGCGTGGATGATGGTCAGCAACTCCGACGCGAAGCTGCGCGATCCGGCGCGGGCCATCGAGATCGCGAAACGCGCGGTCGAGTTGGCAGCGCAGGGATCGCAAGCGGGCTATTACTGGAACACACTCGGAGTCGCTCACTACCGCGCGGGTGATTGGCCCGCCGCGATCGATGCCCTCGAACGAGCGATGTCACTCCGCTCCGGCGGCGACAGCGTCGATTGGTTCGTGCTGGCGATGGCCTATCATCAGCAGGGCGACAAGATCGACGCGCGATACTGGTACGGCAGCGCGGTCGAGTGGATGACAGCGAACAAACCGAAGGACGAAGAACTCATCCGCTTCCGCACCGAGGCCCGCTCAGTCATCGGTGACACCGTTGACGAACCGCTCGCGAACGCCGAGCAATCGTCGGCCGGCTGGTGGCTGGAGCAAGGCACGCGCTACGCCACCGAGGACGCATGGGACAAGGCGGCCGTTCGATTCAGCCGAGCCATCGAACTGGACCGCAAAGACGTGCGCGCCTGGCAGGGACGCGGCAACGCGCACGCTAAGCTCGGCCGTTGGGACCAGGCTTTGACCGACTTCACCGCAGCGACCGCTCTCGATCCGAACGACGCGACACTCTGGCGCGCCCGCGCCGACGTGCAATTGGCTCGCGGTCAATCGCCCATCAGCGACTACTCGAAAGCCCTTGCCATCAAACCGGCCGACTGGCAGATGCTCGTTGCTCGCGGTGAGGCGTACCGGCAAGTCGGCCAACACGACCAAGCCCTGTCCGACTATGACGCGGCCCTCGCCATCGAACCCTCCGACGCTGCGCTGTTGATCGCCCGCGCTCGCTTGCTCGTGGCACTTCAGCAGTGGGAAAAAGCCGACGCCGCGTGGACCGCCGTCATCGAACTCGTGCCGGATCACGGTAGCGCGTGGTTCCAACGCGGCGCGGCGCGGCACAAGCTCAGCCGATGGGAACCAGCGGCGGCTGATTTTGAACACGCGGCGGAGTTGGGCGAGCTTGGTCCGGCAGACATGCGCTGGCTGTCGTCCGCGGCGCACCGCACCGCGGGGGACTTGCAACGTACACGCGGTGATTTGGCGCTGGCCGAAAAGTCCTTCGCCAAGTCCGTCGCGATTTGCGAACAGCTCATCGGTGAGCTTCCGGCATACGCTTGGAGCTACAACGAGCTGGGGCTAACGCTGGAGCATCGAGCCAGGTTATTCGAGTCGCAGCAAAGACAGTCAGAAGCGGATGCCGATCGAGCGAGGACTCGCGTGGAACGCATTCGCTGGCTCGACGCCGGCTGCAATGACAACCATCTGCGTGGCATTTATTGCAGTCATATTTTCAATCAGATGCCGGCCGGCGAAGCGGTGTTCTGGGCGGAAGTCGCCCGTCACGCCGTCACCCTGTGGCCTGCGGACGCTGCGACGTGGACGGCACTCGGCGTCGTCGAATCTTCGCTCGGCCATTGGTCTGATTCGAAAGCCGCATTCGACAAGTCGCTCGAACTCCGCCCCGCTGGCGACAGCCCGACTTGGTTCTACTCGGCCATGACGCGCTGGAAGCTCGACGACAAAGAGCTGGCCAACCAACACTACGATCGCGGCGTGAAATGGCTGGAGCAGTCCGCAGCCGATGCCAGCAAGTTTGCCTCCCATCACCGCATCCGCAAGCAGGCGTCAACGCTCCTCGGCAAGACGCTCGACGACCTCGACCGCGCGATCGCGATGAACCGGGCTGACGCCGTGTCGCTCTTCGCGCGGGCGCGTCATCTGTTCGGCCTGAAGCAGTACGACAAAGCCCTCGCCGACTACAGCGAGGTTCTCAAACTCAAACCGGACGACGCTGCGGCTTGGTCTGCTCGCGCCGACCTCCACTTCTACCAGTTGAGGCAATACGACAAAGCCATCGCCGACTACAGCGAAGTCATTCGGCTGCAACCGAGCATTCCACAACCGTTCGGCCGGCGCGGCCGCGCGTACATGGTGCTCAGCCAATGGGACAAGGCGACTGCCGACATCAACCATGCGATTGAGCTGAATTCGCCCGTGGGAGAGACGTGGTACTTCTACGTGCTGCTCCGCCTGCACTCCGGTCAAACTGACGATTACGGCAAGCTCTGCACCAGCCTCGTGGATCGCTTCGGCCAAGCGAAAGACGCCACGACCGCAGCGAGCATCGCTCGCGCTTGCTCACTCGCCCCGTCCGGCCTCGCTGATCCGACACATGCCGTCCGATTCGCTGAACTCGCGTTGGCGACCGATCCGAAATCCGCGTTCTTCTTGCACAATCTCGGCCTCGCACACCACCGCGCCGGCCAATACAACGAGGCCATCGGCCGCTTCAACGAATCCCTCGCCATCACACCGAAGTGGGTGGACCCCTTGAATTGGCTCGGCCTCGCGCTGGCCCATCACGGACTCGGCCAACCCGACGCCGCTCGCGAGTGGTTCACCAAAGCCGACCAGTGGCTCGACACCAACAACAAACAACTCTCAAAATCGCCGGCGGGCACTCCGCCGCCGCACAACTACCTTTGGCTCGAAATCCAACTGCTGCACCGTGAGACGAAAGCACTCCTGACCACCAAGCCGCCGCAATGAGAAAAGGGATGCCTGATGCGGATCACTCGCCGAAGATCAGCAATCGGATGGATTGTCGCTGCAGTGTCCAGCTTGGTCATGTTTGGCGCGACAACAAGACCGCGACAGGCCAGCGCGGACGACTTCCTGATGGCCAAGCTGCTGGCACCGTGACTTGTCGGATTAGCAAAGGGACCATGATGTCCACGCGACGAGAGCAATGTTGCACATCGACCGAGACGACCGTCTCCGCACCACTGACGCGCAGAAGTTTCATGGGACTGTCGAGCGTCGCGGCCGGGGCGTGGCTCGTGCCGGGAATCTCTGTGGGGGGTGACGACTCCCAGCCCGTGAAGGGGCTGGTCAAGGGGGAGCCGACTGCGGAGAAAGTCGGACAGCAGGTGCTCGCGGAGGGAGGCAACGCGTTCGATGCGATTGTGGCGGCGGCGCTGACAGCGGCGATTGCGGCACCGTATCAGACGGGCATCGGCGGGTATGGCGGTTCGGCGGTGTTGGCGACAGCGGGCGGAAAGAGGATCACAGCCGTCGATTTTAATTCGATGGCTCCCGCCGCTGCCACGCCCGACATGTTTCGGAAGCTCGAACCGCTCGGAGACCGTCATCGCTACGGCTGGTTGGCCTCTGGAGTGCCGGGCATCCTCGCGGGTTTGCAACTGATCCTCGATCGGTACGGTTCGCGGTCGCTCGCCGAAGTCGCGCAGCCCGCGATTCGGTTGGCTCACGAGGGCATTCCCGTGGTTGGCGGCTTGGCGTCGTCACTGCCAGCGGCGGCCACGCAATTCGCCAAAGATGAGGGTTCGCGAAAGCTCTACCTTCGCGGCGACAAGCCGCTGCCAAACGGCGAACGGTTCCGCAACCCGGAGTTGGCGGAGTTGCTCGCGACGCTGGCTCAACGCGGTTCCGTTCAGTCGTTCTATCGCGGCGATATTGCCCAGCGGATCGCCGAGGCATTTCAGAAGCACGGCGGCCTCGTGACTGCGAAGGATCTAGCCGACTATCAGGCGCGCGAAGTTCCACCGCTGATGCTGATGTGTGGAGAGTTCACGATTCACACCGCCCCGCTGACCGCCGGAGGTCTGACGGTCTTGCAGGCGCTGACCATTCTCGCGGCGATGAAGTGGGATCGCCTGGATGCCGGAGTTCGCACTCACGCACGCATCGAGGCGTTGCGACTGGCGTGGCGAGACCGCCTGATGCTGCTCGGCGATCCCGACTTTTTGCCGGTGCCGTCCGCAAAACTTTTGTCCGTCGACTACGCTCGCGAATGCGCCGAGAAGATCGACACCGCGGTCAAAGCGGGACAAATCCTGCACCATGACCTCGCGCCCAAACCGCAGGGCGGGACGATCCACCTGAGTGCCGCCGACGATCGCGGCAACTTCGCAGCGTTGACGCTGACTCACGGCGAAAGCTTCGGTGCAAGGGTCACCGTCGATGGTCTGGGCCTGACGCTCGGCCACGGCATGTCGCGCTTCGAGACGAACCCCGATCATCCCAATGCGCCCGGACCTGGCAAGCGTCCGCTGCACAACATGTGTCCGACAATCGTCTCGCGTGGCGGTAAACCGATGCTCGCACTCGGCGGCCGAGGCGGTCGAAAAATTCCCAACGCGGTGTTCGAAGTTCTCACACAATTCGTCGTTCTGGACCAACCTCTTTCCGAGGCCATCGCCTCACCGCGACTGCACACCGAAGGAACGGCCACCCTCGATTTCGAGAAGCACTGGCCAGACGCGGACCTCAACAGCCTTCGCCAGCGCGGCTATACCATCCGGACCAGCAGCTCCGCGACGTTGAGTACTGTCGCCCTGGAGAACAACGAACTCCGCGCAGCGATGAGATGAATCGAAGCGTGATTGCCAGACTTCCTCCCCAGTTCGCGCATGTCAGCCGGGAGACTGCCGAAGACACCAAGGTGAGACAATGCGAATGACAGAACACCCGCTTCTTGTTGTCTGTTTGAGCCTGTGCTCGTTGAGCAGCTTCCTAAACGCGACCGTCGCGGCTGAGCCGGTGGCGAAGGCGGTGCCGCGACCGGTGCTGGAGGTCACCTCGGACATCACACTCGATCCGCAGCAGACTTATGGGGCGATCATCGTCAAGAAGTCGGGAGTCACCATTGATGGTCGAGGTGCGTGGCTCGTCGGGATGGCTGACATCTCATCCAAGACCTTCAAGGGGACGGCCGTCACGGCGGAGGGTGTCTCGAATGTGACGCTCAAGAACGTCAATGCCAAGGGTTGGGAGACGGGTCTGCGGGTTCGCAACGCGGAGGGCTGGACAATCGAGAACTGCAACTTCTCGGACAACTTTCACGATCCCGACTTCGGCTGGGGCGAGAACGGGCGGCGCGGCGGCATCGTGCTGGAAGGCGTTCGCAGATCGACGCTGAAGAAGAACAAGGCCAATCGAGTCTGGGATGCCTGTGTGCTGGTCGACTCGGATGACAATGTGCTTGAAGGAAACAACTTCTCGCACACGTCGAACACCTGTCTGAAACTCTGGACCGCCCGTCGCAACACGATCCGCAAGAACGTCCTCAGTCACGGCATTCGTATCTCGCCCGGCGAGGTCCATGCGCGGGACTCGACCAGCGTGTTGGTCGAGAGCGGGTCAAACGAGAACACGTTCCTCGACAACGACTGCACGCACGGCGGTGACGGTATTTTCGTACGGGTGCTCAACGGTTGGTGCAGCACGGGGAACCTATTCGAGGGGAACGATTGCTCGTACGCCAACAACAACGGTGTCGAGTGCTGGGCGCCGCGCAATGTCTTCGTGGGGAACAAGGCCAACCATTGCAGCTACGGCTTCTGGCTGGGCGGCTCCGACGGGACGCGGTTGGTCGATAACGAAGCGTCGTTCAACGGGCTGGCGACCGGACATCACAACTCGCCCCACCTGCCGGGCAACGGCCATGCCGGGATCGTGTTCATGTTCGGGCCGTCGAGCCACACGCTCGCGCGCGGCAACACCTGCATCGGCAACAACGGCGCGGGCATCGCGCTCGTCGGCGACCTCGGCAGCAAGGGCCAAAAGTGGAAGGCGTATCACTGGATCATCGAACGCAACGTCCTGTCCGAGAATCGCTGGGGCCTCTATGCCAAGCATGCCGACTGGATCACGGTCGCGGACAACGAGTATCAGGACAACACGGCCAAGGATGTGCTGCTCGATGGAGACGTCACGCGATTCAATGAGTCATCCACGAAGATCGACGACGACGCGCGACCGCCGATCGCGAGGCTGACCGGGCCGACCTCCGTGAAGGTCGGAACGACCGCGATGTGGGATGCGTCCTCCAGCAGCGATCCGGCCCATCGGAAGTTGAACTTTGCCTGGGATGTCGGCAATGGGCCGATTCGACCGGGCACGCAATTGCAGCACACCTTCGATCGAGTCGGCTTTCATCGCGTCGGCTTGAATGTCTCAAACGGCCAGTTGACGGAACCCGCTTGGCGCGATGTCTACGTGATTCGAGACGTCACCGAACTGGGTACCGAAAGCGAATCGGCCAACTGGTCCATCGAAGACTTTCACGACCGCACACGAAGCAACGAACAAACCTCCCGCGCGACGTTCACAATCGACGACACCGACCCTCTGATCGGCAAGTCGTCTCTGAAGGTCGTCATCCAGCCCTACGCCGGCTTCCGCGCGGCGCTGACATATCCCAAGTCGCGCGACGCAGCGTGGTCACTGGAAGGCAAAACAAAACTCGTCTTCTGGCTGAAGGCGATCAATGCCGACGTCACCGGCTGGCAGGGTGGCCCGTTCATCGTCGTGCAGGGTGACGATGGCAAACTCTGCCACATCGAACCGAAGCCGGGCCGCGACCTGATGCGCGAACTCGACCACAACGAAGCCCGCGAAGGCTGGCGTCTGTTCGAGATCCCCCTGCGGGGCGACGACCGCTGGCAGCTCGACGGCGAGCTCCCGACAACGGCCCGCGCCGTGTCGCTCGCCTTCGATTCCTGGGGAGCCCCCACGCTCCGTCTCTGGATCGACGGCCTGGCACTGGAGTGACGGGTACGCACAGACGAGACGCGCTTCGACCGGTCGACTGAATGGAATTACGGTGAGTGACCCGTTGCTTGAGGTCTTGTCGCGCCCCCGATCACCGGCGAAGATGGGTCGGGATGAAACGTCAGCGCGAATGCTCTTCGGATCGTGCCCCGCCATCGACCCTCCCCTCATCCACAACCCGCCCCACTGAGATTGATGGCACCATGCCCCACAAAAACTCATTGTCGATTTCAGCAACCCTGGTCGCGGTCGGCGCACCGGTGATGGTCGCATTCTCCGTGGGCTGGTCCGCGGTCGGTCAGGAGGTTCCCGCGGCACCGGGCAACTCTGCTGCTGCTGCTGCGACTGCGGAAGAAACAGCATTCAAAGAGCGTGTCCAGCCGCTGCTGCAGAAATACTGTCTGCGTTGCCACAACGCCGACAACATGGAGTCGGGCATTCGCGTCGATCAACTGACCGCCGCGCTGGAGGACCGGCAGCTTCCCCTCTGGAAGGACATCCTCAAGCAGGTGGCGGACGGAGACATGCCGCCAGCCGACGAGCCGCAACCCACAGCCGAACAGCGCCAGGCGTTCACCGGGTGGATCACACGGGCGATGATTGCGGCCCGATCGCGCCCCGTACCGAAGAATGGTTCCGTGCGGGGGCTAACGGTGGCTCAGTATCGGAACACGCTCCGCGATCTGCTGGGGTTGCAGGAGGATCTCACCGATGTGCTGCCTCCCGATGGGATTTCCAAGGACGGGTTTGCCAACAACGGGCAGACGTTGCTGCTGTCACCGCTGCAGGTCGAGTCCTACTTCGACATCGCCGAGAAGGCGCTCGACCTGTGCCTCGTGGATGAGAACGCGAGGCCGGTGATTCAGAACTTTCGCATGGAGTTCGGAGCCTCGATCAATCCGCAGCCGTGTCCCGACAATCTGGTGTTGGGGGCCAACAATGCTCTGCTCAACAACGCGGACTTCGTGGTGACCGAACTGAAGCCGTCGAGGCCGTTCGAGTATCAACCGTTCGCCATGCGGACGAAGCACGAATTCATTGAAGGCTACGTCGGCAACGATACGATCCGCGCCTGGAAGAAATTCGACAGCATCTACCATTCGGTCTTCGCCTGCGTACGCGGGACGCCGGGCTATCCGAAGGGGGAGGCTCATCAGGTCGTCCCACGCGGTCTGCTGTTGCGGCCGGCAATCCCCAGTCCGGAAATCTTCGGCCAGTCGAACACCTACGGGCCGATGGCGAACTTCAAGATCTCGTTGCGCGAGTTGCCGGAACAGGGGAACTTTCGCGTCACGGTAAAGGCCGCCCGCTACGACGACGCCTTGCTGCTGGATGCGGGTGCTTCTGTGAGCGGCACGGGGCGTGCCGCCCGGGGCCACAAAATAACCGCGGCGATCGGCCGGCCCCACACCGAAGCGAATGAGGGCGGCAGTGCAACACCAACAAACGTGGGGGGTTTGTGGGGGGCGGCCGACAC
>JANODP010000557.1:0-19939 GCA_031412755.1 Schlesneria sp. | reverse complement strand
GCAACTCGTCTGCCTGACCCACAACCTGCTGAAACTCTGGCGCGCCGCCCCGGCCTGATCGGACCGCGCCCCGCGAGCGACACCGCGCCTCGCGGAAAGGCAATCAAAATCTACCGGCGTCAATTACAAGGACAGGCTCCTAGCCGGGGGTTCGACTCCCCCCACCTGCAATCAAGCCGCCTAATCAGCGGCTTGTGCCATTCTTGGCATCGCCAGACGGCGAACCTACCGGCTGCTCTTCGGCTTCTTTCCCGCCGCCTTCGTCGCCGACCGTCCCGGCTGCTTCGGTAGGCGGGTGTTCATCGCCGCGAACAGGGCTTGCTCCGGTGTCAGGGGCGACAGGCTCAGCTTCTCCGGGTGGCATTGGCTGACCTTGGGTTTGCTGGGTTTGCTCATTTGGCGTCTCGACGCGAGGCTGTTCGTCTGTCCGTTCTGGAAGAATCATCTGTCCGCTGTAGAGTCTGGCTGCGGATATTTCGAGCCCGTTGACCAGAGATGTCTTAGGCCGCCCGCAGGAAATACTCTACCTGGGATGGGGCTGAATGGTGAGGCTCCATTTGGGAAGCGTGGTTGAGCGTTGCAATCGAGCGGCGATTGGTCGGAAGGCCGCTTGAGCGATGGTCACGCCAGGATCGTAGATCCGATCAAGGCGGTGGACGATTGGCGGGATGCCGCGCCACATCATCGTTGAGGCCCAAGCTACAGCCTGTTCTACCGTGTCCAACAGAGTTCCATTCCAGTGACTCTCCAAAATGCCCCAGCACCGCTCCACGGGGTTGTACTTGCTGTGATACGGCGGGTAGTACGCCAGTTCCAAGGACAATTGATGGCGGTCGGAGAAGTCCACCAGCCGCTTCATGAACTGCGTGCGGGAACTGGCGATTTCGGGGCCGTTGTCCAGATCAATTTGCAGGCGGCGCACGTGGCCGTAGACCTCACGGCGGCTGGTCCACCACAAGTCCAGTGCGTCGGCAACGAAGTCACTGGTGTCACGGGACGTGCCGAAGACGATGTTCAACTGGTTCGCGGAGACCTCCAGAATCCCGGCTGGAGTGAGAATGGCGTCGGGGTGCATGTCGTGATCGGCAGCCTGCACGGCCGTCGCTCCGCGTGCGACACCGCCACGGGAAAACGCGCCGATCTTCACTTTGGCCTTCGTGTCGAACGAGATGCGGAGCGTTTCCGTCTCGCAGGCGGACCCGGCGTGGACACCGCGCAGGTGTTCAAAGATGGCATCTGTCTCGGGGATCTTTTTTGAGGCCGGGTCTTGCGAACGCGTCGCAACGAATAGCCCAACCGATTCAGAATGTCGTGCATCGTTCGCTCCGCAGGCACCGGACCGTGCTCCTGAGCCACGAGCTGTTCCCGCACCGCCCTGGCCGTGATCCGCGTATAAGCCAGCGGCGTCTGAAACTTGGGGTCGGCCTGACTCGTCGGCTCGACCAGTGCATGAATCGCGGGAACCAGTTCCGAGTCTCGTTCCTCGGACGGGCGACGTCCCCGTGCCGAAAAGCCGTCGTAACAGCGAAGACCCGTGCGGAGTTCGTTCAGCCCGGTCTCAACCGCCGCTCGGCCCCAACCAAACACCGCCTCGGCCCGCCGCGACCGCCCGTCGCAATACTTCAGCGCCATCTCCGCCGCAAACTGCCGCCGCAAGAAACCCGTCAACTTCCGCGCCGCCGCTTGGATGGTCTCGATCAACGAGTCCGTCAGTTCTGATATCATCATCTCATCCTTGAGACGGAATCACTTCTGCAAACCGCGAACTTCTTACCAATACCCCCCAATCACGGGTAGATCATTTTCTGCGAACTGCCTTAGTCAAGCCGCTTTGCCTCACGCTTCCGAAGGTGTTTCGTACACCAGCCGCTTTCCGGCCGAACCGGCAATCGCTGCCACAGTTCGGACACTGTCCTTCACCTTCCGGTGACGCCACCGGAACGAGAATTCGCTGCAATACCGATGAAGGTGTTGCTTGCTCATCGGATGGTAGACGCCAAAGTGACCGCGTTTGATGAGTGCGAAGAACGATTCTACAGTGTTCGTGTGGACAACAACACCGCCATTCTTCGGCTTGCGAACGTACTGGCCAGTGCTGTGCTTGATCGTTTTGTGACCGCCGTCGAACTTGTCCCCGACGCCACGGTAGGAAGCTAGTTCGTCCGTGACGATGGTAGCGGTTGGGGAAACATTTTCGACGATTTCCTTCATCAGACACTCGCCGTTGACTCGCTCCAGCGGCTTGCAGCGCACGTCGCCATCCCGCTGGACCAACGCGATGATCGGTTTCTTGGCGGTTCCACGGCCACGCTTCGCACCGTGCTGGCGCGGGCGTCCACCAACGTAGGACTCGTCCACTTCCACAACGCCGTCAAGCTGCTTCTTCATCTCTTCACCGTTCATCGCGAGACGAATTCGGTGAGCCATGAACCACGCGGTACGGTACGAGCCGAGTTCCAGTTCGCGTTGAAGCTGAAGGGCCGAGAAACCCTTCTTGCTGGAACAGATCAGATGGAACGCCATCACCCACTTCACGAGCGGAATGTGACTGCTTTCCATGACGCTGCCAACCGTGACGGTGAACTGTTCCCGGCATCCGTTGCACTGAATGCAGCCATGCCGATGAGCGTCGCCTTGAAGGCGGGTGCAGTTCTTCGATGAGCAGTGTGGACAGACCGGGCCATCTGGCCAGCGAATCGTCTCAAGGTAGTCCCGAGCCTGCCCGTCAGTCATTCGTCCGATGTCAAGAATGTTCATTGCGTGTCTCCCGTGGTTGTAAATATCATTTTCACTCACCGGGCGTTCGTAAATGACTCATTGACATTTCCTTGGAGAATGCCAACAATCTCCGCATGGCCAAAGAAAAGCACGAAGACCCCGTGATGGAAGCGGTTCGCCAGAGAGCGGCGGAGAGTGGCCTTACGCAACAAGCGCTAGGCGAGAAGATGGGCTATCCGCCGGACTCGGCACGGCAGTCTGTCAACCAGTTCCTGAGGAGCGGAGACCCGCAAATCAGCATGTTGCGTCGCTTTGCGAAGGCGGTGGGAATCGGTCTCAACACTCTGCTGAAATGAACCAGACACGGGCGTGAGAAATTCGGTTCATCTGAAGGTTTTTTGCTTTCGTGAGACTCGACAACCCGTACCGTAGCATGGGAAAATTCCCACCGAGCGAAGTTCCTTTAGCTCTGGAGAATTGAATGATTACGAACGAACCGACGCGAGAAAAACGAATCCTTGGCGCCAACATTAAGGCGGGCGTTATTCAGATGCCCGGAGGCCGTCGCTGGAAAGTCGAGCGTGGGCATTCGCGACTCAGTGGCGACCCTTTTGAAGCATTATGGCATTCGGGTCCAACAAGGCACGAGGCGCGAATGGATGCATCCGCCGTATTACCAATCCCACTGGTGTACCTCGCCAAAGACTTTGGCTGGGACCAAGAGTTCGACACCGCCGATGAGGTGTTTGACTTCATCAGGCGTGAACTGCCGCAGGCCATGCGGTTGCTCGCGTCCTGAATAACCTACCGGCCGGTCAGTTGACCGGCCGGTTTCTTTTTACCCGACGCTTTGCCAAGTGCATAATTCTCTTCCGAAATGATCAAGTCGCTGTTGACGGCGGCCCCGGCTCTGAAATCAACATCGCTGGGCATGTTTGTCCTAGCCTTGCAGGTCGTGACTTCGACCATGACATTCGGGGGTGAGCCGACCGAGCCAACATCGTTCGGGCACGCGCGGGTGACCGGGGCGTGGAAGAAGTATGCCGATGTCCTCACCTTCGGTCGGGGGCAGACGCTGGCGCTCGTCGATGACGGCTGCAAGCTCTCGATGCCGGAGTGGTCCACGCCGGTGGACGGTCGTCCGAAAGTGCTCGTCTCCCACGACAGCGTCGACGGCGACGACGACCCGAAACACGAGGGACGCGGCTATCACGGCTCGACGATCGGCGTCCCATCGTCGTTGAATTACAACGGGAAGTGGGGCGTGGCCTACAACAATCAGGTTGCGGTCATTCGGGGCCTCGAATGCTGCCATTGCAAGGTTGCCGACAGTCGCACTCTGGCCGTCGGCCTGCAGTGGATCGTCGACAACCACGAGAAGTACCGCATCACAACGGTCAATCTCGCCCCGGTCGACGATCTCGCTCACGACCAGCCGGTCGCCACGGAGATCGATGACAAACTGACCGAGCTTCGCCGGCGAGGCATTTGGGTCAGCGCGCCGACCGGCAATCACGGGTTCACGAACGGCATCTCGTGGCCCGCCTGCCAGCCGAATTGCTTTGCGATCGGGGCGGTGCAACCCGGCGCCGACGTCGTCACCCAGGACCGCCACGACAAGGTGGATCTGCTGGTGCCGGCCGCCGCGACGAGTTCCTCCAACGCCATCGTCTGCGGTGCGGTCATGCTGCTGCGTGAATCGATCGAGCAGACCGGCTACGATTGGAAGCCCGACGGCAAGACACTGCCCGAGGCGATGCTCGCCATCCTGCAGCAGACCGGAACGCCGGTGGAGGACGCCGCCACGAAACGGAGCTACCGTCGGCTGGACGTCCTCGCCGCGTTGGACCATGTGTTCGCCCACGCGAAGAAAAACTGAATGAGCATTCCCCCTGGAGCAACGATGCCGGCCATGCTGCACCGACCGTTCGCGCTTGGTTTGCTGTTTGTGGCATTTGCCGTCAGCGGCGCGACGCTGTCTGCGGCGCCTCCGCCGACGGCCGAGGGAATCGAATTCTTCGAGAAGCGCATCCGGCCGTTGCTCGTCGAGAACTGTTATGAGTGCCACAGTGGCCAGAAGACCAAGGGGGGACTGGCCCTCGACACGCGTGACGCAGTTCTCAAAGGGGGAGAGTCCGGCGCGGTCCTCGTCCCCGGCGATCCCGAGAAGAGTCGACTGATCGACGCCGTTCGTTACCGGAACCGCGATCTGCAAATGCCGCCCAAACGGGCGCTGAGCGACTCGCAGGTGCGCGACCTCGAAGCCTGGGTGAAGCTGGGAGCGCCCGATCCGCGTGAGGCGAAACCCGTCGGCGGGGGGGGCCGGCGCATCATCGACATCGACGAGGGCCGCAAATTCTGGTCGTTCGCACCGGTCTCGAACCCGGCGCTGCCCGTCGTGCAGCGCGTCGATTGGGTGAAGTCACCGATCGATGCATTCGTTCTGGCGGAGCTGGAGAAGTCGGGCCTCACTCCCGCTCCGCCCGCCGACAAGAGAACGCTCGTTCGTCGGGTGACGTTTGACCTGACCGGCCTGCCCCCGACGCCTGACGAAGTCGCTGCGTTTGTCGCGGATGAGTCGGCGGACGCATTTGATCGCGTCGTCGAGCGGCTCCTTGCATCGCCTCAATACGGAGAGCGATGGGGGCGGCACTGGCTGGATGTGGCTCGTTACGCGGACACGAATGGACTGGATGAGAACATCGCCTACGGCCACTCGTGGCGCTATCGCGACTACGTCGTGAATGCGTTCAACGCCGACAAACCGTTCGACCAGTTCCTCATCGAGCAGCTGGCCGGTGACTTGCTACCGGCGGCGAGCGAGGCTCAGCGGATTGAGAACCTCACCGCGACCGGGTTCCTCGCGATCGGCGCGCGGGTGCTTGCCGAGCCGGACGTGCAGAAGCTGGAGCTGGACATCATCGACGAGCAACTCGACACGCTGGGCAGGGCGTTTCTGGGGATGACGTTCGGGTGCTGTCGCTGCCACGACCACAAGTTCGATCCGTTGCCAACCGCCGACTACTACGCTCTGGCCGCCATCTTCCGCAGCACGCGCAGCCTGAGCGAAGAGAAGATGGGGGCCGTCAAGTTCTGGTACGAGCATTCGCTGGCGACACCGGAGCAACTCGAAGCGAAGAAGCAGCACGAGGCGGTCGTGACGTCGCACCGCGAGAAGGTCACCAAGTTCACCGGCGAGCAGCGGGCGAAGCTGAAGGACGATTTGCAGGCTCGTGCCGCCGACTACCTGGCCGCCAGCGCGGAACTCGCGGAAGACGCCGACTTCGATCGGATCAGGCAGCTCGCCGACGAGCGTGGCCTGCGTCCCCGCTACCTGCTGACGTGTCGCCAATACCTGGACCTCAATCCGGAACACCCGGTGTTCGTCCGATGGCGGGAATTGTTGGCCGCCCGTCAGCCCGAGGCCGTGCGCGAGCATTACTCGAAGCTCTTCACCGACGCTGCGGCCGCACTGAAGGAAGCGAAAGCCAGGGATGAGAAGGCGACCAAGCCGGCGGACGAGCCACTCGCGGCGGCACTCGATGCCTTGAACGACAAGGCGGGATTCCTGGCGATTCCCGACAAGGATGCCGACGCCTTCGATGCCGACGTGCTGGCCACGGTCGATCGCATGAAGGTCGAGTTGAAGGCGGTCGAAGACCAGACTCCCGAACCGCCGGCGCTCATGGGAGTGAAGGATGGCGCGATCACGAACACGCTGCCGATCCACATTCGCGGCAGCTACCTGTCGCTCGGCAAGGAGGTTGAGCGCGGTTTCCCCGAAGTGATGCGCACCTCAACCGCTCCGCAGATTCTCCCCTCGAAACAAAGCGGCCGGTTGCAGCTCGCCCGCTGGATGGCGGGCGGCGAACATCCGCTGACCGCGCGCGTGATGGTCAATCGAGTCTGGCGCTGGCATTTCGGCTCGGGTCTGGTGCGGACGACGGAGAATTTCGGCACCCTCGGGGATCAGCCCTCGCATCCCGCGCTGCTCGACTGGCTCGCGCGGCACTTCGTCGAACAGGGCTGGAGCGTGAAGGAATTGCACCGATTCATCCTGCTATCGAGCACCTATCAGATGGCGTCGGCGAACCATTCGGCCGGACAGCCGCATGATCCGGCGCTGACGGACCCGGACAATAGGCTGCTCTGGCGGGCGAACATTCAGCGATTGGAGGCCGAGCAGATCTGCGATGCCCTGTTCGCGGTGAGCGGTTCGCTGAACGAGCAACTCGGCGGCAAGACGATTCCGCTGCGCAACCGGCAGTACGTTTTCGACCACACCTCGATCGATGCCACACGCTACGAATCGACCCGCCGCGCGCTCTATCTGCCGCTGATCCGCAATCACCTGTACGACCTGCTGGAACAGTTCGACTACCCCGATCCGACGGTCCCGACGGGGAGCCGCAACTCGACGGTCGTCGCGCCGCAGGCCCTGATCCTGTTGAATGCCCCCGTCGTGCGAGACGCCTCCGAGCGGCTGGCACGCACGTTACTCGCCGGTGGCGGCAGCGACGAGGCACTGGTGCAACGAGCCTATGTCGCGCTGTATGCTCGCCCCGCAACCGTGCCGGAAGCGGTTCGTGCGATGGCCTTCGTGAGGAGCCGTGCCGACCGGCAAGAAGCCTGGACGCTACTTTGCCACACGCTGCTCGCGGCCAATGAATTCCTGTACCTGCGATGACTGTTTTCGTTTGTCAGTTGGAACAGACCATGACAACTCTTCAACCGCCTCATCCGCTTGGGACCGGCGCGTCAATAACGGTCCCCTCGTGGCGGATGCTGCCAGCATCCGAACCGACGCTGGCAGCGTCGGCCACGACGGTTATTCCTGCCCCGGTCCTTAGTCGCCGCGCGATGCTCCAGCGCACGGCCGCCGGGTTTGGCAATGTGGCTCTCGCCGCGATGCTGGCCGGTGAGAGTGCGACGGCGGCCGGTGCGACGGATTCGGCCGCCGTCAAACGAACGCACTTTCCCGCGAGGGCCAGGCGAGTCCTCTTCCTCTTCATGTCGGGCGGACCGTCGCAGGTCGACACGTTCGATCCGAAGCCGCTGCTGCAGCGCGATGACGGCAAGAAGTACCCGTTCACGGAGCCGCGCATCAAGTTTGGTGAGACCGCCAACCTGCTGAAGTCCCCCTGGAAATTCCGACAGTACGGCCAAAGCGGCCTGCCGGTCAGCGACCTCTTCCCGAACATCGGGCGGTGCGTCGACGACCTGTGCATCATCCGCTCGATCCACGGCACGAACCCGGCGCATGGCGGAGCGGTGCTCAAGCTGCACACCGGCAGCGACACGCAGATTCGGCCCAGCATCGGCTCGTGGATCACCTACGGACTCGGTTCGGAGAACGAGAACCTGCCGGGCTTCATCACGATCTGCCCGACGCTGGCATTCGGCGGAGTCAACAACTGGGGCGCGGCGTTCCTGCCTGCGGACTGTCAGGGGACACCGATCGGCAACGCGGCGATCTCCTCCGAACAGGCCACGGTCAAACACATTCGCAACGCGCGGCTGAGCGTTGCCGAGCAGCGGGCGCAACTCGATCTGCTCGCCGCGATGAACCGCGAGCATCTGCAAACGGCCGGAGCGGACCGGGCTCTCGAAGGCCGCATCCACTCGTTTGAACTCGCCTTCCGCATGCAAACCGCCATGCCCGAAGCGCAGGACGTCGGCGGCGAGACCGAGGCGATGCACAAGCTCTACGGGATGGACAACCCGATCACGTCGGGCTTCGGCCGGCAGTGCCTGATGGCGCGGCGCTTTCTCGAACGGGGAGTCCGTTTCGTGCAGGTCACGCACAACGACAGCGAGGTGCAGTGGGACCAGCACTCCAACCTCTACAAGGGACACTCAAAAAACGCCGCCGAGGTCGACCGGCCGATCGCCGGTCTGCTGACCGATCTGAAGTTACGCGGCCTGCTCGACGACACGCTCGTCGTCTGGGGGAGCGAATTCGGCCGCACCCCGACGGCTCAAAGCAACGATGGCCGCGACCACAACCCGCACGGCTTCACCATGTGGCTGGCGGGCGGCGGCGTGAAGCCCGGCATCGCTTACGGTGCGACCGACGACTACGGCTACTTCGCGCAGGAGAACAAGGTCCACATCCACGACCTCCACGCCACCATCCTCGCGCTGCTCGGCCTGCACCACGAGCAACTCACCTACCAACACGCCGGCCGCAACTTCCGCCTCACGGATGTCGAAGGAAATGTGGTGCGGGAGATTCTTGCGTAGCCGCCCGGTTCACCGGGGCTCTGATGCGGGCCGCATTTCATCCGTCGCGACGCTCACGACTTCGGTTTGACCTCAGGAGAGAACTTGGCAAACCGGTCGATGGCGCGTTTGAAGACTTCGGAGTCGTAGCCGGCCATGAAGGCCATGATCGAGATCGTGCTCGCCAGTTTGATGTACTCGTCGATGGACGATTCGGTCACGGTCGATGTCGACAACAGGATCAATCCGCCGGTCAACGCCAGGTAGATCACGAACCCTCGGGCCGTGGCCACCGAGTAGAAGACCCAGACTTCGCGCAACGTGGCGGCAGGGGCTGGTGACAAGCCTTCGAGCGTCGCGGTTTCAAACGAGAGCGCTCTTCGAGAAAACTTGCCAATCATCGCGGCCAGGCACGCCAGAATTGCAAAATTTGTCACGGTGTAAGAAGTCAGCAGGGTGAGCCAGGCCATCAACTCCTCCACGACCGACGAAGCGAGACGTTCGGTGACCGTGGCCCGAACCGAGGCCGTCTCGACCACGATTCCCGCCAGGAAGAAGCAGTTCCAGAAGAAGATCGTCGAGACGCCAATCACGACTTCCATCGTCTGCAGCGGGTGGAGGAATTTTTCCATCCGATCCGGCTCGACCTGCCCTGCCCCCTGACCCGCCGTCACAACGGCGCGAGTGGTCTCCGTCGGCCGGTCAAACTGCTGAACGAACTCAGAATGTTTGTCCAAGTCCTGCGGGTTTGCCGTGGTTGCCGTCGCCTCTGACGCCGTGGTCGTGGCGGCCTCTGACACCGTGGTAATGATGGCCTCTGGCATGGCGGTTTCCTGGCTGTAGATGTTGGAATAAGAACGGAATAGAGACCATACAGATTGGCAGATGACACTACCCAGCCAACAGACGAAATGCAAAGAACCAATGCTCCACGGCGTTCCCTGGCATCGTAGTACTTGTGGTCACACCAGCATCGAGGTGGAATGGGCGGACGTGGCCGAAGGCAGCCACCACGATCGATGACAGACGCGAGCAGATGGTCAGGTTTCTTGGACATTCGGTTTTGGATCTCGGAGCGACTGATGTCAATTTCCATGGCGACTTCCCCCGACATTCCCATGCTCGCCGGTGAGCGCTGGTACGTTCCCGGAGTGACCTGTTGGGGGCCGGTCCACAATCCCTCGACGGGAGAAGAGATCGCTCGCGTTCCCCTGAGCGGACCGGCCGAGATCGACGAAGCGGTCCGTGCTGCTCAGCAGGCGTTCGGTTCGTGGTCGCGGACGCCGGCTCCGGTTCGCGCGGCGCGGATGTTCGCGTTCAAGGGGCAACTGGAGTCGCACTTCGAAGAACTTGCGGCGCTGGTGACGCGCGAAAACGGCAAGACGCTGGATGAGGCCCGCGGCGATGTCCGCCGGGGAATTGAAGTGGTGGACTTCGCGTGCGGCATCTCACAACTGGGCAAGGGGGAGACACTGCCGCAATTGGCTGAGGGGATCGACGGCGTGACGATGCGCGAGCCGATCGGCGTCTGTGCCGGCATCACCCCTTTCAACTTTCCGGCGATGGTGCCGCTGTGGATGTTTCCGCTGGCCATCGCGTGCGGAAATGCGTTCATTCTCAAACCGAGCGAGAAAGTACCGCTCACCGCCGTGCGACTGGCCGAACTGGCGCTGGAGGCCGGTCTTCCACCGGGCGTGCTGAACATCGTCCACGGCGGTCGCGAAGCCGTCGATGCTTTACTTGAGCATCCGGGGATCGCGGCAATCAGTTTTGTCGGCTCGACGCGCGTGGCCGAGCACGTCTACGTGACCGGCTGCCGTCACGGGAAGCGCGTGCAGGCGGCTGGCGGAGCGAAGAACGTCATGGTCGTCATGCCCGACGCCGAGCCTGCCGCGACAACCCGCGCGATCATGGGAGCGGCCTACGGATGCGCGGGCCAGCGGTGCATGGCCGGTTCGCTGTTGATGGGCGTGGGCGAGTCCGCGCCGCGGGTTCGCGACCACATCGCCGAGGCGATCGACAAGCTGGTGATCGACGACACCTCCACCAACCCGAAAGCCGACATGGGACCGGTGATCGATGCCGCCGCGCGCGACCGCATCCGGCAAGCCATTGAACATGGTGCGTGTGAAGGCGCCCAATTGGTTCGTGGCGGTCAGCAGGAGATCCGCGAACGGGGCTTCTTCGTGCCGCCGACACTGTTCGCGGAAGCTCGCCCCGAAATGTCGCTCGTGCGGGACGAAATCTTCGGTCCCGTGCTGACGATGCTGGAACCGCGCGATCTGGACGAAGCGATCGCCTGGGCCAACCGCAGTCCGTATGGCAACGGAGCGGTGATCTTCACCAGCAGTGGCGGAGCGGCGCGACAGTTCACTCGCGAGATTCAGTGCGGCATGGTCGGCGTCAACGTGGGCGTTCCGGCGCCGATGTCGGCTTTCGCGTTCTCCGGCTGGAATCGCTCGTTCTTCGGCGACCTGCACGTCCAGGGGATCGAGGGAGTCATGTTCTATACCCGGCAGAAAATCGTGCTCTCCCGCTGGGACAATGCTTATCGACGGACTCAAGGTTGGTGACCATGATTGGCGCGTTTCATATTCCCTCGACAGTGTTGATCGGTGGCGGAGCACGTCGCGAAGTGGCTGCCCAATTGAACCGTTTCGGTGTCCGGCGAGTGTTGCTCGTCACCGATGCGGGGATGATGCAGCTTGGACCGGCTCGCGAGATTGCCGCTCTGATCGAAGACGCCGGACTGGCGGTCAGCGTTTACGACGGAGTGCAGCCGGATCCGACCGATCGCAACGTGCTGGAGGGGCTGGAGCAGTTTCGTGCGGACGGCTGCGAGGCGCTGGTGGCGGTCGGTGGCGGTTCACCGATCGACGCCGCGAAAGCGATCGGCGTGTTGACTGCGAACCCGCTGCCGCTCAGCCAATACGCCGGCTACCACCAGATTCCGCGAGCCGGTGCGCTGCTGATCGCGATACCCACGACCGCCGGCACCGGCAGCGAAGTCACCAAAGTCACCGTCATCACCGATACCGAACGGGACGTGAAGATGATGCTGCTCAGCGTGAATCTGTTGCCGGGCGTCGCCCTGGTCGATTACGAACTGACGCTCACGATGCCCGCGGGACTCACGGCCGCGGTCGGTGTCGACACGCTGACGCACGGCATCGAGGCGTATGTGTCGCGCAAGGCTCACGGCATGACCGACCCGCTGGCGCTGTCGTGCATCGAATTGGTCGCCCGTCACCTGCGCGCGGCGTATCGCGAACCGAACAACCGCGAGGCCCGGGCCGGCATGATGCTGGCCGCCTGCCAGGGAGGCATGGCGTTCGCGAACAGCAGCGTCTGTCTGGTGCATGGCATGAGCCGCCCGATCGGCGCGCTGTTTCACGTTCCACACGGCTTGTCGAACGCCGTGCTGTTACCGACGGTCACTCGCTACTCGTTGCCCGGCGCACCGGTCCGCTACGCGACCGTGTCCCGTCTGCTCGGCTGTTGCGAACCCGATGTCAGCGTCCAACGAGCCGCGCATGCGCTGGTCGACGGCCTGGAGCAACTCAACACGGACCTCGGCGTTCCGCGTCTGCGCGATTGCCCCGGTATCGAAGAGGCTCGATTCCGGACGCTGCTTCCCAAGATGGCCGACGACGCGCTCGCCTCAGGCAGCCCGCAAAACAATCCGCGCGTTCCCGACTCGGAACAGATTGTGTCACTGTACCGGCAAGCGTGGTAATCGAAGTCGCCAAGACGGGAAGACGGGTGGCCGGACAGACAGGGTCGGGCACTGACTACAACAGTCCCACGTCGTCGAGCAGGTTGCCCGGCCGCACGGGCGTGCCACGGTTCTGCCATGACTGACGTGCCACGGCTGTGCCAGCCGTGTGTCGTTGATACGACCCCCACACGCACGGCTGTAACAGCCGTGGCACGCGTTTGCTTGTGATGGCCGATACGGACGGGTGGCGCCGGGTGCCATCGCTACGGTGACGTTCGACCGGCCGGAAGCAGGTTGAGGCGGTTGGCTGTCACGCCTTCCACTTTCTCACGCGAATAGGCGAGCGGGAAATAGGTCGCGTCGGCCCACAGGGGGAGCAGATCGTCGTAGTGGCGGCTGCCGAGTTGGCCGGACTGGCCGGGGGTGCTGGTCGCCAAGCCTCGATCCCAATCGGCCAGATCGAGCACGTGCCGATAGGACGCTCCGTGGATCTGTTCCAGTTGGTTGTTGGCGCGCGTGTTGTTGGGAGTTGTGCTGTCCCCCGGACGACCGATGGGGCCGAGATTGAAGGCCTGCTCGTAGTTCGGGCCAAAGCCCGCCAGGGGATGGCGGAAGGTCACGGTGTGCAACGCTCCCCAATTCCAATGCTGCGGTTCGCGGCCGAGCAACTGCTTCGCTCGCACGATGGCTCGCGACAAAGTCCGTTGCAGCAGTTCGTCACGAGTCTGGACTGGTTCCTGGCCGAACATTCCTGCTTCCGGTTTCGCCAGGTGTTGGAACATCACCGGCAGCTTGCGAAGATCACCCCGATCCGACTGGCTCTCTTTCGGCAGGCGCAGCGCAAAGAAATCGGCTTGCAGTTCCTGCAACCAGATCGAATAGAGTGCGCCGGCCGCCGATTCGCGGGACAGCTCGCCATCCCAGGCGGTGAGCAGTTTGACGAACGGAGACAACTCGGCTGGCGGGCTGACGGTCTTCAGGATGTCGATCAATTGTTGCGAGGCCAGCGATCGATTCTCGTGCTGGATCGATTGAAAGTCCGCGAGCGTGAATTTCGTCGAGGCTTGGATTCGCTCGTTCAGTCGTTGTTCAATCCGCTGGTAGCGAAACGGTGCCTCCCATTCGTAGGAGATTTCGCGGGTGTAATCGGGCGGCAAGATATTGTGATTCGCGGTGGCCACCCAGTGGCGAGCCGGGTTGAACGTCTGCGGCAGGTCGCTCACGTTCAGAAAGCCCTGCCACTCGAACCGGCCGTCGGCGCCGGGGACGGGCAGCAGGCCGTTCCATCCCTGACGGATGGGAGTCAACGCCGCTGCCACCCAGCCAATGTCTCCGCGCGTGTCGGCGAAGACGAAGTTCAGACAGGGAATCTTCCAGGCATCCAAGCGCTGAACGAGGTCGCGGGCATCGCTTGCTCGCGCGACCGCCAGGCTGCCGAGATAGGCCGCCCCGCCCGGCTCACTTCCCGCCCAGCGGAGCGCGATGGCCACGTTCTTCGTCTCATCTTGATGAATCACGGGACCGTGGCGAGTGAACCGCAACTCCAGTGACACGGGTTCCTGCCGGCCTTTGACGACGATGGTTTCGCGCACGACGCGCATCGGCTCCCAGCGGTCTCCGACTTTGTATTCGTGGGGAGCGGCCGGATTGGTTTGTTCGACGTAGAGATCCGACTGATCGGTTCCGACAATCGTAAAGCCCCACGCCACGTTTTCATTGTGACCGATCGCGACGCCCGGCAGCCCCGGCTCGCCGCTCCCAATCACGTTCCAACCGGGCGCATGGAGATGAACCAGGTATCGCAGGGACGGCACCGCGATCGTGCGGTGCGGATCGCTGGCCAGCATCGGTTTGCCCGACGCGGAGAGCGAACCATCGACCACCCAGTTGTTGCTCTCGGACGCGCCGGGAGTGAACTTCATCGGTCGCGTCGCCGCCAGATAGCCGCGCAGGATCTCCGGTTGAATCGTTGCCAGATCCAAATCGGGAGCCGGAGCAAAATCTCGCGGCGGATCGGTGGGAGCGAGTCTGCGTGCCTCTTCGACTCCGACTGCCGCGATGAGCCGGGCGCGCGTCACCTCCCGCTGCCAATTCCCCGTCATCACGATCCCTGACATCCGCGTCAACACGTCTTCGGGCTGCCACTTCTTCGGCGCGTAGCCCAGGACCTGAAACTCGATCGGCAACTTGTCGCCGTACTGATCGATGCCGGCGTTGATTCCCTGCGTGAACGATGTCGCGATCTCGCGCGCGTCGGGCGAATAACTTTGCCATTCGGCCTGCATGTCCCCCCGGTAGCGAATCAATCGCGCGAAGCGGTCTCCTTCGACTCCTTCCTCGCCAAACAGTTCGGCCGTTTCGCCGCAGCCGATCCGACGCCACAGGTCGATTTGAAACAGGCGATCCTGGGCGACGACAAAGCCCTGCGCAAAAAACAGATCGTGACTGTTCTGGGCGTAGATGTGGGGAATCCCCCACCGATCTCGCAGCACCTCGACCTTGTCCTTCAAGCCGGCCAACTTCAATTCGCCCTGGATCGGGGCCAGCAGCGATTGCGCACGGGCCTTGATCTGTGCGGGCTGCTCGTGATTTTTCAGCCAGAACTCGAGGAAGGCCAACTCCACTTCGAGCGCCTCGGCGGTGGGGATGTGCGAGGCGCGAGCCGTCATGGCGACGCGATGTTCGTAGCCGAGCAACTTGTTCAGCGCCACCAGATGACTCAGTGCCTGCCAGTTTCGCAGAGGATCTTCCGTGCCGCCCGAGACCAATACCGGACGAGGTGCCATCAGCGCGTGCAGGTCGACCAGGTCGTCACCCGCTTCGACCAGTTCCTTGTACAGTCCGGTGCGAGGCCGCTCGTCGTTCGGCACTCCCGGCTTGCGTTGGACCTTGGGATCGAAGCCCAGATACCACGGTTCCCAGTAGTTCACGTTCGAGTTCTTTTCATCGAACACAATGCCCGGGTCGGACCAGACCGCGCAGGCAAACTTCTCGTGCAGGCACGACGAAAACATTGACCACTTGCCGCCGTAGGACAGACCGATCACGCCGATTCGATCCGGATTGACGTTCGACATCTGTGCCAGCGCCGTGTGACAGTTGGCCGCCGCATAGGCCAACAGGGTGAGCGGCTGCCGTCGTTGCTCGACTCCGGCAGCGGTGAGCAACTGCCGTGTGTCCGCACCGATCTTCTCCACGGAGCCCGGCGTCCCGATCGACAACGTCACAAACCCCCGCTTCACCAGTTGCAGACCGTAATCGTGTGTGCCACGTCCCTTTGTTCCCTGACCGATGCTGGTGAGCGGTTCATAAAAGGGAACGAAGACGGCCGGGAACGGTCCCTTCCCCTTCGGCACCAGGAGATAGCCGTCCGCCACTTGCCCTTCCGGCGAAATCTGGACGTGAACGTGGTGCTGTGTGTGATCCTCTTTTTCGACCGACTCCAACTGTTTGACGGTCGGCCGTTCGACGAGCGCCGGCCATACTCCCAAACGTTGTTGCCAGCGATTCAGAATCTCCCGACGACGACGCTCCCAATCGGCCGCCGATCGCACTCGCGTTCCATCGTCAAATTGCAGCGGCGAGCGGTAGTCACCGAATTTGCCCGCCCACTCGGCCGGCGGCTGCGTGTGCTTGTCGAGTTGTTGCCAGAGGTGCTGAGTCGGTTTTGGTTCGTCGCCAAATAGAGGCGAGCCGAGGAGGCCGAGCACCACGAAACACGTCGCGAGGAGAAATGAGTGACAGGAATTTGACATGAGCTTCTCTCCTGGCGCGGTTTGGCCACATTGATTCTGCCGGCTGCCCGGATGGCTCGCGAAGCACCGACCAAAGTCTGTCATCAAAGCCATGCGATCAGTCAATCACGGTGGCATAGCGACTGAAGAGATGCAACGCAAATTGGTCGAGGTGAAACGGGCACTCCCCCCGACTGTCGCGCAGCGGCCTAACTGGAGCGAGGGGGAGCAGCATTGTTACCATGGCGGCCCATCCGAGCCTGGGGGCGATTTCAGTCTCAAACCGACTAGAAATTGTCGGTTAAAAGTCGGTACTTCCAAATTCGTGGCGGACGCTGCCAGCGTCCGTCAACAAACTCCTGCAATGAGTCACGTCGACGCTGGCAGCGTCGGCCACGATGATGCGAACTTGGAAGTACTGAAAGTCGGCAAACACCGTTGCAAGGGGAGCTGCGTCATGGATTCCGAATATCGCCGCATGGTCGATTTCCTCGTTGGCCTGGGGACGGACTCCGTTCCGCACACCGGCGAAAAGGGTTTTCTGGCTCATCTGATTGGCGTTTATCGCGATCTGGAAAGCTGGGGATGTGACCGCGATGTGTGCCGCGCGGGATTGTTTCACTCGATCTATGGCACGCAGTTGTTTCAGCAGTTCTGTTTGCCACTGGACCGCCGTGGCGAAGTCCGGCAATTGATCGGGGAGCGGGCCGAGCGGTTGGCCTTCGTCAATTGTGTGATGGACCGGTCGTCGTTTGACCGGCTGATTCCAAGCCGCGGACCCTACCGGATCATCGATCGGTTGTCGGGAGAGACCATCGAATTGAACGACCAGGACTTTGACGATCTGTGCGTCGTCCACCTGTGCGATTGGCTGGAGCAGGTGCCGCGCAGCCTGCAGTGGGACTATCGCCGACAGGCCTATCAAGACCTTTCCGAGCGGCTGGGTGGCATCGCCCAGGAGTCGTTCAACCGGGTCTACGCACTCAGTCCGGTGTGATGGTTCGCAGAAACCGCGGAATGCTGAACAGCCCGTTGTCCCGTCTCTTTCTCTTCCCATTCCCTGACATGAATCGGCAAGACGTGCGAATCGCTGCGTACGCTCCACTCAATCCGTTGCAAGCGGTTGTGAGGCATGAGTCTGACAGCAACAGTACGATGCTCAAGTGCGCAGGCTGGTCCGCCGTCGATCCTCTTTGGCAAACATCGAGTCACCCATGAAACTGCTGAAACTGCTGGTCCTCACCCTCGGCATGAGTTGGTTGGTGGCCTCCGCCGCGCGAGCCGAGTCGATTTGGATCGAGGGTGAAAAGCCCGTCAAATCCACGATGAACAGGCATCCGTGGTGGTACGACCAGGTCAAGAAGGACCAGTTTTCCGGCGGCGACTGGATCAGCAACTTTGCGGACAAGAAGCCGGGTGAAGCGGAGTACTCGCTCACGGCAAACGAAGCCGGCAAGTTCGAGTTCTGGGTCCGTGCGAATCCAACGGCAACGAAGCTCTCGTATCGGTTGAACGACGCCGATTGGAAGCCGATTGAGTTTGAGAAGAACGCGCGCGAAGCGGCCAACATCGCGGGAGACGGGAAGCTCGACCTGCGGTTCATCGCCTGGGTCAAGGTTGGCAGCGTCGATTTGAAGCGCGGGGCAAACGCGATCCGCTTTCGCATGCACAGCGACAACAGCAACCACGGCGGGTTGGATTGTTTCGTGCTCTCGACCGAGCCGTTCACGCCGCGCGGCATTCTCAAACCGGGTGAGATCGCGAAGGTGGCGGCTTCAACGGAGAAGGATTGGTTTGCGTTCGATCCATCGGCCGACAAGTTCGAGGCGTCGTCGGCGATCGATCTGCGATTCCTCAACGAGCAGGAAGCGGGCGAGCACGGCTTCATCGCGGCGAAGGACGGTCACTTCGTTCACAGCAAGACCGGCGAGCCGGTGCGCTTCTGGGCCGTCAACGGAGCGGCGGCCAAATCCCGCGACGAACTACAGCGTGAGGCGCGGCAACTCGCGAAGTACGGCGTCAATCTCGTGCGGCTGCACGGGCCGATGTTCGACAAACGGGGCGAGGTCGATCCGGCCAAGATTCAACGAGCCATCGACGTTGTCGAGACGATGAAGGCCGAGGGGATCTACACCCACTTCTCGATCTACTTCCCGCTGTGGCTCGATCCGCCGACGGACCTCGATTGGATGCCCGGCTACGACGGCAAGTCGCACGCCTTCGCAACGCTCTACTTCAACGCCAAGTTTCAGGAAAAGTATCGCGGCTGGTGGAAGGCGTTGCTCACGACGCCCAGCCCGACGACGGGCAAGCGGCTGATCGACGAGCCCGCCGTGTTCGGTGCGGAGTTGATCAACGAAGACTCGTTCTTCTTCTGGACGTTCAACGACAAGAACATCCCGGACCCGCAGCTTCGATTGCTCGAACAGCAGTTTGGCGAGTGGCTGAAGATGAAATACGGCTCGCTCGACAAGGCATTCGCTGCCTGGAAGGGAATGAAGATCGGCCGCGATGCGCCGGCCGACGGACGAGTCGGCTTCCGACCGTTGTGGAACATCGCTCACGAACGAACGCCGCGAGATCAAGACACCGCGCGGTTCCTGACTGAACTGCAACGCCGCTTCTATGACGAGTCATCGCAGTTCCTGCGCGGTCTCGGCTTCAAAGGGCTGATCACCGCCTCGAACTGGGCGACCGCCAGTCCGGAGATTTTCGGGCCGCTCGAAAAGTTCACCTACACGGCGGGAGACTTCATCGACCGGCACGGCTACTTCGGCTGTCGCAACGAGGGACAGTTCTCCGAGTGGTCGATGCGCGACGGGCACTCGTATACCGACCGCAGCGCGTTGCGATTCGAGAACGAAGAACCGGGCAAACCGTCATCGTTCGTGCATCCGGCGATGGACCCCAAATACGACGACAAGCCGTCGATGATCTCCGAGACGACCTGGAACCGTCCGAACCGGCATCGCGGCGAGGCTCCGTTGTATCTGGCCGCGTTCGGAGCGTTGCAGGACAGCGACTGCATCGTTCACTTCGCGAAGGACGGTGCCGATTGGTCGGTCAAACCGGGTTACTTCATGCAGCCGTGGACGCTGACCGCTCCGACGCAACTCGGCCAGTTCCCGGCCGCCGCATTGATCTATCGGCGCGGCCTCGTGAAGACCGGCGACGTGATGGCCGACGTGACGCTCGCTGTCGAGGACTTGCTCAAACTGCAAGGAACCCCGCTTCCGCAGGACGCCGCGTTCGACGAACTGCGACTGAAAGATGTCCCGCAAGGGACAACGCTCAAGCAAGGCCAACGTATCGATCCGCTGATCCACTACGTCGGGAGAACGCGCGTGACTTTTCGGAGGATGGGCACTCCTGCCCGTCCTTCCGAAGCATCCATTGAAAGCCAGACGGGCAAGAGTGCCCATCCTCCGGTGAAGCTCACTTCGCTCGCCCCCTTCATCGATCACGTGAAAAAACTCGTCACCAGTCAAACGGGCGAACTGAAGCTCGATTGGGGCCAAGGCGTCCTGACCATCAACGCCCCCGCCGC
>JANODP010000556.1:0-16013 GCA_031412755.1 Schlesneria sp. | reverse complement strand
GCTCGCCCCTCGCCCCTCGCCCCTAACCCCTCTGAAAGGAAATCATGTTTCATCTGCAAGGCATCACCAAGATTTATCGCAAGCGACGGCAGGAGGTCATTGCGTTCCGGGCCGATCAACTCGACATCACGACGGGCGAGTACGTCGCGGTCGTCGGCCCCAGCGGCAGCGGCAAGACGACGCTGTTGTCACTTCTCGGCGGCATGTTGTCACCCGATTCCGGGCAGGTTCTGTTTGATGGCCAGTCGCTGTACGACCTGTCGTTGGTCGAGCGGACCCGACTGCGGCGCGAACGGATCGGTTTCGTCTTTCAAACCTTCAATCTGATTCCCTATCTGACCGCGCTAGAGAACGTGCAGGTTCCGCTGTATCTCGGAGGAGTCGCGGCCAACGAGCAGCGCGACCGGGCGACCGCGCTCCTCGAGCAGATCGGACTCGGGAACCGCCTCGATCACAAGCCGTGCGAGTTGAGCACCGGCCAGCAACAGCGGGTCGCTCTGGCACGCACGCTGGCCAACAACCCGCGACTGATCCTGGCCGACGAGCCCACCGGCAATCTCGACCCCGAAAGCCGCGAGGCCATTCTCTCGATGTTCGATGGCTTCGTCAGTGACGGCCGCACGATCGTGATGGTCACCCACGACCCCGCCGCCGCCGCACGGGCCGCCCGAAAAGTCCTGCTGCGCGACGGAGCCATTGTCACGGAATCGGGCGACTCGCGAAGTGCCGCGTAACGACTTCGAGTCCGTGAAGATTCGAGCGACTGCCACGATCTCAACGACCGAGTGCAGAGGGCGTGTGGATCCGATCCCGGAAGGAGACTCCCGGAAGCATGGTTCTTTCATCGAGCGGCATGAGTTTCGCGAACGATCATCCTCCCTCGCCCAAAATCATGTAGGAATTGGGGCGGCAGATCGGGAGCACGCTCACAGGAAGATCGAATCATGAGAAGTCTGAGTCTTTTATTTGCGGCAACACTGGCCATCGGCTGGCTGGCGACTGCGACACAGGTCGGTTTTGCTGAGCCGAAGCATCAACATCCCCACAAGGGTGTCCCCAAATACCGCGTCGGAATTCAGTTGTTCAGTCCGTTGGGTGTCCGCGTCACTGAGCAACAGGAGCAATATCGGTACGTTGTCCCTTCGGCTGGGCGTTACGGCGCGTTCTACTCCCATGACGACGCTTACTATTACACGCCGCCGGTTGTCCGCGTTGTCGGGCAGCCGCCACAGCCGGCTCCGCGACCTGTCACTCTCAAATTTGGCGGCTTCCAGTATCACGTAGAACTTGCCAATCGGTTGGAAATGCTGGCCAATCAATTTTGCCTCGACCTGCATTTCAACTACCAGAACAACCACGAATTCGACGAGACATATGGGGAGGCATACCAACTTCTTCAAGCCGCCAAGTTCATTGTCGATAAAGACAATGCGGGCGATCATGCCGCCATTCAGCGTTCAGTGAGCAGCATTGACGAATTGTTCCATCATGTGCAGGAGGACATTCGCGGCTGGCGGAGTGCCAATCGCCGTCAAATTGGACACTTGAACCTGGCCGCCAAGACCGAGGAGTTGGAAGCGGTCCTCCACCACCTGATGTTCGACATTGGCGTCAAACCCGCTCACGATGAGGAACCTGAAGAAGCCCCACCGCAGCCGCGCGAGGACGCTCCGCCGCCGCGACGACGGTAGTTTGTAGTTTTTGCATTGCACTGGACGCTGGCCTGCAATCAACCAACAAGCATTGCAATCAACCACAGGGGTGAGAAACGGGCTGTCCGTTCTCACCCCTGTTTCGTTCAATGTGCGTGAGGGGGACGGATAGGAATTTGGCTCGATGAGCACTTCAAAGCTCCGTGTTCAGGGCTTGAACTGCGCCGATGAGGCCGCAGAGCTTCGACAAACGATTGGCAAGCTGCCTGGAGTCCGCGAACTGTCGTTCGACGATTTGCGGGGCCTGATGTTTGTCGATCACGACGAATCGGTGGCATCCACGACGCGACTAATGAAGGCCGCGGCTGGAATGCGGGCCGAGATCTGGCGGGATGACGCTCTCAAAACGGTGGCGGCGACTGATGACGGCCGCTGGTGGCGGTCAACACTGACGGTGACCCGTGGCGTCTGTCTCGCGGCAGCCTTCGCCTGCGACTAGTGGACGCTGGGAGGACACCAAGTCGTGCCGTTCGCCTGACTGAGTCTCGCCGACTTACTTTTCTTGGGAGGCATCGCCGATGCAAAACTGACGGGCACCGAGTTCCCAATCTCTCGTTGTCAGTTAGAATCCCTCGCCGCATCAATGTCCTCGTGGGTTTGGTATCGTCCGTCGTCGCTGGCATGGAACGTGGCGCGCGGTGGGTTTCAGAAACCGAGGCACGGTCTTGTCGCGACATCTCGTTTCTACAAACACGAGCAAACGAAAGTCTGATCTTGAAGCGGCGTTCCTCACCGAGTTCCATGCTCCAGGCATGGCTGTGCTGGCTGTTTGGAATCTCCCTCGTTTGCGGCTGCCGTCCCCCGGCCACTCCACCAAAGCCGGCTCCTTCCGTCTGGCTCGACCCCGATGCCGCACGGATCGACGACGATCCTGATGGAGTCTCTGAACGACACGATGACTGGTTCACGGATGTCACCGGCAAGTCGGGGATCGACGCCGTTTATCACACGGGACGAGAGGCAGATCGGCTCTCCATTTTGGAGACGCTGGGTGGGGGCGTCTGCGTGTTCGATCTGGACCTCGACGGCGACCTCGATCTGTACTGCCCGGGAGGCGGCACGCTGGAGGGAGCAACCGGAAAGGCGAGCGGACGAGCGGGAAAGTTGTACCGCAACGATCGTGACTTTCGATTCGTCGACATCACCGACGAGGCCGGACTGAATTTCCCGGCCGACTATTCGCACGGTGCCGTCGCGGGCGATTACGACCGGGACGGTGATCCCGACCTGTTCCTGTTTTGCTTCGGACAGAGTCACCTGTTCCGCAACGATCACGGCCGGTTCGTCGATGTGACCGCCTCGGCGGGGCTGTTGTTTCCATCCTGGGATACCGCCGCCGTGATGGCCGACCTGACGGGAGACGGCTGGCCCGACTTGTACGTGGCCACCTACGTTCAGTTTGATCCGACCAAAGCTACTCCCTGTGGTCCGCCCGATCAGCCGGATGTCTGTCCACCTCAAAACTACACTTCGTTGCCGGACCGCTTGTATGTGAATCAGGGTGACGGAACTTTCCGCGATCGGTCGCAGGCGGCGGGATTGGCGGAACCGAGGCGTGGCCTGGGGGTGCTGGCTGCCGATCTCAATCAAGACGGCTGGCTCGATCTGTACGTGGCCAACGACGGCGAACCGAACGACCTCTACTGGGGGGCCGAACAATTTCCGTGGGTCGAGTCTGGACTGCCCGCGGGAGTCGCCGTCAATGAGAAGGGAGCCGCCGAGGGAAGCATGGGACTCGATGCTCAGGACATCGATGGAGACGGACAACCCGATCTGGTGGTGACCAACTTTGAATTGGAAGACAACGACCTGTACCGCAATCTGGGAGCGGGTCAGTTCGAGCATGCCACCGCGGCCTTCGGCCTGGCGGGAGCCGGTCGCGCCTACGTCGGGTTTGGCACCGGGCTGTGCGATCTGGACGGTGACAACTGGCCCGACTGGTACGTCGTGAACGGACACGTTCTCTATCGCACCGGCCAATCGCCGTTCCTGCAACCGGCCTTCCTCTTTCGCAATGAAGCCGGCCGCCGGTTTCGCGATGTGCAAGGTGCGGCGGGAGCCTACTTCCGCCGGCGACACGCCGCTCGCGGAGCCGTCGCCGCCGATCTGGATGGGGACGGTGGCCCGGATCTCGTCGTCAGCGGACTCGATGAGCCGTACGCGCTCCTCAAAAATCAGCGTCCTCCCTCCGCGTGGGTTTCCATCAGGCTTCATCCCCGGGGCGGCGATCCCACGGGCGTGGGCGCCGACGTCAGTGTGGAAGCATTCGATCGACGGACGGTCATCTGCCTGCGCGCCGGCAGCGGCTTTGCCTCGCACCTGGAGCCGCAGGCTCGGTTCGCGCTGGAAAAGGATCGAACGCAGGTGGATGTACGCGTGCGGTGGATGACCGGACGGAGTGAACTCTTCGGCGGACTGGCCACGAACCGCGCGCACCTGTTGCGGGAAGGGACGGGAAGTGTCACGCCCTAATCGCCAGCCAGTGCGGCCGACATTCAGACGGTGGTGGCAAATCGTCGCGGGCCTCACCGTGGTCGGAGCGATTGGAGTGTGGTGGTACACGGAACCCAATCGAACCGCGCGGCAGGCAGCGTCTCTGCTGCCGACCGACCCGGCTCGGGCGGATGCCCTGGCCGAAGCGGCGATCGCCAGTGGAACCTCTCTGGACTCCCAGGCCTGGCTGACTCGCTGTCAGGCTCAACTGGCGTTGGGAAAACCGCTGGAAGCACTGGGTGCCTACGCGCAAATCCGCGATCCCCAACGCTGCGATGCCGCGGCGTGGTGCGACCTGCTCGAACGGGCAAAACAGTCCGGCGATCTGGTCCTGGCCGACATGTGTGCCTCGGTCGCGCTGACGCTTCCTTCCCACCGGCGGTGCCTGTTGTCCATCGCGCTTCCGCTCAAAGCGGGCATGCTGGCGACGACAGAAGAGTCGCGGCTGCTCGATGAGCTGCGTGCCTTGGCGGGAGACGACGCGGCGGCGTGGAGCGCGATCGGCCGGGTCGAACGTCTTCGCGGACATCTGGCCGCGTCGGTCGCCGCCTATCAACAGGCCGTTGCTGGCTCCGCTCGCACAACGGCCGTCGGTTCCGGCAACCGTCGCGAACTGGCTCGACTCTTGATTGACCTCGGGCAGTTCGACCAGGCGAAGCCGCTCGTCATGGAGTTGCAACAGTCCGTTGCCAATGATGCCGACGACCTGTTGTTGTCAGCCCGAATTCAACACGCGGAAGGTGACCTGCCTGGTGCGAAGCGGTCATTGGATCGGCTGCTGACGAACAAACCCGATCACCTGGCGGCGCGCCTGCTGCAGGGGACCTTGTTGGCCGAGATTCAGGCTTGGGACGAGGCCATCGCCGTGTTCCAGGAGTGCCTCCGACGGCAGCCTCATTTTCCCGAAACGCATTATCGGCTCGGGCTGGCCTACGTCCGAAAGGGAGATGCCACCGCAGCCGCTCGGCATTTCTCCGAGCAGCGGCGGCTCGCGGCCCTCCAGCGCGACTTGCTGGCGGCTCAACAAAAGAGAAACGCGGGGCCACCGACGCCCGAATTGCTGGACGAGATCGCCGCGATTCACCGGCAGCTTGGGGACCTCAACGCCGCCCACGAATGGAACCGGGCCGCCACCGCGCTGAGGCGAACAAGCACCGCAGGCAAGTAGCCGGCCCGAATTGTCAGAGCATTCGATTTGTCTGGACCAAAGGCGTCGTGGATCCTCACGTTCGCTCAGGCACCTCTGCCAGACCCCTGGTGAGGTGCGAACGCGACTCGTCAGCCCGCCGAGACTGGACCCCGACCTATTGCAGGTCAAAGTCCGTATTGGGATTCGAGCCCGCTTTGACAACCGCCACCAAACCACTGGTCTTCGCGTCGAGGTACTTCTCCGGAATGTTGTTGTTTGGTTCGTACTTCTTGGGGTTGTTCATCAAATCCGTTGGATCGGGCGCGGGCGCATCGACATTGACCGGCGACAGAGCAACGCGGTAGTCACCGGCTGGTACGCTGAACCCTTTGCCATGCTTGAGAGAATAGGTGCCGTCCTTCAGCACTGAACTAGAGGCACTGTCACCCGTGCCCTCCGCAAAGAACACAATCGAACCACCCTCAAGTGGCTTCCCATTCAGTGTGACCTTCCCAGAGACCGTACCGGTGGGCTTGCTCTTGCCAGCACCACCACAACCGGCCAACAGCAATGAAACACAGACAAGCGTTATCCAAGATCCTGATCGCATAGAACTGGTGCTCCAATTGACTCACGTGCCAGAAGAATGGGGACAAACCAAAAAAGGATGCAGCGCCCTGTCCCAGAGGTCGCTGCATCCCAATTCCAAACGAAACCTGTTACCGACTAGAACTCACCCAACCGCACTCCGTCGTCCCGGGTCGCGAGATTGAGCCATGTCGTCATTTCAAGGTTCTGATTGATGAAGCGAACGGTGCCGTCACCCAACAAGATATGGACACCGCCGGTGTGTGCCGACTGAATCGGATTGTTCGTACCCGAGTTTCCGCACGTGCCTGTAGTCGGGCAAGGATTGAAGTTGTGTGCCCCCTCGGTTTGCTTGTATTGAGGGGGATACCGAACCGTTGCGGCATTGAAGGAGCGATCATTGCCGGGGCTCCCCATGAACATGCCATGTGGCCACGAATGGGTGGAGATCCGATTGAACGTCGTCCCAATTTGGATGCAGTAATCAGACTGTTCGCCAACCAGCATGACGTTCGTTGTGCCATCCGTAATGTCACCGAGGCGGATGTTGCTGCGGAAGAACAAAACCCCGCCACGACTGGATTGACCACTTCCGTAAGCGGAAACTCGGTTCTGCGGGTCAGGGAAGGCTCCAGCAATGCCGGTGTAGTGGGACGTTGGCACACCTGGGTTGCCACCATTACTCGGTGTCCATTTGAACTCCGTCATTGGGCTGGACGGACATAGTACGGCTGGAATCGTTTTACCATTCACCACGGCGACGTTCACAGCGGCGTTGTATCCGGATTGGCAGACTTCGTGATTCCACGCTCCGTACATCGGCGCTTGATCGAGGTACGGCAACACGCCCACCCACCAAGACTGCCCCCATCCGCCACATTGGTGATTGCAATTGCCCATCGGGAAGCTGTTGAAGACATCGTGGTAGTTGTGCAGTGCCAGGCCAATCTGCTTGAGATTGTTCTTGCACTGAGTCCGGCGAGCCGCTTCCCGTGCCTGTTGAACGGCTGGGAGCAGCAGGGCGATGAGAACCGCGATGATCGCGATCACCACCAACAGTTCGATCAATGTGAATCCGCGTCGACGCATGAAAGCCTCCTTCAAAGAAATTCGTACAAGAACAACAGACAACTACGATTTTTGGAAGACTGTCTCGTACAACGAGATCAAGCCATCGAAAGAAACCGCCAACACGTTGAAACTACCCGTCGATCATGAGGGACCAACTACAAGACAGAATCACTGAGTTGAATGAAGCAGAAGGTACGGCAACACATAGGCAAGAGCAAGGGTAAGCGCGGAGCGTTAAGCTGGAATTTACCCAAGTGGCCCACCCATTCAGGTCAGAACCGCGGCCCACAACGCGGGCCAATCACGTGTCACCCAATGAGCCTACGACGTTGGCGGATCTTGTTCGCAGGACGACGTCACCTCCATCAATGACATCGCCTACTCGCGAACCAGCCGCTTCGCCTTCATCTCGAATCGCGGCAGCGAACCGGGTGGGACGAGGGCGATCTCGGCGTGGAATTGCAGGCGTTGTTTGATCGTCTTCGAGAGGCGGTCGGTCAGTGCCGCGAGAGAGGGTTCGTCCAGCAGCGGTTGCGGTTCGACGTCGATGCGGACGTGGTTCATCTCGCGCTGGCGTGAGACCACGATGCGGAACTCGACGATCTCGGGGAACTCACGGACGATCGCCTCGATGCTCGACGGGAAGACGTTGTTGCCGCGGACGATCAGCATGTCGTCGGTCCGGCCGAGGATGCCTCCCTTCAATCGAAGCAGCGTCCGGCCGGACGAATGCGGCGCGGGATCGGCCTCGACCAGATCGCCCGTGCGGTAGCGGAGGACCGGCGAGCCGACTCGACCGAGATTCGTGATGACCAGTTCGCCCGGCGTGCCGGCGGCCACCGGTTGGCCGCTGGCGGGGTCGATGATCTCGGCGATGCATTCGGTTTCGATGACGGTCAGGTTGCCGCGATCGTCGTCGCACTCGCTGGCGAGCGGTCCGATTTCTGTCATGCCCCAGTGATCGAAGACCCTCGCGCCCCAGGCTTGCTCGATGCGCGAGCGAACCGATGGAATCGAACCGCCCGGTTCACCGGCGACCAGGATCGCGCGGACGGGACTCGACGGCAGATCGATCCCCTGCGCGGCGGCCACCTCGGCGAGTCGCAGCGCGTACGTCGGCGTGCAGCCCAGCAGCGTGATCCGGTTGTCGAGGATCAGTTTGAGGCGGGCCTCGCTGCTCATCCCTCCCGCCGCGAGACACAGGTTGCCCTGACGCAGTGCCCCTTCAAACCCGGCCCAAAAACCGAGGAACGGTCCGAACGAGAACGGAAAGCACAGCCTGTCCCCGGGTCGCAGCTTCATCCAGCTGTAGATCGTCGTCCAGCAGTCGAGCATCCAATTCCAACTGGCGGGCGTGTCGAGCCAGCGCAGCGGCCGGCCCGTCGTCGTTCCCGACGTTTGATGAAGCCGCGAATAGTCTGCCGGTCCGAACGTCAGGTTGCGGCCATACGGCGGATGAGCCTCCTGATCCGCAGCCAACTCGGACTTGGTCGTGTACGGCAATCGCGACAGATCGTCGAGCGTTTGAAGGGAATGCGGATCGACCTGTGCCTCGCGCAGCTTCCCGGTCCAGAAGGGATTCGCGGGGATGACGGCCTTGAGCAGCGCGCGCAATCGCTCGGCCTGCCATTCGGCCAGGCGACTGCGATCGCCGAACTCCAGATCGTCGCGCGGACTTTGATTCATCGAGTGCGGACCTTGCGGAAGACAGCAGCCTGCACGTAGCTGAGTTCGCAAGAACTCAGCCCAACTCACCATCAGGAACTGAGTTCTTGCGAACTCAGCTACAGACAGACCTTGTGGAAGAAAGCCGGCGGCGATTGTGTGTCCTCGCACCCCGCTTGAGCAACCGAGTGCGGTCCGGCGCCGACATGAATCATTCTGCCGCGACGTGCCGGGTCGCCTGCGACCGGTCGAGTTTGCCGGATCGTTCGAGGTGTGATGCCGTGCGCTTGCGTTCAAGTCCCACCCGACGCGGCTCCGATCAAGTGGTCGGACGGACAGGGATGGACGGCTCGGCGAGTGGACTCGTCGGCAGACAACAACGCACGACGACGGCAAGGATGGCTGGATGTCGCACGGGAACATCGACCCGTTTCGGTTGGGCTTTCTGACGGCAATCGAGGACGCGGAGCGGGGATTCGTGGGCGGCCTGCTGGTGACCAACCGGTTTGGCCGGCCGCTCGAATTCCAATGCACCGCGCCCGTGAAGCCGAATCGGGCGCAACAGATTCTGTACGGCCCGACGCTGCGCCCCTTTGTGCTCGGCGATCTGATCGGCCGGACGCTGCTCGACAAGATCGGTGTCAAGCCGCATCTGGTGCTGATCGAGTCCGACGAACTGCTCGATCTCCGGCAGCATGTGCCGATGCCCGTCGCGTGTCTCATCCCGGCGTCGTCCACCGACGAGACGGCGCTGCACTTCGGCAAGCTCTCCATCGGGCTGCACCCGGACTACCCGGCCGATCGCGGCGAGATCGAGAAGCACACCAAGTCGATTCCGGTGGATGCCCATCTGAGCGAACCGTTCGAGCGGGTGCGCGAAGCCCTCGAAGAAACGCTGCGGCTCGGTACGGCGAGAACGGCATAACAGCCCGTTGAAAAACGATGAACAGAGTGCCACGGCTGTGTCAGCCGTGCAGACTTCGCGAGACTTATCACCGTACTCACGGCTCACAGAGCCGTGGCACTCCTCTTTCTACGGACTGCTAACGGAGAGGACGATCCGATGACTGACGGTTCGCTCCGCATGCTCGATGAGATGGCGAGCCGCCTGCAGGCGCGACCGGCCGATGGGGTCGTGCCCGGTCCACACTGGACGGTCGACGACGCGGGGTTGTCTCTCGACTCGCTGCTGGACGACGTGCCGACGTCGACGTTGTCGCTGTCGTTGTCCGCGCAACTGTTCTCGTCGGGATTGAACGTCGCCCTGCAACGCTGGCCGGTGTTGGAGACCACCACGGTCTCGGCCCCGAAGCCGCCGACGTTGCTGCCGGAGTGGAAGCCGACGCGTCCGAAAGTCACCACGTTCGGGATTACGTTTCCCGAGGGCGTGTCGTTCCTCGCCGCGCAGGAAGCCGAGCAGACGAAGGAGGGCGAAAAGAAAAAGGGTGTCGAGCCCAACGACGACGAACTCACGGCGCTCCCGCCGCAGCCGGTGTCGTTGATGGACGACGCGGCGCTGGCCGACGCGAAGAAGATGCTGACGCGCATCAAGCCGCCCGCCGACGCACTCTCCATCGAGGACCGGCTGTTCTACCTGCTGCAACCGCCGCTGCAGTCGTGGCTCGGCGGCGAAGAGTTGATCATGCCATTCGAGCCGTTCCCGTATCAGTACGAGGGGATCGGCTGGCTCTTCTCGAAGTCGGCGGCCCTGCTGGCGGACGAGATGGGTCTCGGCAAGACGATGCAGACGATCACGGCGATCCGGCTGCTGATCCGCAGCGGGCAGATTCGCCGCGTGTTACTGGTCTGTCCGAAGCCGCTCCTTCCGAACTGGCAGCGGGAGTTCCGGGCGTGGGCCGAGGAACTGCCGTTCGTCGTGGTCGAGGGGGACACCGAACGGCGTCGGCTGACGTGGACGATGCCCGGCGTCCCGATTCTGATCGCGAACTATGAATCGCTGGTGCGCGACTTCGCGTCGTTCGAGGAGGGAGACTTTCCCAAGTTCGATCTCGTCGTGCTGGACGAGGCGCAGCGGATCAAGAACCGGGGCTCGCGCACGGCGGAGACGGCCCGCGCCCTGCCGCGCCGGCGCAGTTGGGCGTTGACCGGGACGCCGATCGAGAACCGACCCGAGGAACTGGCCGCGCTGTACGAGTACCTCGGCGTGGTCCCGCCCCACGCGACGCCCGACCTGAAGCAACTGCAATACCTCGCCAAGCAGTGCATCCTGCGGCGGACCAAAGACCTCGTCATGAAGGATCTGCCGCCGCGACTCGACCGCGACGCCCACCTCGAACTTCTCCCGTCACAGAAGTACGCCTACGAGAAGGCGGAGAAGGACGGAATCATCCATCTCAACGAACTGGGGGACCAGATCTCCGTCCAGCACGTGTTCGAGCTGGTGCTGCGGCTGAAACAGATCACGAACTTCGATCCGCTGACGGGCGAGAGCGCCAAGCTCGACCGCCTGGAAGCCGACATGGAGGAAATCGCGGCCAGCGGCGGCAAGGCGATCCTGTTCAGTCAGTGGACGAAGGTGTTGGACTGGCTTGCCAAACCGATGGCCAAGTACGGAGCCCTCAGTTACCACGGCGGCATCCCGACCAAGCAGCGCGAGCCGATCCTGAAGCAGTTCAAGGAAGACCCGGACTGCCACATCATCCTGATGAGTTACGGCACCGGCGCGGTCGGGCTGAACCTGCAGTTCGCCGGCTATGTGTTTCTGTTCGACCGCTGGTGGAACCCGGCCATCGAGGATCAGGCGATCAACCGCGCCCATCGGATCGGCTGCAAGAGCCAGGTGATCGTCACCCGGTTCATCTCGAAGGACACGATCGAGGAACGGATCGACAAGATTCTGACCGAGAAACGTCAGCTGTTCGCAGCGATCCTCGGTGAGGGGGACAACACGAACAAGACGCTCAGCCTGAACGCCTCCGAAATCTTCGGCCTGTTCGACCTGAAAGCCCGCCACGGCAAGGGAACGCGGGCCATTGGGCCGAAGTGACTCTGGCCCGTCGTCCTTCGGCCTTCATCAATCCTTACTCTGCAATCCTTATTTTCCGGACGAGCACGCTTGATTCCCTGGATGGCATCTCGACCCGCAGAGAAATAAGGATTGCAGAGTAAGGATTGCAGAAGGAAGAAGGAGATGCCGCTGCTACGGCGCGTGCGTCAGTTGGATGCGGCTGAGCTTGGCGTATTCGCCGTCGAGCTGCATCAGTTCCGCATGGCTTCCCGATTCGACGATGCGTCCCTGACGGAGGACGTAGAGCCGGTCGGTTCGCTTCAGCGCACTGATGCGGTTGGAGACGAGGATCGTCGTGCGGCCGCGCTGGACGGTGGCAATGGCCTGCTGAATCTCGTGCTCGGTTTCCGGATCGACGGCGGCGGTCGCATCGTCCAACAGCAGAATCGGCGGATCGAGCAGCAGGGCGCGGGCGATGGCCAGGCGTTGGCGCTGGCCTCCCGACAGATTGGAACCGTGTTCGCCGATCAGGCTGTCGTAGCCTTCGGGCAGGTCGGCGATGAACTCGTGCGCGGCGGCGAGCCGGGCGGCCTCTTCGACTCGTTCCAGTTCGGCACCCGGCTGTCCGAAGGCGATGTTGGCCGCGACCGTGTTGCTGAACAGGAAACTCTCCTGAAAGACCAGTCCGATGTTGCGCCGCAGGTCTTGCAGATCGAGTTGCCGGACGTCGATGCCATCGACGAGGACTCGCCCCGAGGTCGGGTCGTAGAAGCGGGCGATCAGATTCAGCAGCGTCGTCTTGCCGGAGCCGGTCTCACCCACGATGCCGATGCATTCGCCCGGCACAATCTCGAACGACACGTCGTCCAGCACCCGTTCACCGCCCGAGTAGGCGAAGCCGACGTGCTCGAACGTCACCGCGCCGCGTGCCTGGGGCAGGTGGATGGCATCGGGCGGACTCTGGATTTCGATCTCGGCGTCGAGGACCGCGAAGACTCGCTCGGCCCCGGTCAGGCTGCTCTGGATGCTGTTGGCGATGTTGATGATCTGACCGACCTGATTGGCAAACTCGTGGATCAGGTTGGCGAAGACGAACAGCCCGGCACCCAGCGACAGCTCACCCCGAATGACGAGCGCCCCGCCGTAACCGATCACGATGAGCTGGTTGATCTGCGTCAGAAAGCCCATCGCCGGTTGATACAGGCTGAGCCGCCAGAAGATGTCGTACTTCTGGTCCTTCACGGCACGGTTGGCCGCGCGGAAGCGGGCGATCTCGTCCTCCTCGCGCGCGAAACCCTTGACGACTTGAATCCCTTGCACGTTTTCGGACAAACGCAGGATCAACTTGTCGCCGAGTTCGCTGCTGCGCTGGTAGAGCGGGCGAACGGACTTCGAGAACCAGACCGCTCCCACCCACAGCAGCGGCGAGGCGATCAGGCACGCAAACGTGAGCAGCGCGTGGACCGACAGCATGTAGGCCGAATAGACCGCCAGCGACAAGCCGACCGTCAAGATCTTCAGGATCACGCCGTCGACGAAGCCCCGCACGGCCTGCACGTCGCCCGCCACGCGATTGATCAGCGAACTGCTGTCGTGCGAATCGAAGAACCGAAAGCTCAGCCGTTGCAGCTTGTCGTACACGTCGGTGCGAAGCTGGATCAGAATCCGCTGGCTGAGCGCCGCTCCCGCCACCGCCGTGACGAACTTGAGCGACGCCTGCACGACGGCCACGATCAGCACGAGCCCGGCGATGAACACGACGCGCGTCATCGGCGTCCACTCGGTGGGAGGCCGCCAGCCGAACGGCCAGCCCGGCGCGGGGCTTCCCGGCAGCAGCGTCTCGCTCAGGGAATCGATCCCCAATCCGGCCAGACCCAACCCCGCCAGGTTCAGCGCGACGAGCGAAAAGTTCAGGGCCAGAACCATCAGGCACATGCCCCGATAGCGCCAGCCAAGTCCCAGCATGCGCCTCACCAACGCCCAGTTCGACACCGGGCGGGCGGCTTCCACTTGCGAGTCAGCAGGCTTGTTCGAGACAGACACAGAGAGGGAGCTTTGGCAGGAACGACGAACATCAAACGCGAGCGGCCTCAAGGATGAAGGGCCTCGCGCGCGGGGTCAAGGATCGCCGCCCCCGCCATCGCCTTGATCACTGAGTTGATCACTGAGAGTGCCACGGCTGTGTCAGCCGTGCGAACGGAGGTTGATGTCGCGACGGCACGGCTGACACAGCCGTGGCACACTGGTCCGAAGAGGAGAGGCATTGATTGCCAAGTCGGTTGGGGTTGCCGGAAGCCGCTCGCCCCGGCGACAATCCCGCCACGAATCGCGTCGCGTTGACGCTCCAGGCATTGAGGAACCGTCGGTGAACGAACACGCCCCGCTGAACAAGAGCGATGAAGCCGCCTTACTGGCCTGGGATCGAAGGGTCGCGGCCGAGATGTTCTGGCTGTCGATCTTCTCACTGCTGTGTCTGGCCGGTGTGCTGCACCTGCACGACAAGCCCGAATACCAGCCGATTTTTATCGTCTGTGGGTTGGGGTTTCTCGGAATCTATCCGGCCTGCTGGGTCGATGCGGTCTGGAGCGGGCGTTACGGCAGCCGACAGGGTCGCACGCGCTGGTTCTATTGCCTGTTGCCGCCGCTGCGATTGGGGGCTCGCGATCACGCGACCGGAAAGAACATCTGGTTGCCGGGCTGGGGCTGGCAGTCCGTGGGACGCGACCTGGAACAGCGGTTGGAGCGCGTGTCGAGCGTGCCGATGGTGCTGATGGCGTTGATGGTGCTCCCCGTGATCGGCGTCGAGTACTTCTGGAAGGAACGGATCGACGCCGACCCGCTGCTGTCGGGATTGCTCAATGGTGCCGGCGGCTTGATCTGGTTTGCGTTTGCCGGCGAGTTCATCCTGCGTTTCTCGATTGCTCAAAGCAAATGGAGCTACGTCCGAACCCACTTCATCGACCTGGCCATCGTGCTGCTGCCGCTCTTCTCGTTCTTGCAGGCTCTGCGATTGGGACGCCTGCTGCGACTGCAACAACTGACCCGCACGGCGCGGCTCTACCGGCTGCGAGGGGTCGCGCTGCGGGCCTGGCGGGCGCTGTTGCTGATCGATGCCATCAGCCGCATTCTCAACGGTCCCCCCGAAAAACGACTCGTCAAACTGCGGGCGACCCTGGTGCAGAAAGAGCATGAACTGGCCGACCTGCGGGCCGAGATCGCCAAGCTGGAAGCGGCCACCGCGTCTCCTTGCGACTCGTCCGCGCCGGCGATGGCGGGTGAGTCGGCGATCCCCAAAGCAGGGACAACGGACCAGGCGGCCTGAATCGAACACACCCCGTGCTGGAAAGCCGCATCCGGCCAAGAGACAATCCGCGGCCCGCGTGGGATCGTCGAATGCGAGTTAGACCGTTCGTCTCGTCGTCCATCAGACATCGTGATCAGCCAAGCATCGTCATTCAAAAAGAGGAAGCCGCATCGTGGAGAAGCCGTTGGCAGGTCAGGTCGCGCTCGTGACCGGAGCGGGTCGAGGATTGGGTCGGGCGTTTGCCGAACGGCTGGCGGCGATGGGTTGTGCCATCGCCGTGCATGGCATGCGCGAACACGGCCCCGCCGAATATGGCGAGGGAACCACGCTCACGGAGACGGCGCGCCAGATCGGCGAGCAGTTTGGAGTCCGCACGATTCGGGTGCTCGGCGACCTGACGCAAAGTGCCGACGTCGAGCGCGTCGTGCAAACGACAACGGCCGAACTGGGACCGATTGACGTGCTGGTCCAGAACGCGGGCGGAGACATCGCGGCGGCGGGAGGCAAGCCCAACCCGAACGACGCCGTGATGATCAAGGAGATCGACATCAAATCGGTGCTTGACCGGAACCTGCTCGCCACGATCCTGATCTGTCAGCAGACGGCGCGCGGGATGATGGAACGGCGGCGCGGTCGGATCATCACGATCAGTTCGATCGCCGCGTTCAAGGGAAACGAAAACAGCGCGATCTACTCGACAGCCAAGGCGGCCGTGGTTGAGTACACGCGCTGCTTGGCCACCGAACTGAGGCCGTTCAACGTGGCGGTCAACAGCATCGCGCCGGGCGACACGCGCACCGGCCGGTTCCTCGGCACGCGGAAGGTCGCGGAAGAACGGCTCGTTGAGGAGGGAACCCTCGACCGCATCGGCCTCGTGGACGAAGTGGCCCGCGTGGTGGAGTTCTTCGCCGGACCGCTCGGCGATTTCGTTTCGGGCCAGGTGCTGCGCGTCGACGGCGGCAGCCAGTGCTGGTCGGCGTAGGACGATCACTCAGGTGTTGGTCAGTACGACGCAGCATCAAGTGTGGCACGCCCGGAGTCCACGAATCGCGGGGGATTTGACACAGTGTTGCTGACACGGCC
>JANODP010000555.1:0-22887 GCA_031412755.1 Schlesneria sp. | reverse complement strand
GGCGGTAGAGCGTACGCACGTGCTCGATCAGACGCCTCTGCACCCCCGCAGTCGGATTCTGTTGGTAGGCAAGGGGCGCGGCACCGGCTCCTGCCGTGAGCATCTCGTCGAAGCGGAAGCGGCTGCGGCTTGGCAGGAGGGTCAGACCCGTGATTTCGTAAGTCCGTGTTTCGGCTGGGAGCGGCGTGCGGTAGGCGTCGTCCTCGGCGATGGAATTGGTGACGCTGTTCTCCATGTAGGTCATGAGCTGCTGCGTTTGCTTGTCTCGATCGATGTCCAGAGGAAGCGCAGGATCGGGTTGCCGCCGCCCATAACCAATTGCGGCAGACTTCAGGATATTGCCAAAGGCGTCTACCTCGAGGGTCAGCGCGTGACTGATGCGTGGGTCGGCGGGATTGCGCTCGTAGTGGTAGCTGATCGCTTCGCGGGCATGCGTGAAGAACACCGCGTGACGGTTGTCTCCGCGCTGCTGCAACACGCCGATGGTGAAGTTCTGCTCGGTGACCGTGTAGGGGTGCGGCTCCAGGGTAGTGCCGTCATGCGCATAGACCTCCTGCCGCAGCATTGAACCTTTCAGTGCGCGGCAGGCTTCACGTTCCTCTTCAATGGACAAGCCGCCGGGCAGCACGGTGTCGGCGAGCAGGAAGGCTCGCGCCTCCGCGTTGGTCAGTCCCGGCTCGCGGTAATATTCGCCGGAGTCGCTCCCTTCGAGCAGTCCCGCAAAGAAATTGGAAATTCGCTCGCGACCCAGATAAACGCCGGTATGGAACCAGGTCTTGGTATGCACCGGCGGCACATGGGAAGCCGTGTCGATGTTCGTCCCTGCCGGAAACAGTCCGTCAGCGCTGAGGGCCGCGAATTCCTCGGTGTCCCATTGCTCCACCAAACCGAAGCCGCGGAACTCGCGCTCCACGCCGTCAAAGTAACCGTGGTGGTAAGCGTAACGGGTGACGAAGCGGTTGCGGCTGATGTGGTCGCGAGTCTCGACCCGTTCGACGACGTGGACCGGGAAAGGCAGCTTGGTGATCCAGGGATTTCCCGCGTACTGGTCCTGCAAGTAGAACTGGGTGGAGGGCGCGTAGTGGATGACCGTTTCCGCGCCGAGGTTGTTCACGGTCTTGACCAGCAGATGCGGTTTCTGGCCGCCCATCAGGTCAATATAGCGTAGGGGCCGGCGGGCATCGCCGGGCAGAGACGATGACCAGACAAGGCAGGCGGTGCCATTCCCCAAGAGATCGACGACGGTGACGGCGGTCTGGCTATCGATGGGCGGGAAGGCCGGTTCGGTCGGGGGCTGGCTCCAACTGTTGCCGGATTGGTTAAAGTAAATGCGTACGCCATCGCCGTGGAGATAGATGATGTCGGTGAGTCCCGAGCCGTCGATGTCCGCGAGCTGAATGCGCTTCTGGTCGAATTGATCCGGACGATCGAACCAGGGCGAGTTGTCCATCGTCACTTTCGCGCCAAAGTGGCCGTAGCCGAGGTTGGGCCAGTAGCAGACTTGACCGTTGCGAATGCGGACGAGATCCGTGAGGCCGTCGCCAGACATGTCGGTCAGGTAGATGGATTGGGTGCCGTCGGCGAAGACCAGACGCGGGCCTTGTTCCTCGTCGCGGGATTGGCGGGTGGTTTCTCTGGGGCCAAAGCCCTCTTCCGCGAGCGAAGGATACCAACCGAAGATGTCGTCCTCGGTGATGAGAATGTCGGAGTGGCCATCGCCGGTGAGGTCAACGAACTTCAGGTTCGGGTCGTCCCAATCGAGGGTGGGAAGTGAATCGAACGTGGTAAAGGGATCCCAATCTTGGTCGTGAGTGCGCTCATAGAAGCCCGGTGTCGGTCTGCGGAAAGTGACGAGGTCGAGCTGGCCATCGCCAGCGAGGTCCAGGAACTGGGCATGGCCTGAACCCAGGTTAAGGTTGGGTTTGGCGGCGACCAATTCGACCGGCGCGAAGCACGCCTCGACATGCGCGGAGCCGTTCTGCCCAACGACATTGATGGGGCTGAGATTGCGTTTGTAGAACCAACCGCCCGCCTGCTCGGTGAGAATACCCGACAAGCCCTCGCCATCGAGATCGACCCACTGGTAGCGGGTACCGTCGAGGCCGCTGGGCAGGTTCTCCAGGCTTTCGGGGTCCAGTTCGCGAATCTCCGATTGGATCGTGGCCTCGGTGTAGGTGAACTCGACCGGAGGCAGCAAGCGCTTCCGGTAACCAGGGCCCGGATCAAGCTTGCGATAGCCCGTCTGAGTCACGGCGCACACGAAGGAGTAGATGGGATTGCGCACGTCTGCCGGATTCTGGTGGTGCGAGTAGCTGAAATCGGTCGAGCGCACGAGGCAGTCGGTGCCGACTTCCGGTTCGTCTGGGAAGTGATGAAACATCAAGACCCGTTGGCAGAGGCGATAGGTGCGAACTTCAAAACCGGCACGGTAGGTTGAGAAGGGGTCGTTACGTACGGGCCACGGATTGGAATTGTCCCTGGGCTCCGGAATGTCGGCGTTGTGTTCGCCGTAATCGAAGACGACTTCGAACATCCAGTCGGAGTCGGCTGGCAAAGGTTGGGCTGGCTGATCGGGCGCGTAATTCGGGAAATACGATGTGCGGTTTCCGTAGCGGATACGTTTCAGGTAACGCTGGGCGGAGCGGCTTTGGGCGGTGCGGTTTCGTTCGTGGACTTGCGAAAGATTCACTCCGACCGAGTCTTCAGGTTTGTAATCGTAAAGGAGGACGTTCCCCTTGTCGTCGTGACCCTGGCAGATGAGCCAACTGAAGATGCGCGTGGAGTCCGAGGGATCGGCGATGCGACTGTCGGCGGTCGTGCCGTAAAGCGTGGTGAGGTTGTCCTTGGAGACGGTCCGCCAGTGGATGTCGCCGTCGGTAAGGCGCGTCCAACGTTCGATCCGGGCAAACAGTCCTTCGATGCACGGGCGGTAACGTTGGATGTGGTAGTCGATGCCGTTGACGTTTCGGACCGGCAGGTTCTCACGCACCCAATCGTTGCCGCTCTGGACCGAAACGGGCACCAAATCATCCGCGCCGGAGAGGATGAAGACGTCAGACTCCTCGGCATCCTGATACTTGGGCAGACCCTTGTCGGTTTTGCGCGTGATGGAGGGGAGAGAAAGGCTCCAGCCCAGACCGAAGGGACCGTTGCCCGAGCCGGAATCGTAGGCGAGCGAAAGCTGGGGACCGAATCCCGAGCGTCCTGGGCTGGCGGCGAGGGGCACGGATGTGGAACCTGTTCCCGTCACCGGATTGGCGGCGAACTTCTCGCCCATGCCGCGAATGGCTCCGCCACCTTTGGGAAGATTGATGGAAGGGGCCGCCAGCTTCGGATCGCCGTCAGGTGGACTCGATGCTTTGTCCGGTGAGTTCATGATTGGCCACGCTACCGCCTTATCGATTTGCCCAGCAGAATTGCAGGCCTCAGTCCACCAACGTCTAGCGTCAGCGAGCGGGGGGCGGGCGCATCACACGGATGCACCGAGCATGAGTAGAACTCTCAAACGAACATTTGACCCCAACCGAATAACAATGTCTATCCGTGACGATGCACAATTTTCGGTGGCCAACTCTATACGGTGTCGCGTCAAGTCGCAGAGATCACGCACCGTGCAAGGCGGCTCGAAATGCCCTTTGAGCAAACCGTGTCTGCAACAACGGTGCGATCCATAGTGCGTAGTTCACATCCGACTTTCGCTGCGGGCTATCACAGATCGAAATGCAGCATGAGCAGATGGAGCGGATCAGCGAGGATCCCGAGCATTTGTCCGAGACTGGGTAATGTCGGGAGCTTCTCGATGCGGCCGCGCACGCTGAGCGGCGGCGGATCCCGTCGCTACGCCGGGTCATCGAACTGCGCTCGACCGAGCCAAAAGGGATGTGAGATGCCTTCGCCCTGCATCACTTTCCGGAAGTACGACCGGACCGGGGGCGACTGGGGTCCCGAGCTGGAGAATTGCGAACCGCCTGAAGTAACCCATTGCCTGAACAACGAGAACGTTCCCCAGAGAGGCGACCCCGCGTTAATAACCTATTCTCGAAGAATTCAATTGATCGACGAAAAGACCGAGACGCACTCGAACCACGTTTGTAACGCAAGCACGAATCAGTGGTCTCGGCTACAGTATCAGGAGACTGGACACCGTTGAAGGTCCAAGTGAAGCGCACAAATGAATGCGTCAGTCCTGCACACCGACGCGCGAAGTGTTCGCGTGTCCGACTGAAATGAAGTCAAGGTTCTATCTGTATCGTCAAGTGCTTGAAGTCGGTTACGCAAAACACCGCTGGCTGGTCAAGAACTGGAGGGTTGCCAAACGTGTTTCGGCACACTGTCCATTTGAGGACCATGTGAACCACTTTCTTTCGACTCAAAGAAACTCGTGACAATCCACCATCGTAAGTATTAGTTTCTTCCGTGTAGGCGGGCCGCGAGGCTTGCCGGTCGTCATGCTCGTGTGAAACGCATTCGCTCAAAGGCTGACATCCCAGTCGGAGATAAGAGTGAACGAGCTGATTTCTCCCAACGGGGACAGCAGGTCCAGGAATCTCGGTCTCATCAACCAGGGATAAGGACCGGAAGTACGCCAACTTCCCAAGTGCTGGCCCTTCGAGCTGGATGCCATGAGAGTGGCTCGTCCAGTTCAATGGAGGCTCGTCGGAGTAATCCCGACCGAGTGTGTTCCCTTTGTATCGGAGCACGCTCAATGATCGGAGCAATCCCGGCGTTCTATCCAATGGTTTTGACTGGGACGTATTGTTCAGCGATGCGTCCAGCAGGAATATGGGCGATGCGGACATCCCTTGTCTCAAGACAAGGCCGCGTCGATGAACTCATGTCTGCTGTGCAGGCAGAGTTTCGCCTTTGGCTGTGTGAAGCGGCCGAAGGTCAAAGCGGGTGAAAATCCCGTCCGTGGGGTTCGGGCTTGCGCAAGCGAGTTCGCTCAACGCGGCTGGCGTGGGGAGCTGTTCTTTGGTGACAAAGAACACCGGACGTGACTCGTCCGGCGATCGGGAGCAAATCTCCCGACGGTGAAAAGCTCAACCATGAAAGGCCCCATCGAACACGTACGACAGGGCTTGCCAGTGAGATTTCGAGGAGACGGTGCCGAACAGCGAATGTCCGGACGGGAGCGGTACTCTAAGCTTCTGCTTTCGTAGGGGGAAATTCGCCTGGCTCGTGTCAGGTGAGAAAGTGTGGTCGACCGGAAGGCGAAACACACCCGTGCGGATCGGACGGTAACACGTCCTAGCAACGTGACCTCGGTTTCGAAGATCGACGCTAACGCAGGAACCACTGCGGCATCCGGAGTTGGCACTCCGGCGGTTTGGTTAGTCACCAAGTAGCGTGCAAAAGGACTGGATTCGTCCAGCCTGCACGATGTGCCGTAGCGGGGGAGAGTGGCCTCAGTAGGAAGCGTGCGGAAGCATGCGCGGTGAACCGGGCGAAGGCTCGGTCACAGTCACCGCCTGTCCAGGGCGGATCGTCTGTGCGCGGCAAGGCAGTCGCGTCCCGTTCGCGTCTATGCCGGGAGTGATGACCCGACACAGCGAGAACGAAAGGGCTGAGGGGATTCGTGCGACGTTGGTCGCCAACCCCGTTGGGAGAATTGCAATCGTCACACCAATTCGGTGTGGCTGTGTCCTTGGCAGGCAGCATGCGGCGGATGGTGGCCATTCGGGAGAATGGCTTCCGTCGGCAGCAGACAGACGACGAACACTCGGGATCTGTACAGATCCCGGCGAAGGTTCAACGGAGGTTTTGCGTGTGTGGGTACTATGAATTGTGCGTGTGCACTGACGAAAGCAGTGCGAACACACGCACGTTCAAAAACACCGGCTGATGAATTGAGTGATTCGGGCATCGCCTGCGACGTTCGTTTGTCGCGACGAATCGCCCAGCACTCAATTCTCAGTCCACGATATGGATCTGCAACAAGGACTGGCTTTTGTGGGATTGGCCAAAACAATCCCACTTCTTCACTGTTCCAAAATGTGACAGTGGTTGGGCTGCGGAACAACAGTCCACCGCGCAACCCCGACTAAGTCCAGTTGTCCGAAAATCGGACAGAGAGCGTTCCGGGGAAAAAAAAGGTTTGCCTCTTCTCAACGTCTTTGTTTTGTTGAATGAAGTTGAGCGAAGGATGGAGGTCATGAGCTATCGATACATTGCTACAACGCCTGAAGGACTTGTCCAACAAGTTGCCGTCAGCTATCTCCGGCATGGTTACTGGTGGTATGTCACTGGCTGCATTCCCGTCATGAAACCACCCGAGTTGATCGATCAAAAACTGCTGACCAAGTACGAGATCGCGATCACCGAGCGGCAACGTGCCTACCGCAAACAGCGCGGGCTGGCGAACATGCAGTACATCCGATACGCGAACTGGTTCCTGCTCCTGGTTACCGAAGGCCACCACGCATTCCGGCAACAGGAGCGTGAACAGATCCGCGATTGCCGTCGTCATCCGATTCACTTCGAAGGCTATTCACTGAGCTACCGCCGTGGCGGTGCAACGCCCAAGGGTGGCGGCGAACCCAAGTGGCATGCCTGTGTTCGTATCGAGCCGACGACTTACAAGCAGCTCAAAGCCTACTTTCTGGCGCGAGCCTGCCATCGCACTGCTGGGCACTTGGCTGAAGACTTTCGCCGGATTCCGTATGCCCGCTACGCACCGATCCGACGGCAACTTCTGAACATTCATCGGGCAGTCAACCGAGCCCGTGGACGAACCGGATTCGATCCGGTCCCGGTATCAGCTCTGGGTCTGCGCAGACTCATCACCTTACCGTTTGCATCACCGCAGAATGACCTTCCAGTTCTGGAGTGTGCCTGATGGCTGCATCCCAGTTCTTGTTCCTCTATCTTGTCGCAATCCTACTCGCTGCCGAGCACTCGGACGCAGCCTGCTGGCTTGTTGGTCTCTACGCAATGGCCGTTGTCCGCAGCATTTTGCAATCGAGATGGTTCTGATGAATTGGTCAACACTTGAGCGGTGTTGGCTGCCTGCAGCATGGTAATCCGCCGGTAGAGTTCGACGGTCGCACGGACATCAGCGGCAGCATCGTGGGCATTTTTGGGTCGAGTTGAATATCGAAGTATTGGCAGAGGGTTCCGAGTTTGAAGTCGGGTGGCGGACTGAGCGAGCGGTGTTCATGAAACAGCCACATCGCCCGGTGCAGAGTGCAAAAGACGCGGTATGAAGCGGGCATGAACAATCCCAGACGCTCAAACCACTCCCGCAGAAACGGGCCATCGAACTCGGCATTGTGTGCGACGAGTTGAGCCACGATCATCCGACGGCGATTCGCTCCGGCAACCTCGGTCGTTGAATGGCGGCGAAGAAATCGTCCAAAGTCGTAAGCAACCACCTTCGGATGCCGGGCCTCACGGTGCCACAGATCGCGGTTAAAATGTCGGTTGTGAATCTGAGTTGACGGTGTCTTGCATTCATCGACCTGCACCTTGGCCTCAAACGCCTCCAATTCGGTCAGGGAACGGGACACCGCAATCGCTGCAATCTGCAGAATGAGGCGCTGACGCTTCACACGTCCCAACTCGATGTCGACAAACACCAGCCTGTCGTCATCCGCTGAAGGCAGACCGGTCACTTGCCCCACAATTCTCCGCATAATCTTGCCTTGGTTCATTCCCGTGTCAGTAGCACGGTTTTTCGATTGATGGCAAGTTGGAGTTCTGGCTCACGGGTAGATTACGAATTGACTGGCAATGGAAATCCAAGAAACGGAAAGAGGTTCGGCGTCCACGCCAACCGACCCAACTGCGAACTTCGTAGTGATCCAGCCCCACCTCACCATTGCCGAGTTAGAACAGTACTTCGATTCGGCACCGGTCGTCGTGGGCAACGACTAGTGGTTGTTCGCGGATCATCCTGACCTGCCTGTGTTCGCATCGAGCCAACGACCTACAAACAACTCGAAGCCATTCTGCTGACGCGAGAATGCCATCGTACTGTTGAGCAACTGGCGAAAAGCTTTACCCGCATCTCCCTATGCCCACAACGCACCGATCCTGCGGCAACAGTTGAACAGTCCGCGGAACGTCATCCATGTAAGAGCATTGACCGGACTGTGAGCCAATCTTGATCGCAGATTTGAGCCTTGACGGACATCATTGGAGACATCGCAATCAGGCCGGTGGCAAGCGATATATGGCTAACACGTCCAAAATAATGGTATCGGAAAGCCCTCGGACTGTTGCACGTCCCTGACGTTGCTACCTGTCGCGTGCGATCCTAAAGCCATTGAATTTGAGACGACTCGTCGGCCCGTTCGATTTGCGTGTTGCCGAACGTGCATACTTGGGGTGATGATACCAAGAGCCGCCTCGCAAAACGCGGTATTCGCACCTCGCATCGTAACAGTCCGAACACCACTCTTGGACGTTGCCATGCGCATCAAACAACCCGAATGCGTTCGGTCGGTATGATCCGACTCTCGTAGTCCGTTCGAGGTATATTCCATTGGGGTCGACTTTGTCGCCTGGAGGGTCGAGTGCGCTCTTCTCACCGGGAGACAAGTAGACGTATTTTCCGTTAATATTCGCCTCTTTCCCACTCACTCGTGTTTCTGTGTTGAACGCATAATGACTATATGCGCGACATGCAAACTCCCACTGCTCTTCTGTCGGTAAGCGATACCCGTCGCCATTAAGCACCTCTACACCAACTGGGTTGTTGGTCAGTCGGTAGCAAGCCGATAGACTTTCCTGCACACTCAGCCTGTTACAGAATTCGACTGCATCCAACCAAGAGACACTGTCGACCGGAAAGCGGCTCGTGTCCATAGCGATGACATCGCTGCTTCCATCGCCGCTCTTTGAAAAGTAACTCGGGTTAATCCCCATCACCAGTTCATATTGCTCCTGCGTAACTTCGTACACGCCGATGTAAAACGGCCGTGAGATCTCTCCGGGATAGCTCGGGCCTTCACCGCTCGAACCGAACGTGAACTTTCCCGCCGGGATCAGCTTCATCTCAATCACGATAGCGTTATCGGACTTGGCCGAGTCGATTTGGGCAGGGCGATTTGAATTCAGCTTTACTGGAACGTTGATCGTTTCGGGCAATGGTGTCGATGAATTCGCTACAATTGAGATGGTAGTATCAGGCTTGTTTGAGCTACTTTGGGCACTGCGATCAGAACTCGGCTGTATCGGAGCGTTGATGGTTTTTTGTAACGGTGTAGATGCGTTCATTGATCCACTATTAAAGACTGCGTTCGTGGTAACCTCGGCACTTGACGACCTTGCCAACCGGAAGCCGATACAGTTGACACGTTTTTCCGGTGAGTAAGAGTTCCGATTCGCCGAGCGGACATATTCGGCATCCACGCTAGCCGAACCACCCCGCGCTACACGGTTTCTCTCGGAAATCGGACCTGTTGGGTCAATCGCAATGGTATTCAAACACTGAGAGTAGACTTTCTCGTCGTACCAGTCCCAGCACCACTCTTCGACATTGCCGTACATGTCAAATAAACCAAGTGCGTTCGGCTGGTATGAACCTACCGTCGTTGTCCGCCCCAGTTCTCTTCCGCTCAATAGCGATCCAGTACCGTAAGAATCGCGATCGTTGACATTTGCCATTTTGCAGTTGAGTGTTGTGCCATAACAATTTGGCGTTGTCGTGCCCGCCCGACAGGCGTACTCCCATTCGGCTTCCGTTGGCAGGCGATAACCATTACTGCCAGTTCGCGAAACCTTAGCCCATGTAATTGAGCCTTTGTCACGTTCCGCATACGACATCGAGTAGTACGGGGGATATCCGTGCCTCGCACTCAGTTTGTTACAAAACTCTACGGCATCGAACCATGAGACTGTCTCCACCGGAAACGTGCTGGTGTTGAGTTTTTGTACCTTGCTTCCCGATCGCCCAGTCTTTGAGAACGCGCTCGGATTGGCTCCCATCAGGCTCTCGAACTCGGATTGCGTGACTTCGTAAACACCAATGTAAAAGGATTGCGAAATGTCCACTGAGTGCTGCGGCCCTTCGTCTTGCGAACGATGCCTTTCCGCGGCTGGCGAACCCATTTGATACTGCCCCGCAGGAATCAGCACCATTGCAAACGGAGAGTAGGCTCGCTGATTTGGGCGCAGGGAGAACACGGCGATGCATACAACCACAATGGCAAGCAACCACAGCCATGCATTCGAAATATTCGCCTGCCTCGCTGTCGAAGAATTCGTCGACTTCGCGAAGAATTGTCTAGCGCCCGTCTGTTCATGCGGCGGAACGTGATTCCCGGTGCGGGGATCACGTCCATGGTCGAGAAGAAACCTGTCGGTAACAAGTCTGAGTTGACGGTAGTGCTCTGCTGTGAGATCGAATGCCGAGTTGTACTCCTTCGAGGCCTCTCGCTTACCGATTAGTGATGTCCCACTAGTCATCAGTGTGACACATTTGTTGATGGTTTGAAGCCGTTTTTGATCCGACTTGGATGGCTTCCAAGATTCGATTGCACCAACGTTGAATCCTAACTCCCTAAGTTGGGAGAGGCGACTGGAGAGTTTCGTACCTGAGTGTTGCAGTAGTCCAATGAGACTGTATATCTTGATTGAAGATTGCTCTCTCGCGACAGCGGCTGCATTCTTTTGGCGTTTTCGAGTCTTTTCTGCTGCTTCCTTCTCTGCTTCCTTCTGGCGACGCACGACAAGCACAGGTGGGGCAAATATCGTATCCGTCCTCTCTCCGTGTTTCGACATGCGGTTCAGTTCAATGGAGATCTGGCGATCATTCTCATTACGGACGACTTTTCGGACCTTGACACGGATTCGTTGACCGATGCCTGCTGAGGCCCTTAGCTTGCGAAAGCGAGCAGTTCCAGGTTGCAAAACAGCCCTGATCCACGGACTGAGCATGACCACGATCGGGGCTGTTGTTGAATGGCGACTAACCTCAACAATTGGCACACTGACTGACCCTCCGAGCACCATAGGAGGTAGCCAACGCAGGCCGAACTTCCCGTCAGGCAGCAGCATTGCAATGGCCACATCAATTCTTTTCCCAGCGTGTAACTGAACGCCATGGTCCTCTGATGGGAAATGGCGAACCGGTAGAAATCCCCGCATCCCTGGCTGAAATTCGACAATCGCTCCGTGACGTTGGCCTCCTGCCATATGAAACCGTACGACGGTGCCGATAAACAATTCACCGACTTTGTACTTGTGTCGTCGAGCGCTCGCTACAGCCTTTGTCATCAGGGTTACACGCGGACTTGCATTTGCATCGATGATCGTCACATCAAGCTTTTGTTCGGGGCACCAATCGTTGATGGGTGCGGTTGCTTCAATATGACGGATGGGGAGGTAACCATCTCTCCCCGGGAAACACTCGACGAGAAAGCCGACAACGTCGCCGCCTGTGTTCGTCTTGATCGACTTCACAACACCTGTGAAGCAATTGCCGTCCGACACCGCTTTGTTGCGGCCTCGGCGAACTTCCGAAGATTCCAGTTCGATCTTACCCTTCTCCGTGACGCCTTTGACAGCCACTTCAAGTCGCTGCCCCACGGTGTCTTCTCGTAGCAGTCCCCAGTTTGTAACTGGCATATCTGCCTTCCGGAGTTCTCCTTTAACGCCAGGCTCCAATTGCAGCCATAAGGCATAGATCTCTCGTGAGTCTTTGGCGTAGCGCTGAGCGACTATTGGAGCTGAAAAGTCTTGTGCGATGATATCTGCGTAATGCTGCAACAAGCCTGCCTGCGCAGCAAATGCGGCGTCCTCGACCACCGCCCGAAAAGTCACACCGATTTCAAGTTCGCTGTTGCCTTCGCTCGCAATGATCGCGCGCCCGGTATCAACGTCTTCCGCAAGGACGATGAACCTCCGTCGCTTGTCGTCCCAAGTGCGCCTGATTACTCTCAAATTGTCGAGCAGGTGGCCGGTTTGAAACTGCTCATGACTCGTGTGAGAGGGAACAGATCTTATTGTTGTCGCTGTTCGTTCGGCTTGAGCCCGATACTCTCGGTCAAGATGCGATCGCAGGAGCAGGGACATCCCGATTGGTCCGATATCCTGCAAGCCTAGCAGCCAGCGAGGATCGACCTGAACGATTTGACGTGCAAATAGCTTGTCGCCCCGTGAAACACGCTGAAGACAGACAAACGCCCTCATACCGGGATTGGCAACACACGCAGAGTCCGGGTCGATCCGCACAGGAGCCTGACTGGGGCATTCATTTGAGAATGGCCTGTAGGTCTGGAGATTGCCTTCCTCCGCGACGTACGTCCATTCGCTCAGGCAACGTGCAAAGATTAGGCGGACCCGGTTCAATCTTCGGAGATCGAGAAAGCGGCCTTGTTTCTTCTCATCGTGCCTATCAAGCGAGTTGAGGTGCCGCGAATGTTGTTCCAGGACTGACTGAAAAAACTCAGGACGCAAGCTCTCCCGTTCGGCCCATTTCTTTCTCTCTTCCTCTGGATTCTTATACCAGTGAACGATGAGTCGCAGATAGAACTCAATATCGTCATAGCATCCGGATCGCCAGCGAGCGTACTGGAGAAGGCCGCTCGCATCTCGTGCGAACGGTGAGTGGGACTGCGACGCACATGCCAAGAAGGTGGCAACTTCAAAGGCACACGCAAAGCGGTCTGCGAGGGCAAGACATTCGGCAAGTTCGACTAACGGTATCCGCAGGGCGCCGAGTTCCAGGCCGCGATCAGTAATGTCTCCATCCACGTCCAATGTACGACATTTCGTGAGAGCCTTCAGTGATCGCTGAAACTCACCCGCCTTTGTTGAGTCATTCGAGTCCGTACTGTGGCTCATCCAATGAAATGAATCAAGGTGTTCAATACCGGCGGATTTTGCAGATAGTAGGAATTCATCGAGCGGCTGGCGAGTTAGTTCCGGTGGAGTCTGATCAGGGAACGTCTCGTATGCGGTGCTCGAATAGAGTTGAAAATACTCGCCCGAATTGGTACGACCGACTCGACCCTTTCGCTGTGTGCATCCGGCCTTGCTATGCCACTTTGTTTCATAACGATAGCTGCAAGTATCCGGTTTCCAATCCGGTTGCAGGATAAGACCGCTATCGATTACGTACCGAACGTTTGCCAGCGTCACCGACGTTTCAGCATAGTTGGTGGCAACAATGACTCGTTGCGGGGTAGTGGCGACACCACGTTTCGCTGCTGCCTGAGCACTACGTTCTGATTTCAGAAATGCCTTAGATTCAGATTCGTCTTGCTGAGCGTGGCTAACGACGACGTCGAGTCTTCCCAAGCCAGCGACCGCGTTGTCGGAAGACTTTCGAATCGCCTCCGCGACCTGACGGGTAGATCCAACGGTTGGCACGAATACCAGAATGTCGCCTTGTGGCTCATCCAGTTGGGTGAAACCCGGTTTGGTCCGAATCGCGTTGACGAGTTTGGGTACTATGTCGGGAAGGCGTTTATTCAGATCCTGCGGATTGATGATTTTCTCAATGTCACCCATCTCTGCACAATGGCTTGCCCACTCATTCAGTCGCCGGTCATGGATGGTGTGAGGCGTTGTGTTGGCGGATTCATGGGGGGCAGTAAGAAAGACAGAATCCGGGTTGCCATCCCCGAAGTACCGCCGAAACTTCTCAACGTCGGCGGTTGCGCTGGCAATCACCACACGCATTCTCGGATAGAGAGACAGGCGATACTTGAGCAAAGCGAAAATCTGCTCCATGTTGGCACTTTGTTCGTGTGCCTCATCGACAAATACGATATCAAACTGACCGATACTGCCATCCTTCAACCTGTTGATCAGAGTCCCGTCAGTCACAAAGAGCAGTTTTGTGTAGCGATCCTTTTCCTCGTATTCCCCACTATACTGGTAGCCAACTTCATGCCCCGCACCAACGCCTGACGATCGAAGCAGTTCGCGGGCCACGAAGCCGGGAATGGTGGTGTCATTTTCCAGCCCCTTTGACTTCGCACTCTGCGGTTTCTTCAGTGTCACCAATCGAGGTTGCGTTATACAGATCCGGCCTTGTTCCCCAATCTTCGACTGGAGGATTCGGTACGGAACCCAAGTGGATTTGCCAGTTCCGGTTGGGCCGATCAAAATGGAAAACCGCGTTCCATTCGGATTCTCAAGATTCCTGACGAGGGCTTCTGCGGCTGGTGCAATTCGAGCAAACTTTTCAGCGATCAATCGATCTTTCTGATCGACTGATTGCGGATCGTTCAGCCAGCGAAGCGGGACATCGACTGGAACTGAGTTGTCTGGAATCGGAATTCGATCAAGAGACTTTCGGACGATTTGCGCTAGCCCAAACTTACCCCAACAGCGTCGGGAATCATCTGTTTCTTTTGGCGGCTCCTGAAAGATCGCACCGCGTGCCTTGATTTCCCGACGGCGTCTCTTTCGACAGTCAGGGCATCTTTCTGGCTCAGACAAGCCCCGGGCGACATCCATACGGCGTGCGGATTCCGCAAGGCGGAATTCCTCGCCGCAGTCCTTACAGTTCCCAATTGTGCCACGAGTTATCATGAATCGGGCCTCTACAGCCATGCCTTGCATTCGATGTAGGAGTCAAGATTGGCCCCTGGGCTATTCGGCGCGAATGGGGACAGACCGGGGCTCTGATTGAACAGACAGGGAATGATCGTCAACGACCGTGCCAATCCGTTGCGTTGCCGCCATCGCAGAGATTCGATCACGCCTCGATAGAAACCAACAACGATCGGCTCCAAACCGGTGTGAAGAACTCGGATGATTGCTCCATCGCGAATCGCCGGATCACGGAGTGTCCTGACCGCAGCATCAAACGCAGTTTGTTCTTCTTCCGCCATGTCGGCTCCACGATCAATCTCGACATTCGTCAACAAGTAAAGATCAGCCAAGAAATCCATGTCCGCATGACGAAAGCTGTTCAACCCGAGCAGAATCTCCGGAACTGGGGACTTATGCGGCTCAGCGTCGAGTAAGACTCCAACTGGAAATGGAGTTGGTCGTGAGCCGTCTGAAAACACGACGGGGATGCTACGACTCGCGAACTGTTCGTCATACGCAAACTGGCGAAGGATCGCCGCAGTCGCAGTGTGCTTCGGAATGCTCAAGTTGACTGCCGAAGAGTTACCGTGTCGTAAACATGAAACAATCTCGTGGGCAAGGCGCGCTCGCGCGGCTTGCCAGGATTTTGGAAGCTCTTGTTTCATTGACGTTGGTGCCATGGCGTCAGTTCATGGATCAGTTGTTTAGCCGAGTAGCGCAGAAACAGTCTGGACAACTCCGCAATGCTCACGTGTGCATCGTCTGAGAAACTCACACACTTGTTTCACGACCCTGATAGCCAATTCGCGGTTCTTGACGGGAAGATCGAGACACGCCAAACGGCCATTGTCACTCAGGAGCGAAATGTACTCCTCAAGCGATTGACCCGGCGGGAGAATTGTACAAGTCAATCGGGAGTTGTTAAGCGATTCTTGCTCCTCGACTGTCCGAATCTCAAGCACGCCAAGGTATGCCGATCCGAATGGCTCGTCGCGTGAGTCGTCGACAGACATTGACCGGACGTTCGTCAGCGACGCTGAGGCAAAACGGCGATTGTCGATAGACTCGCCACGCGATGCTTCGACCAGATCCAGTGCTGCGGATTCAACGTACTGACAGAGCTGAGAAAACCGTCGGCGTTCAAGACGTTCGTTGACCCCTTTGCGAATCCGTCGCTGAGCTCCTTCAGCGTCAAGCGCCAGTGCCGCGAACGGACGGTCACCGGGAACGCTATCCCAAACCGTCGAGGGAATCCCAATGAAAGTCACTCGTACAGGAATCACTCATGCCGCTCCGCCAAGGCTGTCTTGCTTGTCATCGTTTGACGTAACCGTAGTTCAATCTCGCTATCCAAGTCATCCAATGTATCAAACAAGGCGACGATCTGCCTGCCAGCCATTGCCGGCGGCAACGACGATGAGCGGTAGTCACGAGTAACGCAGGCGAAACTCACGGTCGCCCCGGCGGTCACGTCCGATGACTTGTGCGCACGGTATTCACTCACGTTGCGTGGCAGCAGAAGCGCCGTGATCTCGTTCCCTTTCTGCACCTTGACGGTGCTGCCGGACAGCATGGGAATCTCAACATCGCGGTCACAGGCAAAGCAGACTTCCGCCGGACCAGTCCAGCGGTGACTCGCTGTGCAACCCTCCTCCTGACCGCTGAATTTTTCGAGGATCGTTTTCAGCCGCCCTGCCATGAGTGCGAGCCGCAGCACCACAAGATCGTGAACGTACGACACTCGATGCGCAGGATCTACTCCGCCGATGAAGATGCGATCGGGCGAGGCGGCATGTTCAAAGATGAATCGAATCTGCTGCTCAGTCCATATGTCGCGTTGAACGAGCACACACGGCCAAATCGGGTCAATGCCGCGCTGCTGAAATTCTTGAATCAGCTCTTCATCGAAGCCGGTCAACCGAAGGTAGATCTGACGACCTTCGTCATTGAGAATGCGTTCCTTGTGCTTCAGCTTGATTCCATACTCAGTAGCTAGGTCTCTGATCTTCTTGGGCACTTCCGGTTCAAATCCCGATTCCAGCGTGGCTTCGCCTTCCGGTTTGCCAACGAATCGGATCTCCATTTTTCCGACTTGGTAGAAGGCTTGTGTGAGGATGCAACGCAGCGACCAGTTCAACGCCGATCCACGCTTGTAGAGTTGGTGGTCTTCGCAGAGGAAGAGGCCAACCTCGCAGTGATCGCGGAACTTTCGCCACGTCCACGCGCCAAGAATCCAACCCTCTTTCGTTGCGTAGCGTAGCGGCGTCCAATCGCCTACTGATGTTTCACGGTACTGCGAAAACAAGTGGAATCGATTGGTGCCGGAAGTTTGAGATTGACTCATTATTTCTCGACTCACAGTAGGCGCAACAAATCTCAAGTATTTGCTGCATGACGTAGCCTATCGCCATCTCCACTCAATAATTCCATCGACATGGACAGCAGGCACTTCAATTCCTCTCCTCTGGCTGTTTTCCTCTATATGCCAAAGCTCTGGACATAGTAGTTCAGATGCAAACGGCTGGTCTTCGTCCAGGCCTCGCGTCCCATAAGTCATATAATACAAAAGACAACAACCTCTCACATTCCTCATCCAATGAGACTGTCCCGTTCATACACATGCCACCAACGGATACGTTGTCGATGTCACCGACTGGCATGTTATTGTGGATCAACCTCAAGAAAAAAACTGGCCGATGACCTTAGTAATGTACTCCCGCAATTCCTGCTCGCCGGTGTCTCCCATTTTGAACACTGTCACAACCGACCGGCCGTGCAAAGCTGGCACGGGCTCGTTGATCCACGTAGCATAGTCCTTGGGACGCATCTGCTTAATCGGTGCCTGTAGCCATTCTGGAAGCGAATCAAACAAAATAACTGTTTCCATTGTTAGTTTCCTTTCGCGAAGATGACTACAATTGTTGCACCGGGTTCTCTTGCCGATGGCACAAGAAGACCGTCATATCGTTGACATGCGAAGTCGCCAATTGCTTGCGTCATTCGGTAGCTATCGCCGGTTAGGTCTTCCAAGCTGACGCCATACTGCTGCCGGATCGATTCATTAGTCAAGTCCAATACGTTTCCAAGTTTGACTTCTTTGGACACCCATGCCACAGCCGTCGGATCGATGCCGTAATGGTTGAGTTCAGCTAAAATCGCTTCTTGTGATGTACCGGCATAGAGAGCACCTTTTCCCGGACGAGAGTAACGATGATTGGCCGCCACATTATCGGCGTGTATGTCCCACGCCGTAGTAGAGTGATTTGTCGAAACGGCACGAAATGCGGTTCCCGCATAAACGATTCCGTCAGGAAATCTGCTTGGAGCATTGTTCCAGTCAGAAATAAACGGAAACTCGGAAATTATGGTCTTCGGCGTGATCGTAGTTGCTGTTCGTTGTTGCTTTGAGGCCGAAACGGGGTGCCCGTTCTTCTCTGTCCAATGACCATCATTGGCGTCCCATGACATGCTGAATGCCACTTGCCTGCATTCAAGGATCCGAGTCTCTGGGATATCGTCCTGCCAAGAAAACGCTTCGATCGCTTCTCCAATGACTGATTCGCAATCAAACACTCCGACGAACTCACCCTGGGCCTGCACGCTCGGATCGGCAAGTTCATCCTTGAAATGACTCAGAAATCGTCCACGGCACTCGCTGATTGCTTCAAGGGATGCAAAGCGGCTTGCATACGGGCTAGACTCCTCTAGCAGTCGCCCAACTAAAACCTCATCACTGACATCTGGCGAATGTTTATCGAAGAGTTCGTTCTGAGCATGATCAATGCGAACGTTGAACTGCTCAAACAACCAATTGGCCTCAGCCGTTGCCGAATCGACGTATTGTTCGTTTTCGCCTGCTTCACCCGGACCACTCATGGAAATTCTCGCGTCTGAGGGAAGACTCCGCCGCATGCTTTTTCACAACCGCCGTGTCGTCTTCGAGCCTAAAACGAGATCGCGTTCTCGCTGAGGAAACTGCTTGTCAGCAAGCCAAAGTCAGTCACACCTGACCGGATTTGAGGTCTGCACTCCACCTTCCGATGTTGAATCTGACTTTCATTCGTCCCCCGAGTTTGTGGCTGATTGAGTATCCGGCGCGGGCAACTGCTTGGCAAGTTACGGGTTCCGACAAAGGTTCCGACCTACACGGAGATTCGTTCCACGATATTGCGAGTCACTTTTCGGCGGCGCCGATCATACAGCCGCGTCGTCCGTGGATCGGCGTGCCCCGCGAGTTGCTGCACATCCTCCAGCGGAACTCCCTGGTTCAAGAGGTCCGTGATCGTGGTCACGCGGAAAGAGTGAGGGGAGAGCCGGGAAGGGAGATGAATCCGCCGACACCGACGCTTGACCATGCGCGCGATATCGCCAGCGGACATTGGCCGATCTGAGAGCGTCTTCGTGCGACGCAGCGCCGAGCGAAATAACGGTGACTTGCCATTCGTCAGTGCTGCCAGGGAAATGTACTCTTGCAGGAAAAGCTGGAGATCGTGTCGGCAGGGAATCTCCCGCGACTTGCCTCCTTTTTCACTGAATCGCAGGCAATGCTGCGAGCCGGAGTCGTAAAAGTTGGCAACGGTCAACTCAGCCACAGCGCCGACGCGTACGGCGGTGTAGATCAGGATGCCGATGATGGCCCGGTCCCGAAGCCCGACAACGTCCGTAGGATCAATCGAACGCAACAGTTTGCGAGCCTGAGCGACGCCAATTTCGGGCGTCTTGCCTTCGATGACTTGCAGCCGAGCACCACGAACCGATGCGGCGGGATTGAGAATCACCACATGGCGGCTGACCAGCGAATCGAAGAAGTGCCGCAGGGCAGCCAGATGGAGCTTCTTCGTGGCGATGGAGAACGGCATCTGGTCGAGATACTCGCCGACATCACGCGGCGAGATTTGAATCAGATTCAGACTTCGCCCGTGACAAAACACAAGAAAGCGTTTGACCGCATGCTGGTAGTTTTTGCGAGTCGAAGGATTGCGGAGCTTTCCGTAGATGAACTCCTCATAAGCGAATCGAGCCGTATGACCGGAGGACGAAATCAGAGACGGCAGATCGGCATCCGCTTGCTTGGTAAGTCCAGCGACGTCCCGATGGCTCGAATCGTTCATTTCCCTCCACAGTACTTCGGTTTTCGAACAAGGATTCCATTGGTGCAAGGCAACATCGGAAATCCGTTCTGCGGTGTTTCCCGAAGGTCTCGGCTTTGCGCCCGACAACGTCCTTTGTCTGGCACAAACGAAGCCATCTCGCAAGCAAAAGTGACTGCCCCAGAAATTCAACCGCCAACGCTCTTCGTGGCGAGAACTTCGGAATCACGAGACGGCGTGAAAGGCCGCCTGAATCTGGTGGAGTTGGCTTTCCGAAAGAGGCGTCTCTGGCATCGAGAGTCGAATCCTGCCCCCTTGATAGGCGGAGAGTGACAGCCCCTGTTGCTCGAACGCTGTTCGGAGCGATTTGGCAGGAAGCGAACGAGCCGGTGATGAGTCGGCTTCCAGCATCACGACCGCCGATTGAAATTCCGGCGACGGAGAAATCAGACGCCAATCGGTTTCTTGGCTCAAATCGGCAATGGCTTCGGCATTGCAACGTCGCTCTTGAAAGACGGACTCACGTTCCTCAGTGGAATCGAGAGTTGCCCCGTAGCACGAGAAGAGCGAGCCGAGATTGACGGTCTCGGTGGAACTATCGAGCGAGTCTGTTTCCAACTGGCTCGAAAAGCGAAGGAGTGGGTCGTCAAGGTCGCCGTCACATAGCATTTGTTGAAGCACGTTTTCGGCAAACTCGATCGATCGCCTGCGGCCATAAAAGGCCAAGCCCATTGGGTAATAGCCGCCAAGCCACTTATGGCATCCCGCGAGGTAAAGATCGCAGTACTCGGTGTTGAGTGTTGCTGGCGTGTGGCAAAAGTCTTGGGCACCGTCGACGACGACGGGAATGACTCCGTGCATTGATTCCAGCGACTTCACGATCCGTGAAATAGGCAAACGAATGCCGTCGTGGGTGACCGCAGGCAGGAAAAGCCCGTCGCACCGTTTTTCGGTGAATGCAGACTCGACTATCGCAACAACGTCCTCTGCAGTTGCCTGCTGGAACAAAATGGTTTCATGAATCGCAACAGTGCTGATTCTACGGTCTGCTCGTTGGCGTTCGGCCTCAAGCGTCGTTCTGTAAGCGGGCCAAGTGGCATCAAGGACCAAAACGTTTTCGCATGGACGGAAGAGCCAGCGTGCGGCGTACTTCATCAGTTGTGCGGAGCGGTTGGCAAGAAGCACTGGCAAGTCGGTCGGCGAATGGGCCAATTCACGAAGGCGAGACTTGAGTCCTACGATTCCCGACCAATTGCCGAGTGCCGGAAACTGCTCTCGAAAATCATTCGGACATGCATTCGCACCGTGTCTCAGGAAGTCCTCGAAGTATGGGGGACAGACTTCCTCGGTAGCAAATCGTGTGAATTCGACGTTTGCCTGTTGGGCACAAGGCGTCATTCGGCCGAGACGAGCGGTATCGAGATATAGCGACTTTCCCATGGCTGGGCTCCTGTCAAGAGGCGGGCCGATCCTACTCTTTGGTTTCGAGTTGATCTAGTAGAGTCCAATAGGAAATTGCGTACAGCTTCAAACGATCCCAACGGGCCTTCGCGTCTTGAACTCTGGCGGCTTCAAACGACAGCACAACGCGAAACGTGGGAGAATGTTCATCAAGCTCTTGCATCACGACCGCTCGGTCTCCAAAGATTCCGGTGTCGGAAAGCAACTCCGGTTCGTGAGCGATGTCCGATTCGCGGAGCAAGCCGAGCCACAGCCCTTGGTTGTGTTGGTCTTCGACCCATCTGCGAATCGGCTCGTGTGGAAGATGGGCTGACTTTGGCCAGTGTTGGTCAGCGATGATGACAAGGCGATGAATCATCATCCCACGACGGACAGCATCGAAGTTGGTTTTGATACTCTGCTGACCCGGCTGGTCTTGCCAGTAGTCGGCCGACTTGACCCACGCGACCGACCAGTACTTCGTGATGTCAGGACTTCTTAAGAGCTGATTGTAGATGGTCCCCCATGCCTCGATTTCCGTGACAACGACCGTACCGTCGGGGAGCATCTGAAGTTGATCGCCGATGTCAGCAATCTTCAGCGTGAGGAACTGTCGGAGAATTGAGTCGGTTTGGTCGGCCATTGTTTCCAAGGCTTTGCTGGTAATTTGGCTCTGAATGAAAAACGATCTTCGGTCGGCGATTTTACACGCGAAATTGATTCAGGAGTTCCTTGTACGCGATTGAATAAACGCCGAGTCTTTCCCACTGCCGTTCGGCTTCGCGAACTGCAGGAAGCTCGAAGTTCAGAGAAAATCGCAGCGTGCGAAGATTGTCGTCTGCAAGTTCCTGTGTGCCAACGGCAAGCTGCCCGTAGATCCCCATGTCGCACAGAAGTTCTGGTTCTTTCCGTAGGTCTGAAATGCGAGCGAGCCGCATCCAGATGCCGTGAACAGATTGTTCATGAATCCACTGGCGCAGCTCCTCGACGGGCAGGTCTTGACCTTTCGGCCAAAGCTCATCGGCAATGAGCACGATGCGTTCAATCGTTACGATTTTCTGTTCAACGAGGTGAAAGTTGAATTGCATACTCCCAGTCCCGGCAGCGTCCTGCCAGTATTGCGGATGACGCACGAGGGCAACCGATCGGTAGATGAAAACCGTCGGTTCACGCAGCAGTTGTTCGTAAGCAATCCGCCATGTCTCCGTTTCCGAATACACGATCAATCCTTGGCCCATTGCAGTGCAGCACGCTACCATCTCGTCGAAACGCTGCAACGCCAGTTCGCGATACACCACGCCACGGCGTTGACTGACGTGCAACATCTGCTGCGAGATCCGCTTGTATCGGTCGAAAATCTCTGAGTCATGCGACAGACTAAACGGTGTGTCGAGAAGACCCAAGGGGTTCGTGTCGGCCTCCATTCTCCGATGCAGAAGCATCGCGACGACCAAGGTGAGCAAAGTTCCCTGCCACAGAGTCTGAATCCACACGGCACCGATCCCAGTGGCAACAAGAGTGCAGCCAATGCCGGTTGCCACGGCAATTGCCGGAACAAGACTTTGAGGTCGATGTTTATGGTCACGCAGCATGCGCCTGACGGTACGACAGAATGGCCTTTGCGGCAAGCGATTTCAGCAGCGTTGGCATCGAAACGGATGTTGTGTCGTGGAGGGCAACGGTGATCTGAATACGAGTTCCTGAAAAAGATGAGTGATCACGATGGGTTCTCACAGTCTCGCTGGTGTTGAAGAGAAAGGAGACCGGAAAAGAACATTCAGGGCACAGTTACTCGGCGGCCAATTGAGAGGCCGCACAAAAATCCAAATTGTGTATCCGGGACAATCCAGAATTCCGGTAACAACTCAAT
>JANODP010000554.1:0-8842 GCA_031412755.1 Schlesneria sp. | reverse complement strand
CCCCGCCGGCCTGTTGTTTTTTTAATCGGGTCGTTTTGTGTGGCCCGCCCTGAGAATTCTAAGGGCGTGGTCGCAGCCTGCGTTAAACACAACGCCCTTCGAAGACTCAGGGCGTGCCACACTTCCTCACGTCTGATCTCGTGCGAGCGTCGTCATGTGGGTCAAGATCTGCGGCATCACAGATGAGTCGACGGCCGAGGCGGTGTGCGGACTGTCTCCCGACGCCATCGGTCTCAACTTTCATCCCCCGTCGCCGCGAAGTGTCTCCCGGGTTGTCGCGGCCCGCATCGTCAAGCTGGTTCCCGACGAGGTGCTCCGCGTGGGAGTCTTCGTCAACCGCGCCGCCCGCGAGATCGAAGACCTGGCGAACAAATGTCGTCTCGACCAGATTCAACTGCACGGCGATGAATCGCCCGAGCAAATCGCCGACGTGCGCAGCCGCCTGCCGGACACTCCCGTCATCCGGGCGTGGCGGATGGCGGGAGACAGCCTCGCGGACCTCGAAGAACATTTGTCCATCTGCCGCACGCTGGGGATCGAACTGGCCGGATGCCTGATCGACTCGCGCGTGCCCGGTGCCTACGGAGGGACGGGACACACGGTCGCCTGGGACGCACTGGTGCGGGCGTATCGTCGAGACGTGTGGCCACCGTTAATCCTGGCCGGCGGATTGACGCCCGACAACGTGTCCGACGCGATCCGATCGACTCAACCGTGGGGAGTCGACGTGGCGAGCGGCGTCGAGTCTGCGCCGGGCGTGAAGGACATCGAACTGGTTCGACAATTCATCGCCAACGCGCGGGCGACATGAACTTCGTAGGATGGGCACTCTTGCCCGTCCGTTCTTCAACGCCGAAGCCGGACGGGCAAGAGTGCCCATCCTACAAATTCACAATCACTTCCCCGGTCGCACGGTGACGAGGACCGTCGTTTCCGCGATGACGGGCCAGCGACCGTCCTTGAGTCCCACCGCGCGCACGGTGAAGGACTGCTCGCCGCTGAGGCGCGGGTCACTCCCCAGTCGCACGACCAACTCGCCATTGGCTTGTTCGGGGGTGAGCGCGATCGGCGCGGCGGCCATCAGGCCGGCTTGAGTTTCATCGGCGACGAGTTCGATCTGAACCGGTGCCCGGAACTCCGCGGCGCGGGACAGTGCGAGCGGAACTCGAATCTCGCTGCCCGGGGCAACCGTCAACTCGCCGGCCGTGTGGCTGAGTTTCATCAAGGCCCCCTCGGGCAGGATTCCGATCCGCAGTTCCTGTCGTTGCAGCAGGGTGCGAACGTTCCCTTTCGGGTCGGCGACCTTGACGCTGCCGTTCAGGATCATGCGGCTGGTCTTGGTGGTCTCCATCCATTCGGGGACGAAGATCGGGTATTCGACGCGCTGGGCCTCTGGCGGGACGACGAATTCCTCGCTGGCCAACCCCTGACGATGGCGCTGCTGTTTCGCGGTCATCTCCAGCGTGATCGGGCCCGTGTAACCTTCCAGCCGCTCGATCAGGACCGGCGCGAGGAACGTGCTGCCGCGATGAACCTTCCGGACGTCGTCGAGCCCTTCCGGCGTGAGCTTGATCCGCGGCTTCATGGTCGTGGCCAGCAGGATCGCTCCCACGAGACGAGTCACGACTTGCTCCCCGATCTTTGGTGTCGCCGTCAGGCGGCACAAGGCGGCATTCGTCGGTGCGTCGGCCGCGCAGGTGAGGTCGATGGTCAGGTCATTCTTGCCTTCGGGGATGACCAGATCCGCGGGCGCCGTCACGCCGTCGGGGAGTCGGTCGAAGGCCAACGGGATCGGACCCTTGAAACCGGCGGCCCGGACCGCCTTGATCGCGAGCTTCGCCGGAGTCCCCAACGGGATGCTGAGCAGAGCCGGCATCGACAGCGTGACGTCTTCGCGTTGCGGTTCGATGCTCAGCCGGTAGTTCGCCGCCCGCGAACCGCTCTTGCCAGAGCGGTCCGTCACGACGAGGCGGTACGCGCCGTCGGCAGGGACGGCGAACACCAATTCGGGATCGGTGGTACCGGCCACATCGTCCGTCGTCGCGAGTTGTTTGCCATCGGTGCCGAGGATCGTCAGTTCCAGATCGAGGGGCGAACCGATGGCTCGCGCGTGCGCGACGATGCGCCACGTCTCACCTTTCTTCACCGTCAGCAAATGTTGGTCGGAACCGAATCGCGTTTCGATGGTCCCGGTCATCGCTCCGGGTGCGGCGAGTGGTGTTTCGCCCGCGGGAGGTTCGACCGCCTCGGCCAGGTCGGTGACTCCGAGCGAGAAGGGGAGCGCGGAGCCCCAGGTCGTTTCGAGAACGTAGGCCAGCGAGTTCACCGCCGCCGCAGGAAATGCGACGTCACGCGTGACCGACTCCAATTTGTCGCCCCCCGTCGCCAAACCGACTCCCACAAATTCCACGGGGCGAGTCTCACCTCGTTTTCCCGCCGCCGGATAGGCCGTGCGAACGTGCGGTCCGGCGGTCAGCGTCAGCCGATAAACGTAGGACCGGTCGCCCGCGAAATCGAGATCGTGCAGGCTGATCTCATACGGCGCGTCGGCCTGTGCGATCATGGTCAGTGTCAGATCGCGTCCTTCGGAATCGGCGGCATCGAGGACGACTCGCCCCGCGGCGTCACGCACTTTCAACATGGCATGCAACGGCGAGTTGAGCTGCCGTGCGACAAGTTGAATCGTGACCGGTCCAGCCTTCGGCACTTTGAATTGATAGCGGTCAATTTCCTCGATGCGGCGAATCTGTCCGGCCACCGTCACCGGCAACGCGGGCAGAATCTGAGCCGTCTTCCGTTTCGAGTCCTCGGCGATCTCGGGAGCGATTCCAATCTGAAACGATTCGGCCGGCGAGGCTCCGTTCGCGTTGGCCACCTGCCAGCGGATCAGACCCGGCGGCACATCGGCCGGGATCGTCAACCGGGCCGCGAACTCGCGCGGCAGAGGCCACGCGAGCCCTCGCGCCTTGAATCCGAACCAGTACGGCGGCTCCGGCACGAGCACGGGCGACGCCGGGCCGATCAGTTCCAGCTTGATGCGCGGATCATGCACATACAGTTGCATGTCCGGCGTCCAGTCGTAGCCACCGAGCACGACATCGACCGTCGTCCCGGCGCGGCCTCCCGAGGGGTAGACGTAGCCGATCTCGGGTGCGAGTTGCGCGTGCGCAACTCTTGTCATCGCGGCGCAAATGATGACCCGTGTCACAAACTCGATGATCTGCCTGTACATGGCTTCCACCTGCTAATTCTCAGAGTGATGCGGCAGTTCCAACAGGGTTTGATGCAGTTCAGGAAAGGCTTGCTTATCAAGCTCATGAATCGCGCCTCGTTCGCCGTGGGCAACAAGCAAGGGCGGGATGTCGGGATTGGAATCTGTGTTGTCGAATACCCAAAACTCGCTCGCCCGCGCTGCATACCACGGCAACCGGTCCAATGATCTTTGCCAGCGTTCGCGAATCTTGTCGGGCGGCACATCATGACCACCGTGGCTCACTCGTGCGAGGACTCGTTCGCAAGCCAATTCGGGAGATGACAGCGCCACATAGATCAAACCGAAGTAGCCCTTCTGCTCGCAGACGAATTCCACCAATGGTCGGTATTTGTCCGTACTCAAGACGGTCTCGACCCCAACGGGGTCGCCATTTCGCAGAGCTGCATTTAGTGTCGTTAAGACCTCGTTGGCGGCAACCGCAAACAATGTGAAAAGCATTGCGGGCGGCGTCTGCGCGAAACTCGAAAAGCCATGTTGCTGAAGTTTCTTCAATGTGAACTCGTCCGGATTCAAGAATCGCACGTGCGGCAGCAGCACGGAAATCGGCTCAGATTTCGTGAGTGTTGTCTTACCCGCGCCGTTGGGACCAGCAACGATCCAAAGTTCGGGGCGTTCCATATATCATCGGTCCTCGCACAGCGCCGCCCGCTTCGCCCGATGAAAGTGTTCCACGAGGCGCCGAGTGAAATCGGGCGGAGTTTCAGGCGAAGCAGTCCCCAGTTCCCAAAAGAAGGTGCCGAGTTGTTCCAACAGGACACGCTTCTCTTCCGGCGGCAGTTGTTTCACCGCTTCGACGATCTCGGCAACGCTGGTCATGCAAGTTCTCCTAGGCGAGCAGTCCCGGAATGACCTTGCCGCCGTTGACCAGCGGCACCGGGCGACCGAGCGGGTCGGCGTATTCCTTGTCGGCGTCGATGCCCAGGAGCGTGTGAATCGTGCGGAGCAGGTCGCTGACGCCGATCGGGTCACTGGTCGGATAGGCCGCCTGCTTGTCGGTGGCTCCGATGATCTGGCCCGGCTTGACTCCACCCCCCGCGAACAGGATGCACTGCGCCATCGACCAATGATCTCGACCGGCCTGCGCGTTGACGCGCGGCGTGCGACCCATCTCGCCCATCATCACGACGAGTGTGCTGTCGAGCAGCCCGCGCTGTTCGAGGTCGGTGATGAGTGCGGCGAAGGCCTTGTCGGCGGGCGGAATCAGATCACCTTGCAGGCTGGGGAAACAGTTGAAGTGGACGTCCCAGCCGGGAGCATCGACCCCCACGAACCGGCAGCCGGCTTCGATGAGCCGTCGGCCGAGCAGCACGCTCTGCCCGATCTGCGTCATGCCATACGACTCGCGCACGGCGGCCGATTCCGACTGGATGTGAAACGCCTTGCGGGCGGCGGGCGACGTGATCAGGTCGCGAGCTTTTTGATAGTACGTGCTCATCGCAGCCGCTCGACCGGTTCGCGGCTGGTTGCTTTCGAGGCCGGTCAACAGTCGCTGACGCAGGTCCGTTCGCTGACGGGACAATCCTTCGACCTGACCGAGATCTCGCACTTCAAAATCGGGTTGACTGGGGTCCGCTTCGATCACAAACGGTGAATACTCGGCCCCGAAGAAACCCGGACCGCCGGCCGACATCGCGTGCGGCATGTTGATGTACGGCGGCACGGTCCCGACGGTCGAGACGCCGCTGGAACCGAGTTCGCGCGCAACGACGGAGCCCAGCGATGGAAACATGTCGTTGGTCGGGATCGGGTACTCACCGTCGGCGAACGTCGGCCGATGCCCGGTCATGACGTAGTGGTAGCCGGTCGAGTGCCCGTTGTCGGTGTGACTGTGGCTGCGCACCACGGTGAACTTGTTGGCGATCTTCGCACAGTTCCCGCAATGCTCGGTGAAGATCACGCCGGGCAGAGCGGTTGAGATCGGCTGAAACGGCCCGCGAATCTCGGCGGGAGCGTCCGGCTTCGGATCCCACATGTCCTGCTGGGGCGGCCCCCCTTCGAGGAAAATGAACAGGCACGACTTGGCCTTCGCGGGTCGCTGGCCACTGGCCTTGGCAGCCTCTTCGGCCTGCAAGACTCGCGGCAGCGCCAGGCCGCCGAACAAAGAAGTCGCACCCAGACGCAGTGTCTGGCGGCGTGTCAAGCCGTCGCAGAAGCGATGACCAACGGCGGGAAATTGGATATTCAGCATGGCGTAAACTCCCGTTCTCTTGGGCTATTTCGTCGGTCTCTGAAATTCGCCGACCTCGAACAACTGACGCACGGACAATTGGAATCCCGGCAGCACCGAGCCGCCATCCAAGGTGTTGTCCTCCGTCAGCGTCCGACACTCGGTTTCGGAGGTGTAGGCGCGGACGACCCGCTCCTTCGGATAGACGTACCACACGAGTTCGACACCCGCTGTGAAGTAGTCGGTGAGCTTCCGCTTCATCTCGCCGCGTGTGTTGCCGGTACTGATGACTTCGACGGCCAGACTCGGCACCCAGTCGGGCATCGGTGTTGCGGGATCGGCATCAGGGGGGATGTTGTCCCACGCGATGAATGACACGTCGGGAAACCGGACTTGATCGTCCGTCAAATGATGCGGGCCGTCGGCCCCGGTCACGATGCCGAGATTGCTTGACTGAACATGGTTGCCCACCAGTCGAATAACTTCTGCCGCCAGCCGTGATTCACGTTGTCCCATGGCCTTTTCCACCAACACGCCATCCACGAGTTCGCACAGCCGCTTGGGTTCGCCGTCACACAATCGCAGCACATCCACCGGCAGCGCAGTACCGGGCGCGGGGTGAGCCAGAATGCGTTCTGGCGGGATGTCTCCCAGCCGGTGAAGCACGTCGGCAAACGAATCAGAATTGTGAAGTGTCGCAATCACGGAATGAACTGCCTTTCGTCTGACATCACCAAGCCGGTTACAACGGCTGACATCATACTCAGTGGTTGTACAAAAATTCTTTCGTGTTCATCACCGCCCACAGCATGTCTTCGATCGCCTGCTGGCGGGTTGTTTCGGCGGATTCGAAGGCGGACTGCATCAGAGTTCGTTCTTCCGGCGTTGGGAAGCGGGTGACGGTTGTCAGATAAACGTCATCGGTGATTTCGGCGTTGGACTTCGGTGACTCGGCCCATTGGCGGGCCAGGCCGTGGCGGTGGTTCAGTTTGGCGTTCACCTCGGGCGAGTTGAGCAGGTGCAGCGCCTGCGAGATGCTTGGTTCGTTGCTCCGCTCACACTCGCACACCGTGGCTCGAACGGGACGGCCGAAGATGCGGAAGAAATACGATGGCATCCGGTTGTCCCAGACTTGGACCGAGCGGACTCCCTCGGGCCAGCCGTTGAATTTCTCGGGGACACCGGTGGTTTGGCAGATCGCGTCCAGCAGCACCTCGGCCGGCATCGCCTTCGGCCGAACGTGCGAGAAGTGCTGGCGGTCATCACGGTTCGAGTCGGTGGCCGCACCGAGTTGATACGCGCGCGACATCAGCAGCGTCCGAGTGAAGGCTTTCAAATCGTAACGGACCTCTTTGAGGTGGGCTTCCAGCGCGGCGAGCAACGGTTCGTTGGTGGCCGGGTTGGTGACGCGCATGTCGTCGATCGGGTCCACCAAACCTCGGCCGAAATAGTGCGACCACATTCGGTTGGCAATCGCCTTCGCGAAGAAGGGGTTGTCGGGTTGAGTCAACCACGCGGCGAGAGCCTGACGTCGGTCGGAGGCGTTGGCGAAGTCGGCCGGCTTCGCACCGAGGGCTCGGGCGGGGACAAGCTCGCCGGTGCGCGGGTGCTTCGAGTCGGTGCCGATCCGAGCGACGATGGAATCGGTTCCGTCGGGCAGCTTCTTGACGGTCAGTCCGGTGAAGAAACCGGCGAGTCCCGCGTAGTCATCCTGACTCCAGCGTTCGCTCGGATGGTGGTGGCATTGGGCGCATTCGATCCGCACGCCGAGGAACAACTGGCTGACCGCGCGGCTGGTCACCTCGGGCTGATCGAGCGTCTTGAAAAATGCGGCCGGGCTTTCGCTCTGCACCGGTCCCTGAATCGTGAGGATCTCGCGCACCATCTCGTCGTAGGGCCGGTTCTCCGTGAATTGCTTTCGCAGCCAGCGCGTCAGCCCGACCGTTCCCTGAGGCGTAATTTTGAGCTTGTCCGCCTTGAGCAGGTCCGACCACTTCATCGCCCAGTAGTCGGAGTACTCCGGCCGTTGCAGCAACTCCTCGATCAGCTTCGTTCGTTTGTCGAGTGCCTTGTCCGCGAGAAACTTCCGCGCTTCCGCCGCTGTCGGCAGGGTGCCGGTCACGTCGAGAGAGACGCGCCGCAAGAACGTCGCATCGTCAATCGACTCGCTGGGTGGAATGCCGAGCCGGGTCAACTTGTCCCAGACATGCTTGTCGACGAAGTTCGCTTCGGCCGGTCGAGGAAACGTGCTGCCAGGGCGAGGCATCACGACTCGACAGACCGCGACGTGGCCGAGGTATCTCACGAGAATCGCCGCTTCGCCGGGGACATCGCTGGCCTGCAACAGGCCGCGCGAGTTCGCCTCGCAGATGTGCGTGGCATTCGAGATGTAATCGGCCTCAACCGTCGCGCAGTGGCGTCGGCCGGCATCGTCAACCGCCGTGACGCGCAACTGCTGCGAACCGTTCGCCGCGATGACGACCTGCGCCGGCTCGACTTCGATGCCGATCACCTGTCGTTCGTCCGGCACGGTCGAGGGAGCACCGGCCGAAATCCAACGCAGCAACCGCCGATACTGGGGGCTTCCCTGTTCGATCTTCTGTCCGCCGCCGTGCGGCACCGCAGCGGTGGCTTTTCGCAGGAGGATGCTGCGTTCGGGGGCGGTCAATACGACTCGCCGACCCTTCCCCTCCTTGACGATTGAGTCGTGATCGAACGCCTCATCGAATCCCAACAGACTCAGCTTGAATCCATTCTGGCCCTCGGCCTTGCCGTGGCAGCCTCCCGAATTACAACGAGCCTTGGTGAGGATCGGCTGGATTTCGTGGACGAACGAGACGGGGACCGGTTGCTGCAGGTTGCTCACGGTGACGGGGACTTCCATCACCAGGGCGCCGTGCCGCACGATGACCTGTGACGTCCCTTCGGCCAGAGGTTGGATCAGGCCGTCCGCGCCGATCGCCACCACGGCGGGAGGCCGCACCTCGTACTTGACCTCGCGCGTCACATCCCGCCGCAACTCCCCTTCCTGGACGGTGATCAGCAACTGCTGAGAAGCCTCGGGGCGGTCCAACAGAATCGCCGTCGGACTGACGCTGAGTTGTGCCCGAGCCATCGGTGCGGACCAGACCGCACACAGTGCGAGGGTCGCTGCGACGAGTTGCCGAGAATGTTTTGGAATCATTGGCGGGAGAGTCTCTGGGGACCAAGTGGCGGAACAGGAGTTCAACTTCGGTTGAAACCGCCGGCAAGCATGACACGCATTCGTGACATCTTATTGGAATATGCCGCGTCGGCAATGCAGATTTGGGCGTCTCGCGGAGATTGGCCGAACGATTCCGACGAGCAGCCAGTGTCGTAGGGTAAGCCTCTGGCTTTACCGCCTTCCGATTATAAACAAC
>JANODP010000553.1:0-16879 GCA_031412755.1 Schlesneria sp. | reverse complement strand
TGTATTGCCTAAACGTTTAATTGACGTTGCGTTGGTCTTTAAATTTCTCGAACCGCTTCTATCTCACAACTTCGGGATGCCCGGCGTCTCATGGACGCCGGGCTTCTGTTTTTCCGGGGACGCGTCTCCTGCCCGTCCCCTCGTTTCCTCGACGAAACCGGACGGGCAAGAGTGTCCGTCCTCCGAATCGGCTTCGCCCGGATGATTCACGCCTCGGGTCGGGTCGTCGACAGAGCGTGGCATTGAAGCCTGATGCGCAAGCGAAGGGATGTCACAGCAGAACCTTCGCTTGCGCGTCAGGCTTCAATGCGACCATGAATCATCCGGGTTCGCGCGATCCATCGCTCACATCGCACCGGGCAGCCACAGTTTGGAAGCGGCCTCGTCCGAACGAAGTCTCGCGACGCGGCGGGCTTTCAGGCGGACGTACGGCGGCACGAAGCGGCCCCGATAGCCGAAGTGCTCGACCGGGGCCTGGTAGTCCGCACGACGCGGCTCCCGTAGATCTTCGATCACAAACCCGGCGCGGCACAGTCCGCCGACGAGTTCCGACCAGCGGTGCAGGTATTCGACGGCTCCCGTCTCGCGGTAGGAAGAGTCTGCCACGCGCGGCAGCGGCCCCTCGTGGAAGTACTCGATCCCGATCACGAAGTGATTCCGCTCCGTTCGCCGGGTGACCTGGGACGAGGTCGGCTGCTTGTGCTGGCTGATGTAGAGGCCGCCGTCGCGCGTGACGCGGGCAATCTCGTCATAGACGCGGACGATGCTCGGCACGTAGCAGGTGCTGACCGGCTGATGCACGATGTCGAAGGTCTCGTCGCGCAGCACCGACAGGTCGTCCATCGAGCCCTCGATGGTCGCAACCGTCAGCCCGCGCCGCGCGGCCTCGCGCCGATCGAGTTCCAGCATGCCGGGGCTGATGTCGACCACGGTCACGCGCGCTCCGGCCGCCGCGTACAGAATCGATTGCCAACCGCCCCCCGAGGCGAGACACAGCACGTCCAACCCGGCGACACTCGCGGGCAGCCAGCCGCGCCCGTCGAGTGCCTTCAGCGGCTCGCGGCATTCCTCGTCCGAAGCCACCTTGGCGAACTGGCTCCCGTCCGACAGCCGGTTCCACGCCGTCTGGTTCTGCCGCCGATAACCGTCCTCTGACACTTCGTCCGCCATGTGTGACCTTGTCTCTTCCCGCGTCCCGATCCGTCGTAGCACATGCTGCCAGCATGTGCGTCCTTCTTTCTCATACTCCTAATCGTAATCTTACTCATAATCTTCCTCCTCTTCGGCACTGCGTCAGTCCGGTCGAGAGGAGGAAGATTAGGATCAAGATCAAGATTACGATTAGGAGTGGGACGGGGAAGGGACGCACACGCTGGCAGCATCTGCTACGTTTCGACCCAGTTTCGGGCGAGTCGGTTGATGCAGCCATACTGCATTCCCACCAGGATGCTTGTCAGAAAGGCCGTCGCCAGTACGAAGCCCAGCCACTGTCCGCACGGGATCCAGATGGCAAACGAGGCCACGATGATCGCGATGAATCCAACCGCCTGGCACAAACCGATCCACCACAGCTTGCCCAGCAATTGAGTGATGCACGACATCTGACACAGCAGGCCACCGGCGAGGGTGGCGATGACGGCCACCATCCCCACCACCACGAAGGCCTCTTTCGGGCCGACCAGCAACAGTGACACCAACGCCATCCCCAACGGAAGCGTGGCGAATCGTTGCTCCCACATCGCCGCCCACAGTTTTATTTTCAGCAGGTCGCACGGATCGACGGGGAGCAGCATCAGACTCCCCCACGTCCGATCGCGAAACTCGGTCGTGAGCAGCGCGTCGAAACGCAGCGAGAGGATGACGGTCGCCGCCACGATCGAGATGATGGCCGCCGCCGTGATTCTGAGGCGATCCGAATCGTCTGAGGAAACGACGCAAAGCAGCAGCACGCCGATCGTCGCCGAGACGTAGAACAGCGTCCACGTGTTCACCCACTTCCGCTCGTCGCTCAAGACATGGACGTCCTTCCAAAAGAACGGACGATCCGAACAGCGCGGCCTGCGCCCCGATACGACCGGCCCGATGACTGGCGCAGAAACAACTTCGCGACCCGGTGTGGCATTCACTTCCGTCCGCTCTTCAACGCCAGAGCCGGACGGGCAAGAGGCCCCCTCCTCGACGTGACGGATCTTCGCCGGCGACAAGTGCAGCGAAGGCCGTTCGTCCGCAGAGTCCGCATCCGCCGTCCTGGCACTGCTCCGAAAGCGGAGTTCGATCGCCAGAGTCGCCAGCGCCACGCAGACGAGCGCCGTCAAAAAATGGAGCCAGTAGCCGGGATCGGTAGCCACGAAGAGGTCCGGACTTCGCAGGGCATTGTGCAGACTGACGGCCGGAGCAAACAGGGCGATGCGCCGGCAAAGCCGATCCAGTGCCGGCGGCACACTCCCCGTGATCGACCAGTTCCCCCAATAGACCGCCTGGGCCAGCAGCATGAAGGCGACGTTGTAGATCACCAGTCCGAGCCACGCTGCCGTGGATGTCGACTTCTCCGGGTTCTTGGAATCGGCCGTCAGCACGCCCGACAGCATTCCGAATCCGCCCGTCAATGCCGCGAGCAGCGCCAGTCCGCACGCGCCCGCCAGTAGTTGGTCAAAGCTGACGCCTCCCAGCGTGCGGGCGAACAGCGCCAGCGGCAGCAACAACAGCAACGACCAGCCGATCGTCCACCAGCGTGCCAGCATGGTCGACCAGAGCAGCATCTTCGCATCAATTCCCGTCAGCCGCACGAGGTCTCTCATTTCGGTGGAAACTTCCCAGCAGACCGCCCGCGACGCGAACTGAATCCCACCGACGAAGACCGTCACCGCCGCGATCAACAACAGTTGCCGGACCGCTTCGCGCCCCATCCCCGGATGCCGCAGATCCGGCCACATCGTCGCGGCCAACCACCCCGCCAACACGATCGGAATGAGTACGCTCAACCGAAACAGCGGCGGCCGCCACCGGGGTGCCTCACGCCGCAGACACCACCCGCCAAACACCTCGATCATCCCCCACCGACCGACTCGGTTTGAGACGGCGGGAGACGCGGCGGGTCGAGCAACGTTGGCCGGTGTCGTCATGGCTTGATTCAAAACCTCAATCGTCATGATCTGCAAGTCGACTCCCGGTTGCACCACCGAAACTCATCTCTGCGGTCGAGTGGAAATCTCAATTCAAACTGGGACGGTCTCGCGGTGGTGGTTCGCGCGGGATGACCTGCAACAACAGCACGCGCCCCTGATCGGTCTGGTCATCGTCCACCCAGCCGTAGATGAAGACTTCCGGGCGAGCGATGAACAGTTGAGTTTCAGGACCGAGAAACCGCAGCACGTTGGCCGCCGTGCCCATCGCGTCACAGCATCAACTCCATCCCACAGGCGGTCGAAATCACTCGGCACGAGCACCAGGTATCCCAGGCGCCCGCCGAGCGGAACCACCGACTTGGCCTCAACAAACCGGGCCGCATGTCGATCAATGTCCTCATCGGCCGGACCCGGTTCACGATAGACGACCACGTTGAGAGCGGGAACATGTTGCATGAGTGATTCCTCGAAGTGAGCAGGTTGAACTGAGTCCGTCGTCAGCACCCGTTACGCCCTGAATTGTTCTTTCATTGCGAAGAGGAAAGACCACGTTCGTTGCGAGCGGGGATGAGTGGCGATGACGGATTCTGTCGAGCGAGGTTGAGTTCACCTACCGTTTCGCCGTCGAGGACTTGGTTCGCCGACGCGACTTTTTCTCGGATCGGGCGGGCGCTTGGACCGGTTGTAGTTGCTCGAATTGAACCTTGGCCGTGGTCGCCCATGTGTGCTCGGGCAGATTGGACTCTTCCGACGCAAGGCTGCTGAGCAGTTGGTAGGCCAGTTGCGTCCGCTCGGCGGTTGGCAATGCGAGAGCCTTGGCTTCCAGCTTTTCCCGCGCGGACCGGGACTTGGCCCTCGCTTCGCGATCCTTGCGGATGAACTCGCTGATTTCGGCGATGTCAGCGGGTGTCAGCGGGCCGCTGTTGATGATGAAATCGACGCCGTCCGGTTCACGAATCAATCCCATGCTGACCTCCAAAATACTGTTGAATCAGTTTCGTCGCAGCGGCTCCGTTGATGATCATCTTGGTGCTGCGTCCAACACGAGACGCACCCAAAGTCGATTCATAGTGAGCGACCAATGCGGTCTTTGCCACAAACGCAACGTACCCGCCGAACCCCGCGTCTTGAGAAATCTTTGCTGCGAACGCCATCAGATTCCCCGGCACGCCAGCATACTTCTTTTTGCGGCCCACATTGTGAGGATGACTCTCCAACAGGTTGACGAACACATGGTCGTCCCGACGTTCGAGAGAAATCAATCCCTGAATGGTGGGACCGACTGCGGGAGCGATCAGGCGGTAGACCTCGCGTTCGGAACGTTCCTGCTTCCAATCGAAGTTCCACCCCGCCGACAATCGGCGAATGTCAGCCGCCGTCACCCGTGCGATGTTCGTGTCGAAGCTCCGGCCGGTGGCGACCTCTTCGATGGATTTCGTCAGTTTGTCGATCACCACTTCCAGCATCGAAAGCCTCCAAGCTACTCGCTCACGATCCTCGCGCCGCCCCAGTAGCCGAACTCGTTCGACCAGTCGTTGGCCTGGTTGACGAGGTCGAGTTTCAATTCCTGGCCGGCGAATTTGGTGAGGTCGATGATCAGCGTGCGCCAGCCTTTCGAGCAGGTTTCTTTGGAGATCATCTCGTCGGCCATGCGTTGGCCGTTGCCTCGGACGACCAGCCGCCAGTCGCCTCGCGCGTCGTGGGCCACGTCGAGGATCAGCTTGGTTTTCTTGTCGGCGGGCGGCGTGAGCTTCATCGAGAGGACACACGGCTTGTCGCGCGTGACCGGATGCGTTCGCAGGACGTTGTCCCGGCCGAGGTGTTCGGCGAGGAGGCCGATCCCCAACTCACCTGATTCGCTCGTTGTGAAGCCGGGGAGGATTTCGCCCACCATGATGGCGAAGTCGGCGGAGTTGAGGCTGCTGCGGGGGGAGACCGCTGAGACGCCGGGCAGCCTCTTTGCCGATGGATCCTTCGGGTGCTTGTCGAGTGTGATGAAGGCGAACAGGTCGATGATCTCCTGCGGGGTGAGCTGCTTTTCAAGGCCCTCGGGCATCAGTGACAGTTCGTTGAGTTTGAACTCGTCGATCTCGTCGCGCGGGATGATCTCCAGCTTGCCGACGGAGACTTGGACGGCTCCGTCGATCAGCTTCGTCGCGTTGGAGCCGTCGCCCGGACGACCCACGGCCGCCGGTTTGAGGACCACTCGCTGCGGGCTGTCTTCCACCAGCAGGCCGCTTTGGACTCGGCCGGAGGTCGTCACGACGGTGCAGACGCGATAGCCGGCTCCGATCACAAGGCTTGGGTCAAACACGTTCGAGAGGAGTTGCGTGAAATCGTTGCGGCCGTTCAAGGTGATGTCGGGTCCGATGTCGGGGCCTTCACCGTAGATCTTGTGGCACGCCGCGCAGACTCGTTTGAAGACCTTTTCACCGGCGAAGGGATCGCCCGGCGTCTGGCGGATCAGCGACTTCATCTCGGCGACGACCTTTTCTCGGTCGGGGTTGCGCGTGTCGCGCACCTGGCCCCAGTGGCGATTGAGCAACTCACTGAGATCCTTGTCCTTGAGGGCCTGGATGCGGCGCGCCTGATTCAGATTGATGGCCGTTGCCGCGATCTTCTTCTCGCCGACTTGAGTCAGCAGCCGCTTCGACCAGCTTGCCCGCTGAGTCAGCAGTTCGATGGCCGACGGCTGGAGGCTCGGCTCCATCGCGGCGAACTTTTCGAGGATGACGTCCGCAACCTTCGCGTCTTCCAGCCGGGCGATCGCGAGCAGCACCTGCGATTTGAACTCGGCCGATTGGTCCTTGTCGGCGAGCACGTCCGAGACCGCCGGCAGCACGCCGTCATCTTTCGCCGAGATGAGTGCGCTGAGCGACTTCAATCGCAAGTCTGCCTGTACGCCGCGCGTGGCGAATGATCGACGGACCTGAGGCAGCCCACGCTGATCTCCCCAACTCGCCGCGAGCAACGCCGCATCCGATGTCAGCGGATGAACGACCTGTCCCGCGAGCAACGGCGTCAACGGCTCGGCCATCGCGACCTTGAGTTGATCGAGTTTCTCCCCCTTCAACTCGCCCGACTGCACCTTGGCCGAGATGACCTCCAGCACTTGCCGCCCGATCTGCGGGTGATCGTCCCGCAGCAATGCAAACAGTTGAGCGACGGGCTTCGCGTCAAATCCATGTCGGCCGAGGATGCGGTCAACGATTCGGGGCATCAAGTTAGCGACGGGTGCATGCGTGAGAAACTTCGTCTCTTCCAGAACTGCGACGAATTCATCGGCATGTTGCTCCAGCCGTGGATGCATGTTTTGCCAAATCACTCGCGCGATCAGTGGGTCATCTTGTGACCGGATTAGAGTGGCTAACCAGGCGCCAAATACACCGCGAAAATGCGGTAACTTTCCAATTCCGATCGCAAATTGGAGCTTCGCTTGTGGAGGCTCTTGGAACTTCTCGCTCACGACACGATCCCAAGGAATCTGCGACATCTCTTTGGCCGCGTTCGCCGCAATCCTCGGGTCTTCCCATTGGATGCGTTGATTCCAGCCCTGTAACGCCGAGTCATTCTTTACAGACGCTCGAAACGGTGGGACGCCCTTTGGTCTCGGCATTCCAAGGACTCCGAAGAACGCATGGCGTCGTTGCGCTTGTGGTGTTTCGGGTTGATTGACGACTCGACTTAGCTTTGCCCACAGGTCGGCGTCTTCTCGCTGCTGCAATAGCCTTGTTGCCGTCCAGCGGATGAAGTCGTTCTTCGCTCCCAGCCGTTCGATGAGTTGTTCGTCGGTCTCCTTCGCCAGATCGAAGCCCTTGGGCGTGCGGGGGGAGTCCTTGTACCGGACTCGATAGAGGCGGCCCTTCAGGCGGTCGATGCCGGCGGGGTCTCGGTTGGCGTCCTGATAGCAGTGATAGCGGTCGTACCAATCCAGAATGTAGAGGCAGCCGTCGGGGCCGGTCTTCTGGACGACGGGCATGAACCACGCGTCGTTCGCCGTCAGAAAATCGGGCTCGCCGAAGCCCTTGTACGTCGAACCATCCCGCTCGATCCGATCGACGTTGATGCAGCCGCCGTGGATGTTGCCCATGTAGAGCTTGTCCCGGTACTGCTCGGGATAGGCGTCGCTGTCGAAGTAGTGGATGCCGCAGTAGGCCGCCTTCTGATGCTTGTGCTTGACGATGCTGTCGATCTTCCACGTGAATGGCGGATACGGGCCGCCCTGACGGTGGTAGTAGCCTGTCTCGACCAGATGCCACAGATGGTCGATCACGCACGCGCTGACGAACGCTTCCCCCTCGTCGTTGAAGGCGATCCCCCACGGGTTGCTGGTCCCCTCGCAGAAGACCTGGAACTCGCGCGTCCGCGGGTGAATGCGGAACATCGCGCAGGTGAACTTGAACTCGCGCTGAGGGCCGAGGGCCGAGGGGCGAGGGACGGACGAAGAAGCCTTCCCCTCATTCCCTTTCGTCCCTTCTGTCCTCTCCGTCCCTGGCCCCTCAGCCCTTGCCCCTTGGCCTCTCTTCAGCCACGGTGAATCGGGCGGATACGTCACATGGCTGTAATTGAAGACGCCGTTCAGGCCATACAGCCAGCCGTCCGGTCCCCACGTGAGCGAGTTCGGCAGCTCGTGCGTATCGGTGCGGCCGAAGCCGGTGACGACGACTTCTTGTTTGTCGGCCTTGCCGTCGCCATCGGTGTCCTGCACGAACAGGATGTCGGGCGAGTTGGCCACCCACACGCCGCCGTGTCCGACCGCGATGCCGCTCGGGATGTTCAGGCCCTCCATGAAGACCGTGAACTTGTCCATCTTGCCGTCGCCATCGGTGTCTTCGAGGATCTTGATTCGATCCTGCCCCGGCCCCGGCGACTTGCGCGGGTATTCGAGCGACTCGGTGATCCAGAACCGGCCCCGCTCATCAATCGCCATCGCGACGGGATTGACGATGTCCGGCTCGGCGGCGACGACCTCGACCGTGAAGCCCTCGGGCACGGTCATCATCTTCGCGGCGGTCGCGGGATCGCGAGGATCATTCGGCGGCTTGTCCTGCGCGTGAGGGATCAGCGGCTGCTTCGGCTCCTGAGCGAACAGGTTCAGGGAGAGATGCAGTCCCACAACGACCGCCAGCGCAACACGAACGGCTTGTAACATCGCAGAGGTTCCTTCAATGAGACGGACCAGACGGCGGCGACATGGTACTGAGTGGCCGCGCGCGTCACCAAGCGACTCGCAGGCTCTCCTCTTTCGTGGGCTCACCACGAGCGACACAGGCACCCGGCGTGCCGCTTCGCGTTTGTCGCGCCCACGCCTCCGTCAGCGAAAACTCGGGAAACGCGCGGTGATTGAGGTAGCCGCCATCGGCTCTGTACCATGGCGAGTCGAGGTTTGTTGAGATTGCACGTCGCGTCCGTTCCATCCCACGACGCAAGTTTTTTGGGAAAACCATGAGCAGTTCAAACGGTTGTGAAATCCGGGCGGTCCGCGTGGTGAAGTGGGTCGCGGCTGGCATCCTCGTCGCGATGATCTTTGTCGGCTGCGAGTCAGGGAAACAAAGGCAGGAGAGATACAACAAAATTTCAGAGGAAGCCCATCGAAAGATGAGCGAGAAACAAGCGGCGGCGTCTCAGGCCGAGCGTGACGCTCGTCGGCTCGCGGAGATTGCGGCGAATCCCCTGGCCACTCCCGATTTTCTGGGGGGACCGGAGTTCTCGCTGGGGGACGATGTCGGATCGAAAGTCCAGCAGGCGCGGCGCGAGGCCGAAGACGCTCAGCCGGCAGTTCAAACGCATCGCGAAGAGGTCGCGAAACAGTTTCCCGAGTTGGGGATGCTGGTTCCGGTTCACGTCAGGGCCACGACTCAACGGCAATTCGACGATCAGTACTTCGAGTATCGCTTGCAGGAGTTGGAGGTGTACCGCCGGCAGACTTTTGACACGGGCGAGGCGAAGGCTGCCGGTGAACGGTTCTTGCAGGCCTTTTTGGAGATGGCGGTTCGGAGGCGCGACGCTCCACCGGAGGACCAGGTTCATCAATTGGGACAGGCCGCCCTGGATGCGGGCAGTCAGGATCCGCTGGTGCGGACCTACCGCGCCTACCTCCAGATGCAGATGGAGCACGAACCGGAAGGAGCCGAACGCGCGCTGAGTGAGATGATTCGCGTGCTACCCGGCACGAAGTATCCCCGAAGCGTTCTCATGTCGGCCCGGCTGTGGCTGTACGAACTGGGACGGAAAAACCATGTGAAGGATCCGGAGGTTCGCTGGCCGGCGGTGGTCGTGGCGACTGTCCGCTGGCTGGAGGAAGAGGCGGATCGACCCGAGTGGCGACGATGCGTGTACCAGCGATTCCAGCCCGTTTGGGAAATGAGCAAGAAAAGGGGCCGACAACTCTTGATGGCCGGCTGCCTGCAAGCGCAGAAGATCGATCCCTGGCTGCTGCACACGGTGCTGGGAGATTACTACACCGATTTGGCTTGGAGTGCTCGGGGTGCCGATTACGCCGACAAGGTCATGCCCGAGCAGTGGAAGCAGTACCACGAGAATCTCGCCCTGGCGTCGACTCATCTGCAATACGCATGGCATCTCCACCCCGAGTTGCCCGAGCCCGCCTCGCGGATGATTGTGGTTGCCATGGGGAGCGACAAATCTCCGTACGAGTGGTTTCTGCGAGCCACGGAAGCGCAGATGGACTACCGCAGGGCCTTCAATGCGTATGGGTATTCCCTGTACCCACGCTGGGGCGGAAGTCTGGAGAAGATGATCGAGTTGGGCCACCGATGTGTGGAGACGGATCGTTTCGACACGGCAATTCCTTCCATGTCGTATGGCATCGTGTCGGCCATTCAGGAGGACGCACTCGGACCGGATCAGACGCTGGAACAGGTTTTCGGTGTCCAGGGTTTGTTGCGGGCCTTCATTGCGCGGCGAAACGCCTATCGCAAGACACACCCAGACCGGCCCTTGTTCTCTGACGATCCGGTGAATCGCACTCGACTGGCGTCGTTGTTGGAACTGAGTGATTTGCCTGCCGAGGCGACGGTTGAATTCCGTGACTTGGGAGACAAGGTCGATCTGCCCCAATTGCAGACGAAGGGACGAACCGGAGTCTTTGATCTCGGGATGCGTCTCGCCGCGCAGGGAGCGAACGGCAAACGTGTTCTGGCTCTGGCCGACAAGTTGCGTTGGTCGTGGGATCGCCAGGCACCCCTCTCGGCGGTCGCGGAATGCGAAGCGGAGATTGCAGATCTTGAACCGACCGCTGTCGAACCGCAGGCCAAGTTGTTCTATCGGCATGCCCGGCGAATGCTGGAGCAGTTGCGGGACTACTCCGCTGGAAAGTGGGTCGATCTGACTTTCGATTCCGAGCTTCTGGGCTGGGAGGTCTCTGCGGATCACTGGGTGACCGAGGAAGAAGCCGGTGCCGTGCGGCTTTCGTGTCGCAAGGCTGTCACTCCGCAGTTGCGGATTCGTGCGCTGGCCGGTTTCCGCCCGCCGTTGATCGTCGAGGCGGATCTCGAAGCCTTGGATCCTGCCCCATACCCGCAGAGGGTGGGCATTCATTGGTGCGGACGTTTCTGGCCGTCAATCACCGACTGGGACTTTCGGCAACCGCTGTTTGGAATGCAGGCCAACATGAGCAAACGGTGGGCTGACGGTCCCATCATTCGTCGCGAGAAAGTGATTTACCCGGCCGAGAAGCTCGACATGCTGGCGGATCAGTTCGATCTGGAAACCGTCGGTCGGCGTCGGCTGCGGGTGAAGCTCTGGGATCAAGCGTACGAATACAGCCTCGACGACGAGTGGCGTGCGGGACCACTCGCCGCAAAGCTGCGAGCGGACGCCACGCTCAGCTTCGGAGAACCCGGTCATCGAACTGACGGAGGTACTCGTGAGGACTATGCCGGTGAACTGCGCGTCTCTCATGTCCGGGTTCGCCGTCTCGATACGCCACCTCCACCCGCCGCCACGGCCACACCCGCGGAGAGTCTGGCTTACTGGCAGGCCCGTCTGGCGGAAGACGCGGACGATCCCCAAGCCCATCTCGAGGTGGCTCGGATCGACTTGGCCGAGGGCCGATATGACGAGGCGATCACGCACGCACAACGAGCCGTGGAACTCTTCCCGAAGATCAGGGGTGCGCACAGCGTGCAGGGCTTCGCGCATTACCGGGCCGGTCGGGATCAGGAGGCCATGGCCGAGTTGGCCCTGGCGATTCAATATCCTCACTATGAGAATGAAGTGAATACCGTGATTGCGGAGATTCTGGCGACCTCACCCGATGACAAGGTGCGATCGGGTGAGAATGCACTCACGTTCGCCAAAAACTCCATAGGTCAAGCCGGCGAGAATCATCTTCCCTCGATGGCTGCGATGGCTGCCGCGTACGCGGAACTGGGCGACTTCAAGAAGGCGATGGAATGGAGCACTCTGACGATTGCCTCCGCCCGTAATGACAATGTCGACAAACCCAAATGGCAGCAGCGTCACGAACTCTACAAGGCCAACAAGCCGTACCGCCGCGAACGATGAGCCAGCGTCCGTCAGGCCAGCACCGGTCCGGCGGTGATGTCGATCCAGGTGTGAAACTCGCTGCCGGGGCCGAGGGTTCTCCAGCCGCAGTCGATGCCGCGCGCGGTCAGGTTGATCGCGTCGGTCGGACACGTGTACGGTTCGAGGCAGACGGCCGCACGGTTCGGCGGCGTGAAGGCGACGATTTCGCGGAAGATTGGCGGCGAAGTCTGCGTCACCTGCAAGCCCGCCTGTTCGTCGATCAGCAGGCAGTCGAACTGCGGTCCCTCGCACAGAACCGTCGTGTAGACATCGTCCAGTTTGACGGTGTTCACGTAGGCGCCGTCGCGCAGATCGAAGGCTTCGTCGAGTTCCAGCAGGTTGCCGGTCGGAAGGCAGTCGATCAACTCCCACCGCTGGGCACAGGGGACTTCGATCAGGCAGTTCTCGACGCGGCTTCCCTCGCCCAGCGGCAGCTTGAAGTACGGATGAGTTCCCAGCCCCCACGGCAGCGATTTGTCCGACGGGTTGCCGATGCGGAAATTGGCTCGCAGTCGGTTGTGGACCAGTTCGTAATCGACCTCGATCAGGAAGTCGGTCGGCCACATGGCCAGCCGATCGGGCGCATCGACGCTCAGTTGGAACTGCCCCGAGACGAAGTCGTCTCCCTTGGCGGTGACTCGCCACGGCCGGTCGAGGCACAGCCCGTGAGTCGCGTTGCCAAACTTGTCGCCGACAGTGTTGAGGATCGAGAACTCCTGTCCCTTCCACGCGAACCGGCCCGCGCGGATGCGGTTCGGAAACGGAAACAGAATTGGAATGCCACTGCCACTGGGCCGCTGACCTCCCGCGTCAAAGCCCGGTGCCGCGTCGAGCACGTCCACCGGCCGCCCGCCCACCATGGCCCGGAACTCAAAACAATTGAAACCCAACTCCGGCGCGATCCGCGCAGTCGAACCCGTATGAGCATCGGTGATGGTGAGGATTGGCATGTGTCACTGTCCCGGGAAGCCGCCCTGTGGAGAAGATTTTTGAGGTGGCGGGACGGGACTATATCAAACTACTCACCCCTCGACGAACCAGCGTCACCATCGCCCCTCGTCCAGCCTCATGCCGGCGCGTCCAGCCCCCGTTGCAGATCGCGCTGCAGGTCGGCGGGGTCTTCGAGGCCGATGGAGAGACGGACGAGACCGTCTCCAATTCCGTAGGTCGCTCGTTCGGCGGCGGTCATGAATTTGTGAGACGTTCCCGCGGGGTACGAGACCGTCGTGCGGGCGTCCGCCAGCGTGGGCGAGAATGGGATCACATCGGCCAGCGCGCGGAACAGGCCATCGACGGCGGAGCGGCCTCCCGCCACATCGAATGCCAGCATGCCGCCGCAACCGCGCGGCAGCAGTCTCTGCGCGAGAGCGTGATCCGGGTGCGAGGCCAGACCGGGATAGAAGACCTTCGTCACGCGCGGGTGCTGTTCGAGGAAGGCCGCGATGGCCAGAGCCGTTTGAGACACTCGCTCCATCCGCAGCGGCAGCGTTCTCAGGCCGCGCGAGGCCAGCCAGCTCTCGAACGGATTCGCGTTGACGCCGTACAGGCTCGACATCGCCCGGATCTTGCGGAGCAACCCGTGGGGGCCGACGACGACGCCGGCCATCACGTCGCCGTGACCGTTCAGGTATTTCGAGACGCTGTGCCAGACGAGTGTCGCGCCGTGTTCGATCGGCCGGATCAGGCAGGGCGTTCCGAACGTGCTGTCGACCAGCAGCGGTACCGATCCGAGCGTGGCGACGAGGCGCGGCAGATCGGCCACCTCCAGCAGCGGGTTCGAGATCGATTCGACGATGCACAATTTCGTGTCGGGCGTGACGAGGCCGCGCAGCGCAGCGGGATCGGCGACGTCGAAGTAGGTGACCTTCAGACCGAACGACGTGGCAAGGTGATTGAGTAATTGGCCGGTCCGTCCGTAGAGGACTCGCGCGGCGAGGACGTGCTCGCCCGACTTGACCATCGCCATCAGGACGGCCGTCAGCGCCCCCATTCCCGACGCCGTGACCACTCCCGCCTCGGCCCCTTCCAGCCGGGCGACGTCGTTGGCGAAGGCCTCGTGATTCGGATTGCCGTCGCGCGTGTAGATGTATCCCTTCTCCTGCCCGCTCGCGACCGCATCGAGTTGATCGAGCGAATGAATGTCAAACGCGGTCGTCATGTAAACGGGAGGCGAACTGGTCCGCGTGGTGAACTCACCCACCCAACCCCCGCGCGCGGCAAGGGTCGATTCGGACAGAGGAGTTGGATTCTGTTGAGGTGTCGTCATCGAAGGTTCCTCCGTCGGAAGCGTGTGGCACGCTCTGACGCTTTGGGAAGGGCGTGGCTCTGCGGCTCCACGCCCTTCGAGGACTCAGGGGCGTGCCACACGAAGCCGGACGCGGTGTTGGCATGATTGAGGCCAGGGGGACTCTGCCGAATGTCGCCCGGTTTCGCAACCACAGGAACGAAGGCGGACGAGTGGCCGGTGGCCTGCGAAACGGGTACTTTCTCGCAGCCGCCCTTGGTACAAACGGCTTCCCAGGTTGTTTCCCTTCGTTCGACGAGACCGATGTCACACGCTCCCGATCCCAGCGCCGCCGACTCTCCAACTCCGCTCGCTCGTCCGGCGTCGGCGAGTGCCTGGCGAACCACCTTCGATCTGCTGCGACCGTTCCTCGCGCTGGTCGTCGTGACGGGACTGTTCTGCGTCACGGACGTGTTCGTCAACGGAGAGAAGGCGTCGTTCCACACGCAGCGCAGCATGAGAACCGTTGCCGCGCAAACGGCCACCGTGGCCGTGGCCGCTCTCGGCATGACGGTCATCATCATTGCGGGGGGCATCGACCTGTCCGTCGGCATGGCCATCGCGCTCTGCGCGACGGTGCTCGCGTGGAGCCTGAAGGAGGATGCCGCGCTGCTGCTCGTCAACGGCGACAGCGTCGCCAGCGCGACATCCAAGCTGAAACGAGCCGAGGAAAGTTTGACTCGGGCACGCAGTGACGCCGGGAAGACCGAGAGGGCCCTGGAGCGGGATGCCACGACCGACTCGCCACCCACCGGAAGTGCCAGGACGAGACCGAAGACGCCGGACGAGATCGCCGAAGATGCCTCCCGCGTGAAGGCGGCAGAAGGAGGCGTCGAGCTCCGAAAACAACGGCTCGATCGCACCAAGGCGGCTTCTCCGAGGTGGACACCCTGGACTCCTGGGCTCGCTCTGATCCTCGCCGTCGGCTGTGGATGCCTGTGCGGTTTTGCGAACGGCTCGTTGGTGAGTGACCTGCGGCTCGTCCCGTTCATCGTCACGCTGGGAACGATGCAGGTGTACCTCGGGCTGGCGAAGATGATCGCGTCCGAGACAACCGTTCGTCCCGACAATGCCACGCAGGTTCCGGCCTGGATCGGCGATCTGCTCAGCGTGCGGCCGCAAGCCTTGTGGTTTGGTATGCCGCAGGCCTGGCGACCAACCCTGCGCGTTCCGGTTGACGCCCTCAAGCGGTTCGTCGAAGGGATCGGGCTGCCGGGTGGAATCACAATGCCGTTGGAAGGGATCGTCGAGTTTGACGGGCTGCCGAGCGGGGTGTGGCTGACGCTCGTCATGGCCGCGGCCCTGGCGGCCGTGCTGCATTACACGGTCTTCGGCCGGTACGTCTTCGCACTCGGATCGAACGAGGCGACGGCCAGGCTCTGCGGAATCAACGTCCGCTGGAACAAGATCGCGATCTACACGCTGGGCGGCCTGTTCGTCGGCATCGCCGGGCTGTACCAGTTCTCGCGCCTGACGGTCGGCAACCCGACCTCAGGTTCGGGACTCGAATTAAAGGTGATCGCGTCGGTCGTCATCGGCGGAGGAAGTTTAAATGGCGGACGCGGTTCGGTGCTGGGAACGCTGACGGGGGCACTCATCATGTCGGTCATCACCAGCGGTTGCACGGCCCTCGGCCTGACGAACCCGATCCAAGACATGATCCTCGGCATCATCATCGTCGCCGCCGTAACGATCGACCAGTTGCGGCAGAGGAAGCGCGCGGCATAGAGACTGTTGAACAACCCGTGACACGAGCGGTCCACCTGTATATCTCAACAGATTGGGCGAGCAGGCAAGCCGCTTACTCCACTGTCTTCCGCCGCCGACGCTATTGACCGTTTGTCATTTCATCAGTCCTGTGCAGATAACAGGGTTAGGCTGCATGCAGGGATATCAGGGTTTGCCAGCATACGGGCTATCACGTTACCAAACGCTGTCGTTGACAAACTGCCGGGCGCAAGGCATGTTGCGTTGCGTGAAAATCAGGCACACATGAAAAGCATGGTTGAGTTGGCCCGCGTGCAGATCAATTCACTGTTAGATTGCTAGACCGTTTTCATTCAAAAGGAGCATGCTCGATGTCCAAAACCATCCTACTCACCAGCCTTTCAATTGCCTTCGTCGCAGCATCAATAGCGATCGCCGCCGACTCCGCAATTCCCAAGTCGTTCCAAGAAGTCGCGGACTTCGTCGAATCGAACCTCGTTGGAAAGACGCTCGAAACAAAAGTCACATCCAAGATCAGTGACGACACACTTGAAACCGAATTTCACAGGCGAACGATGTACACAAATTTGGTTCGAACAGATGATACGGCTACGTTCGATGCCATTGTTCTTATTCGGCAGAAACTCTGGGATCTCGATTCGAACGGAAAGCGAACCACGGATGAGCCCCGCGTCAAGAACCGCGCACTCGTGATTCGATACGGTGTCCACGCATCAAAGGCCACTGGCGACGCAATCGGTACAAGTTCAATTCTCACTAATTCAATCGCACCGACACCAGGACAAGGCAGCGGGATCCAGATGCGTGTGAAAGATAAAAAACTGATTCTTGTTGTCTCAACACCTATGTATTTTGATGCCTTTGCAAAAGACGACAAATACAGGCCAGCCGCCAGTACTGCCACGACGATCTTTTCGGTAACTGAGGAGAAGCTTACCGCAGAAACCGTTGAAATCGGATATGACGTAAATCCGACGACGTTGGAGCGATCACCAAGTGGCCATGAAGTCCGTTTGAAGGATGCTGAGATTCCGGGGCTGTTTTGATGGTCGTAAATACGCCATCTAACAATTGCGTCAACCGGCGGCGGGGTAGCCGGGTCTGGAGCGTTTCGCGAAGATCCGGTGCTTCACTTCGGTCCAGCACCGGCCACCCGACAAAGCCGGGGTCAGGCACTTCGGAATTTCGGAAT
>JANODP010000552.1:0-20304 GCA_031412755.1 Schlesneria sp. | reverse complement strand
GGGGGGGGGGCCCTCCGTAATTGCGTTTTGGCCCACGGGCTTGCGGTGTGGGGCAACACCCCCCACGCCGCCACTTCCCTACTTCCCTACGGCCCTGCCCCCGGCATTGTCCTGACCCGAGAGGCGAGAGCTGGCGGGGGCGAGCGGGCGAGACGCAACGAACGATCTCATCGTTTGCCAAAGATCGCGTCTCGCTCGTCGGCGGTGAGCAGCGGGGCTTGCAGCCGCTGAGGACTGCCGATGTCCTTGAAGAGCAGGTCGCCGTTGCCGAGCAGCTTTTCGGCTCCCCCTTCGCTGAGCAGCATCTTCGACTCCAGCGCTTTCTGCATTCTCAGTCCGATCCGCGCGGGGATGTTCGAGTCCAACGCCCCCTTGATCGTTTCGCGACTCGGCTGCTGAGTGGCCAGGATCAGGTGAATCCCGGCGGCCCGCGCCTTGGCTCCCAGTCGACAGACCTGTTCCTCGACCAGCTTTCGCTCGACGCGGTTGCGATTGATGAGGTCGAAGTATTCATCGCAGACGCAGACGATGCGTGGCAGCGGACTCTGTGAGCGGGCCACCAGTTCCGCGTGCGAGTCCGCGCCGTCAAGCTGCTGATAGCGGCGATCCATCTCGTCGCCGAGGGCACGCAACATATCACTGGCCGATTGCTCGTCCGGAAACACGATCGGCCGCCACAGGTACGGCGAGTCGCGCAGTGCGTGAAATGCGTTCCTCTTTGGATCGATGATCAGCAGCCGCAGCGTTTGCGGAGTGTTGGTCAGCAGCAGTCCCGCGACCGCCAATCGCAGCCATTCACTCTTGCCGCTCCCGGTCGTCCCGGCGACCAACAGATGCGCGTGCTCCGTCCGCGAGAAGTCGGCGCAATACAGTTTGCCATCGAGATCCACGCCGACGGGGACGCGCGACCCGCCGAGCACCGAATCGCCCGCGATGAGCTGCCCGCGAACCTGCTCGAACATCACGGTTTGCCGGTCGGGGCGCTGCACGTCGATGACCAGGCGTCCGTCTTCGCGATTGATGAACGGTTCGGCCTTGAGCGAAAGACGAACCTGCAACTCGGCGGCTCGGCTTTCCACGGCGCTCACTTTCGTGCCGCGTCCCAGTGTGATCGGGAATCGCAGAAACGTCGGCCCGACGAGGGGTGGCTCGTCGAGGGAAACGTGGACGCCGTACTCGGCCAGCGTCTTGACCAGGTCTCGTCCCAGCTTCAGATGTTCCTCGGTCGGACGAATGGCATCGAGAACGTTTGGCTTCAGACTCGCCGGGGGCGGAGGCATGTTCGTCGGCCCGGTCCTTCCGAGCGGCGGCGTGGCCAGCGCGGCATCGACTCCCGCCAACTTGCCGATCACGTCAATCAGCCGCATCCGCGCCCCGGCCAATTCGGTTGCCGCGAACAGTCGCTCGTGCCGCTCGGGACGAAAGCTGATCAGCGCGAGTGCTCCCGTGGACGAGGCGTCTTGCCCACGCGCTGAGTTCGGTTCGCGAGTCGCCGCAGCCGACGACAGCATCAGGTGATAGAGGCACGCCTGGCCGAGGTCCACAGCGGGCGAAGTCTGTCCCAACTTGAACTCGATCGCACACCAGGCCCCCGTGTGGGCGAGCCTCACGACTGCATCAGCCACGCCCACGAGCCGCACGCTGTCGGACCAGTTCGGCTCGCGCAGCTCGCACGTCAAAGGTTCCTCGGTCGTGAACCATTCGGCCAGCGTCTGCCACGGCGCGGTTCGAGCCGCGCGGTGCGACGCTCGTGTGGGCGGCATGCTCCAACTCAGTTCGGCCAGCCAGTGACAGGCGGCCTGCATCGCCTGCCAGAACGCCAACACCTGCGGCGCGACATCGTGCAGCGCCGCCTGCTGCCGCGTCAGTTTCGGCCCGACGAATTGCGAGTACATTCGCTCGACGAGCGTCTGCTTCCAGACCTCAAGATCCGCTTCGACCTCAGCCAGCGCGGCGAGCGGGCTCGTGCTCGAATCGTCTCCCACAAGCAGCCCCAGCCCCTCATGAAACCACTGTCCCAAGACGGCCGTCGACGGCGCACCGTCTCCGCAATCACTCGCGGCTCCCGCCGCCCGATACAGCGCCGCGCGAACCTCGCTCACGGTGATTGTCACGGACATGGAAGTCGTCTCCAGGGGGCGATGTCGTTCGCGTTCCGGTCGGGTTGTCAGTTCGCAACGCTGGTCACCCGAAACATGATGGCGGGCGGTCCGGCCAGCAGGCCGAAGCGGTCGGGATGCCGTTGGATTGTGGCGACGATTGTCGCAGCGGGCCGCTTCAGCAGCTCCGATGCCTTGTCGAGCGGGAGGACGGGCTGCTCGACGAGCAGTGCGGCGAGTTCTTCCAGATCGAGCCAGTCGTGCGCTGGCGGCTCAGCCGAAGTCGGCGAAACACCGGTCAGTTGCTGTGCGAACTCGCGCAGTTCATCAGGGAGTTGTGACTTCAGCCATTCTTCGACGGTTTGTGGCGAAACCGTCTCGCCGTCGCGAGCCAAATCACCCGATTTCGCATCTGACAACAAGGCGCGCAGCGCGTCGAGTGCCGCCAACACTTCGGGAGCGGGATGAACGACGATGGCTCCTCGCTGTTCGAGATCGTCCAGATTCTTCCGCGCTCCCTTGGCGGCCTTGGTCAGCGGGACGCGACTGTCACGCAGGACGATCAACCGAGCCATCCGCCCCAACGCCAACTGCTGCGCGAGGCGTCCGAGTTTTGCCCCGACGGTCCTCATGTTCGGCTCCGTGCGGATGCTCAGACCCGTTCGGCCTCTCGGTCCCTGAAACAGCAGAGGCACATCGGGCAGCAACTCATCATGCACCGGCTTCCACTCGGGCGCGATCAGCGTGATGAGCAGGGGCAGCGCATGCCGCACGATCTCCTCCGTCCGCTCGGGTCGGTTCGCCGAAAGCGACTGTTCCACGCGCGACTTCCATTCGTCGTCGAGAAAGTTCGCGATGGGCTGGACCGCCGTCTTTACATCGTGAAGCAGAGGCCCTCCCGCATCGAGTGGCGCGGAGCTGGGCACCGGTGACAAGTCTCGCGCGGCACAGATCTCGAATCGGTCGGCACACGTCGCCAACAGCCGGCGCGGCGTGAGTTCGTCCACGGCGGTGAGCCGGTTGAAATCAGCCAGTTCGAGCGGCCACAGCGGATCGGTGGGGACGGGATGTCGGAACGCAGGATCAGCCAGTGCCAGCCGCGCGGCGATCAACTTTTCGGTCTGCGGTCGCGTCAGCGTGGCGAGCGATCTCGCGCCCAGAGACGTCATCCGGGCATAATCCGCTCCGCGCGACTTGTCCTTCAACTCCGTCGCGAAAGCCGACTGGACGCACGAGACAACCAGCACATTGGACGTCTCGTCGTGCAGAGTGCTCGCGAGTTGTCCAAACGCGAACAGGCCCTCGCGATCGTCGGCGGAGGCTTGCAGCGCCTCCACCTGATCCAGACTCAGCACGATCGGCAAGCCGTCTCCGGCCAGCCTGCATAACATGAGCACGATTCGCCTGGCCTCGTGTTCGCGTTCTTCGTCGGTTCCTTCGTCCTGCGACAGACCGAGCTGCGCGAGAGCCTCTTCGGGAAGTGAGTCGCCTCCCAGCCAGGCCCGCAGGTCGCGGCGATGCCGCTCGAACGCCAGATGCTTGAATGCGATCGTCGTGTTCCGGTCGAGATACAGGTTGTCTGCGACCCGCTCCAACAGTTCATCGAGTTCCGTGGGCTTCTCGTCCCGCATGAATTCATACCACGGTTCGAGATCTCCCTCGGCCACGCGAATCTCGGCGAGGCGATGAAAGAGAATCCGCTCGAACTGCGTACGCTGCCCTCGCACGGGACGGAACCAATCTTCGACGAGCATTCGCCGCACGTGCCGCCAAATCATGCGCGGGCTGGCTTGCAGGCGAACCCACACGAACAGACACTCGTCGCGATCGGTCGCGGTCGGTGCCTGAAGTGTCAGGTGAGTGCGCAAGCGGCTGAGCAGGTGCGTCTTGCCGCTCCCGGCTGCTCCATGAATCAACAGACCGGCCGAGCGACCCGCGCGGCGTACATGCTCGACGCCCCGCAGGCACTCGTCGAATACATCGGCTTGAATTTCGGGCACGTCCACGGCGGCGGCCCGCCACGGGTCCGAGACGATGATCTCGCGAAACGGATTCACAGCGTCTGTTCTCCAAATACCGTAGGACGGATTCAGCCCTCACCTCGGCGCAGAGCCATGCCAACATAGTACGCCCCCGCGCCATCCGTCACGAGTTCGTCGCGCTCAGCCGAACTCAATCCGCTCGCATAATCGTGGCGATGCAGCATCAGCCGCCCCTGCCGCGCCAGGTCCAGCACGGCACGATCGAATTGGGGCTTGTCGAGGTTTGCCGCGCGTCGCAGTTCGCGCGCAGCGACCAACGCGCCACGCTCGGCCCCCGGTTCGATCTGCCGCATCAGCATCAGCAGGTCGAGCGAAGCCTGCGGCTGTGGAGCGGTCTCACTGGTCGGGGCGGGCGCGGTGGTGACGGGCAATCCCGATTCAGCGAGCAGCGACAGGATCGCGTTCGCCAGCACGTCGCGATCAACTCCGGCCGCAATAAGTTGCCCGACAATCTTCGTCAACTGGGTTGCCACGTCTTTCAAGTATGGCTCCGGCGCGGGCGGCCGGCTGCCGAACAGTTGTTTGACCGGCTTGCCCAGCGGCGGATGCGGAAGGATCGCACGGGAATGGAGCAAACCTTGAAAGAGCTGCTCGAACTGAGTGTCGGTCAGCCCTTTGGCCCCCTTCTTGAGTTCGGCCTGCGTCTGTGGCCCCTTTATCTCAAGCGCCTTCAAGACCGCGAGGCGACCGAATTCAACGACGTCGCGATTCCAATAGCGCGGCTTGCCCTTCGCGGTCGCTTTCGGAATCGCATGCAACGTGCCGGCCGCGACGTACTCCTCCAGCATCGTCGTCAACGCCGCTTCGGCCATCTTGAGCGGCGCTGCGAGCTGGCCGGAAAGTTCCTTCGCGGTGAGCGGCTCTTCGGCCCGCTGCATCGCCTCCAACACCGCCGCGCGGCCGAGCGCGTGGACGTCGCGATCCCAATACCGCGGCTTGCCCTTCGCGGTCGCCAACGGAATCGAATGCAACGTGCCAGCCGCGACGTACTCGTCCAAAATTGGACCAAGTGCCGCGGCGGACAGCTTGTGCGGCGCGACAAGCAACTTGGCAAGTTGACTCGCCGTCAGCGGCTCATCACTCCGGCGTATCGCCAGCAACACTTCTTCCCTCGCCGCGGGAGAGGGAGCCGACGCTGCGGATTTCTGTTTGGCCATGATGTCTCGCAAGTAGGCAAATAGGAAAGATCCGTGGTCGCTGACCGCCATCCGTGTGTCGCCCATTCCCGCCGAGAGCGGGCGCGGCGAGCAATCCTCGACGTCAGAGCGGCTCGCGCCGAGTGCCACCGACACGGCAACGCTGTCGCGCGACGCAAGCCGCACACAGTAGATGGGCGGCCGGGGAGCGGCAAGCCGGTGCCGGTTGTTGTCCGGAGCCATCGCCTTGTTGAAACTGAAGTCTCATCCCGTTGAAACGGGTGCGCCACGGCGGTTCTGTGAGCCGTGGGGCGGGGCACGAGTTTCGCGAAATACACACGGCTGGCACAGCCGTGGCACCTCCATTTGAAAAAGGGGATTGCTTTACGCCGAGTGGCCGCGTTGGTTGTCAATGGGCGGCGCGGCCCCTATAGTCTCCGCCCTGCTCCGGCTCCTGGGTGGTTGAGTCCGCCTGGATCGTCATTCGCGTGACGCCGTGCATTGGCACGCTCCGGATAACTTTGAACCCGAGTCTGACTCCATGTTTGACGGTATTACCAACGGCCTTCGGTCGGCGCTCTCGGTGTTGAATCGCGGTGGCAGAATCACCGAATCCAACATCCGCGAAGGTCTGGCCGAGATTCGCAAGGCGCTGCTCGAAGCGGACGTGCATTACGACGTCGCCACGAGTTTCATCAAGCGCTGCACCGAACAGGCCATTGGTGAGAAGGTTCTCAAGTCTCTTCGTCCCGACCAGCAGATCGTCGGGATCATCCATCAGGAACTCTGCAACCTGATGGGGCCGGCCGACTCCTCGCTGCATCTGCGGCGCGACGGCCTCAACAAAATCATGATGTGCGGCCTGCAGGGGAGTGGCAAAACCACGACCTGCGGCAAGCTTGCCAAGATGCTCAAGGAGCAGGGCCGCAAACCGATGCTCGTCGCGGCCGACTTGCAGCGACCCGGTGCCATCGATCAGCTCAAGATCATCGGCCAGCAGCTCGATGTCCCCGTCTACAGCGAGGCGCCCGAAGGTTCATCCCCGCTGAAGGTCTGCACCAACGGACTGGCCGCCGCGAAGCAGGCCGGGATCGACGTGATCATCTTCGACACCGCCGGCCGACTGCACGTCGATGCCGCGCTGATGAACGAGCTGGAGCAGATCGACCGCAAGGTTCAGCCCGATCAGATTCTGCTCGTCTGCGACGCGAGGACCGGTCAGGACGCGGTCAACAGCGCGAAGGCGTTCAACGAAGCCCTCGAACTGGACGGCGTGATCCTCACCCAGCTCGACGGCGACACGCGCGGCGGGGCGGCGATCAGCGTCAAGGAAGTGACGGGCGTCCCGATCAAGTTCATCGGTGTGGGCGAGACGCTCGACCGGCTCGAACCGTTCCATCCCGACCGCATGGCCGGCCGCATCCTCGGCATGGGCGACGTGGTCTCGCTGTTCGAGAAGGCTCAGCAGGAGTTCACCGAGGAGGAAGTCGAAGCGCAGCAGCAGAAGATGCTGGCCGGCAAGTTCACGCTGGATGACTTCCGCAATCAGATGAAGATGGTCCGTCGGATGGGTTCGCTCGGCGACATCATGAAGATGATCCCCGGCATGGGCGGGATGGCCGCCGCCAATCCCGAGATGGATGCCGACAAGGACATGGGCCGGATCGAAGCGATCATCGGTTCGATGACCGCCTACGAGCGAAGGCACGCCGACCGCATCGATCGCAGCCGGCGGCATCGCATTGCCCGGGGCAGTGGCACCGAACCGGCCGACGTCAACCGGTTGATCAAAGACTTTGAGAACATGGCCGGGATGATGCAGAAAATGGCCGGCATGGGAATGATGGACCGCATGAAGGCGATGAAGAGCATGGCCGATGGCGGGATGCTCAACCCCGGTGCCAAGTTGATGCCGACCAAGGAACGGAGCAAACGGGGACCGGCCGATCCCAAGGAGGCCGACGAGAAACGCAAGAAGGCCCGAAAAGAAGCCAAGAAGCAGCGGAAGCGCAATCGGTGAGAAGGAGTCATTGGTCATTAGTCATTGGTCATTAGTGAAGTAGAACTCCAATGCTAATGACTAATGACTAATGACCAGTGACTAATGACCAGTGACTAATGACCAGTGACTAATGACAAAAGGAGAACTGAGTGGCAGTAAGAATCCGCATGAAGAAGATTGGACGCAAGCATCGTCCGTTCTACCGCATCTGTGTGATGGACTCGCGAGTCCATCGTGAGGGGAAGGCCCTCGAAGAGGTCGGCTGGTATGACACGTCGGTCGCCGACAAATCGAAGCGAGTCCTCGTGGACCTGGCTCGCGTCGACTACTGGATCTCGGTCGGTGCCAGCATGTCCGACCGCGTGGCCACGCTGGTCAAGAAGGTGAAGTCGAACCGGTTTGGCGTCGCGGCGGCTCCGGCTCCGATGCAGGCTCCGAAGGAAAAGGCTCCGCCCGCTCCTCCGGAAAGTGAAGCGGCTCCTGCCGCCGAAGAGGCCGCTCCCAGTGAGTGACTCATCGGTGGTGGTCCGGCCCACGCCGGTGACGTGAAGGGATGAGCGGCCGAGATGCGATTTGACGTCCTGACACTGTTCCCCGAGTTGTTTCACAGCTACCTGCAGCAGAGCCTGCTCAAGCTGGCGATCGAGAAGCAACTGGTGGACGTGCGATTGTGGAACATCCGCGATTGGGCGACGGATCGGCACAAGTCGGTCGATGACACTCCCTACGGCGGGGGCCCGGGAATGTTGATGGCCTGTCCGCCGGTTTACGCGGGCGTCGAAGCGGTGCAAGCCGACGGTGACCAGCCCGGTCAACTGGTGATGTTGACTCCGCAGGGTCGGCGATTGGATCAGGGCTTCGTCAGGGAGTTGGCTCGGTTTCCGAGACTCCTCCTGCTGTGTGGCCGCTACGAGGGATTTGACGAACGAATCGCCGAGGGGTTGCAGCCGTTGGAGGTTTCCGCCGGCGACTTCATCTGCAACGGCGGCGAAGTGCCGGCCATGCTGGTCATCGACACGGTGATCCGGCTGGTGCCGGGAGTTTTGGGAGATGAGACGAGCAGCAAATACGATTCGTTCGGCGAGTCGGGCCTGTTGGAATACCCTCAGTACACGCGACCGCGCGAGTTCCGGGGGATGACCGTTCCAGAGGTTTTGCTGAGCGGCAATCACGGTGAAATCGCTCGCTGGCGCGAGCAACAGAGTTTGGAACGGACCCGGCAGAGGCGAGGCTCCTCACCCGACGAATCGCTGCCATAAGGGCCGTTCTGGAAAAAACGAAAAGTGGACCGACGGTGTCTCCGTCGTGCAGAAATGATTTCAAACTGGCGGGCGATTCCCGCCCTTGGACTGAGGTTGGAAGAGAAACCATGATCAACAAGTATCTGAAAATCGTCGAAGACATGTATCTGCGTCCCGACCCGCTCGTGTTCGACATCGGCGACACGGTCGACGTCCACACCAAGATTCAGGAAGGCGACAAAGAGCGCATCCAGATCTTCAACGGCGTGGTCATCGGCCGCCGCGGTGGCGGGACCCGCATGATGTTCACCGTGCGGCGCATCGTCTCGGGCGAAGGGGTCGAACGAACGTTCCCCTACCATTCGCCGAAGATCGCCAAGATCGAAGTCAAGCGGCACGGCAAGGTTCGCCGCGCGAAGCTGTTCTATCTGCGCGACCGGATCGGCAAGGCCACGAAGCTGACCGAACGCGTCGAGATCGCCGAAGTGGAAGCCAGAAACGCCGAGAAGAAGAGCAAGAAGGCGGCCAAGAAATGAGGCTGTCGCGATGGTTCGCGACCAACAGTGAGTTGATGGTTGAAGGTCGAGGGTTGATGGACGGAGTTCAGATCCGTCTTTTGCCCTCAACCTTCGACCCTCAACCATCGACCTTCCCGGGGCTGACGCCGTCCCGCGCGGAAGTCTCGTCAGCAACTGCGAGCGGGACAGTCGATCAACGAAGTCGCCCAAGGAACGCTGAGTTGTGGAGTTGGCTCGCGCGACTCTGGCCACGACGACACGCCCCCGACTCGCTGGGGAATCGGGGAGAGGCGGCGGCGGCCCTGTTTCTGGAGCGGCTCGGTTACCGCGTCCTCGAACGACAAATGCGGGGACGGTTCGGTGAGTTGGACTTGGTCGCGCTGGACGGCGAGGCCATCGTGTTTGTCGAGGTGAAGACGCGCTCGACCACGTCGGCGGGACATCCGACCGAAGCCATCACTCCGGCCAAGCAGCGGAAGATCACTCAATCGGCTCTGGCCTATCTCAAGCGGAGAGGCTGGCTCGAACGCCGCGCCCGGATCGATGTGGTTTCGGTCCTGTGGTCCGACGACGGTTCGGAGCCGCGGATTCAGCACTACGTCAACGCCTTCGACGCAACCGGCTTCGGCCAGATGTATTCGTAAGTTCGACGTGCACCACCGTCTGCCGTTCCCGTGCGATGTTCGATTCGCGTGCGATCATCTGCCGTAATCTGTCGTGCCCGGCGAACATCCCGTTTGACGAGTGGTCATTCACAAACTAGATCATCCTAGGTTGCGAGGAATTCCCTGCGCAGCCGCTCGCACAGGATGCCCCTTGATGTCCGAACGCCGCATTCCCGACGACCGCCGCAGCTCTGACCGACGCCAGGCCAAGCGTGTCCCGCTGGCTCGCGAAGTCCGTTTCCTGAGCACCGCGTCGCCCACCACCGTGCTGCGGGGTCATTTGGAGGATGTCTCCACGTCCGGCGTCCGACTGGTGCTCGAGCAACTCATCCCACAGGGCGAGAAGCTGCTGATCGAAGTCCGTGATACCGCGCGCACGGTTTGCAACGTCACGGTGGAAGTCGTCTGGATCGAGTCGATCTCGCCGAAGCGTCACTGCATCGGGTGCGAATCGCTGACCGAGCTGTCGCCCCGTCAGATGTCGCAACTCAAATCGGCCGCCGTCGGTCATCAATCGCCCTGAGGCGGTTCACCGGCTATACCTCACGCAGGTTGAGGGTTGAGGGTCGAAGGTTGAGGGTCAGAACTCTGTCCTTCAACCCTCAACCCTCAACCATCGACCTTCGCTCAGAACGTCGTGGAGCAGGACGTGCGCATCTTTGTCTCTGAATTCATCTGTGGAGGGGCACTGTCGGGTGAACCGCTGCCGGACTCGTTGCGGCGGGAGGGCCGGGCGATGCTGTGGGCCATCGTGGACGATCTGCTGCGCATTCCCGATTGCCGCGTGGCCACGACGCTCGATGCGCGGCTGGCCGAGGATGCGTCCCGCCGTCACGACTCGACCCGCTGTGACATCGTCACCGTGACGGAACCTCGCGAAGAGCGCCGGCAATTCGACCGCCTGGCGGCAGCGAGCGACGCCGTGTTGGTGATCGCTCCCGAAACGGACGGCCGGCTTGCCGAGCGAGTCCGTCGCGTCGAGTCGCTCGACAAGCGTTCGCTCAACTGTTCGCCGGAGGCGATCGAGTTGTGCGGCGACAAACTGCGACTGGCCGGGCATCTCGAACGCCACGCGCTGGCGACGATTCCCACCGCGACAGTGGACTGGAATCGCATCGAGCCGAACGAACCACACGATCAATCATGCGACGAGTCGTGGGTCATCAAGCCGCGCGATGGAGCGGGGTCGTGGCTCACCTTCCGCGTCCGGGCCGACTCGGGCGACGAGTGGCAGCGCGCGGCGCGGGACTATGAGCAGGCTGGTGTCTCGCACAAGGCTCTGATTCAACCCTTCGTCGCGGGGCAACCGCTGTCCGTGGGATGCCTCTGCCAGCCGAACGGCAAGATCGAGATCTTCCCGATCGGACGCCAACGGCTCTCGGGCGAGTTCGCGTATCGGGGAGGTTCGATTCCCGCCGACATTCCGCCTGCCACTCAGATCGCGCTTCGCAAACTGGTTCTCAGCGCCTGCGCGACAATTCCCGGATTGAATGGCTACATCGGCTTCGATCTCCTGCTTCCCGATGCCGATTCATCGAGACCGTTGATTGTGGAAATCAACCCTCGATTGACGACGTCCTATGTCGGGTATCGACGGCTCAGCACGAACAACCTGGCCGAACGATGGCTCCGAGTCGCGGGCCTGCTGCCGAACTCCAACCCGTCGCCACCAGCCTGGTCCTCGTCTCGCATTGAGTTCGACTCCAGCGGTGCCGAAGCGTCGCAGCTCCCCGCTTGAGAACTCGAAGTCTTGGCGGCCCATCGAAATCGTCGTGCCACGGCTGTGTCAGCCGTGCGAGCGGTCGCAAGCCTCGCGAAAGACACACGGCTGACACAGCCGTGGCACACGATCAATCCTTTGCAACCGTCCTTGCTCTCCCGTTGAGTTTGGGTACGCTCGTTCCCGCTCACCCACAAATCGGGGTTGATTGTTGTGCCTGTCAGTTGGAGTCATCGCCACCATGCGTGTGAATCTCGGCATCGTATTGGGATGTGTTCTCGCGCTGTGTTTGCCGATCGCGACCCACGCGGAAGACGATCCTCGCCTCGCTGAGCTCATTCAACCGCTCATCGCAGCGCATCAGGGGACCGTATCGGTCGCGGTGAAACATCTGAAGACGGGGGCGACGTTCGCTCATCGGGCTGACGATCCGATGTCGACCGCGAGCCTCATCAAGTTCCCGGTGATGATCGCCGCCTACCAGCAGGCGGCCGACGGAACGCTCGACCTCGCCCAGCCGGTCGTCTTGAACGAGGCGGACAAGGTGCCGGGTTCGGGCATCCTGACGCAGCACTTCTCGGCCGGGACACAGGTCTCGGTGCGCGATGCCATTCGGCTAATGATCGTCTACTCGGACAACACGGCCACGAATTTGGTGCTCGATCAGATCGGGTTGCCCGCCACCACGGAACTGATGACGAAGTGGGAGTTCCCTCACACGCGGCTCCACGCCAAGGTCTATCGCGGCGACACGTCGCTGGCCCCCGAGCGGAGCAAGCAGTTCGGCCTCGGCAGCACCACGGCGGGCGAGATGCTGCGGCTGTTGGAACGACTGCACCGGAAGGAACTCGTCTCCGAAGAGGCGTCGAAGCAGATGTACGACCACCTGCTGGCGTGCGACGACAAACAACGGCTCGCCAGGTTTCTGCCCGCCGGGACGAAGGTCGCGCTCAAGACGGGATCGGTCTCGGCGGTGCGAACCGTGGCGGGAATCATCGAGTCTCCCTCCGGCCCCATCGCCGTCTGCGTGTTGACCTCGGGCAACAAGGACCAGCGCTGGACCGACGACAACGCCGCACAGTTGCTCTCGGCCGAGATCGCGCGGCAGGTCTGGCAGCACTTCCATCCGGCGACCGTTCCCACCGATGACAAGCCGCCAACCGAACTGGCTCCCGGTGCGAACGGCGAGCTGGTCGAGGCGTTACAAAGAACACTCAACAAGCGGACGGGAGCCGCGTCTCAATTGTCGGTCGATGGCGATTACGGCCCGGCGACGAAACAAGCGGTCACGGCGTTTCAGCGGTCTCAGAATCTACCCCCCACCGGGGTCGTGGGACTGGAGACATGGAAGGCACTCGGCCCGCTGGTCCTGTCGGCCGACGAGCCGCCGGTCGATCCCGACGCGGTCAACAAGGAAGTGCTGCCGCTCGCCCCGCCCGATCCGCTGGCGGGTCCTCCGTTCGTGACGGCGGATGCGTGGGCCATCGGTGAAGCCAGGACCGGCAAGCTGCTGTGGCACGACAAGGGGGACGAACGCCGTGACTTTGCCAGCACCACCAAAACCATGACCGCGTGGCTGGTCCTGCGCGAAGCGGAGCGGGATGCCAAGCTGCTCGATGAGGTCATCACGTTCTCATCGGCCGCCGACCGGACACCCGGTTCGACATCGGGCCTGAAGACCGGCGAACAGGTCAGCGTGCGCGAGTTGCTGTACGGCCTGATGCTCCCCTCGGGCAACGACGCCGCGACCGCGTTGGCCGAACACGTGGGGCCTCGTTTCAAACCGGACGGCGACTCGAAGGAGGCCGAACGTCCCGTGGCCCGGTTCGTCGCCGAGATGAATCGCACGGCGGGCGAACTCGGCATGAAGCAGACTCACTACGCGAACCCGCACGGCCTGCCCGACAACTCGCACCTCTCGACGGCGGGGGACCAGTTGCTGCTCGCCGCGAAGGTCATGCAAAGTGAAAGGCTCCGCGAGTACGTCCAGACACGCCAGCACGCGGTGCGAGTCCAAGGCCCCTCCGGCTACACCCGCAACGTCGTCTGGAAGAACACCAACAAGCTGCTGGAAATCACCGGCTACTCGGGAGTAAAGACCGGCACGACCGACGCGGCCGGTTCGTGCCTGGTCTCCGTCGGTAAGCACAGAGACGATGAGTTGATCGTCGTGGTCCTCGGCTGCTCATCGAACGAAGCCCGCTACGTCGATACCCGCAACCTGTTCCGCTGGGCCTGGCACCAGCGCGGTCATCGGGAGTGAATTCTTCCTCCCCTCGCCCCGCTCGCGGCGTCACCGCCAAATCAGGACTGGCAGAACGATGGGGGCAGAACGATGAAGACGAACTTTCGCAGCCGTTTCCTTCTGACATCGTTCTGCCCGCATCGTTCTGCCAGTCTCCTCGGAGAGTCGTGTCGAAGGCGACAGAAATCGGAAGATGTGTAGATACCCATGCCCAAAGGGGCGAGGCGAGAAAGATGCCGATTGCACGCATCCATATCAGCCGATAGCATCCGTACTGGGACGACGCTCATTTTCCGACCGAGGACGCTCTGATGCTGACGCTGCTCGACGCCAACCGCCGTTACAACCGCCGTGAGATGTTGCGAGTCGGGGCCTTCGGGGCCGGGGCGTTTGGAGTCGTGAACGGCTTCACCAACAAGGCCTTTGCCGCGTCGAGGGGCCTGCCGATCACGGACAAGTCGGTCATTCTCCTCTTCCTGCATGGCGGCCCGAGTCAGATCGAGACCTTCGATCCGAAGATGACCGCGCCGGTCGGCATCCAATCGGTCACGGGTGAGATTCAAACCGCGATCCCCGGCGTGACATTTGGTTCATCGTTTCCGCAACTGGCTCAGCGGGCGGACCGGCTGAGCATCGTCCGATCCTTCACGACGGGGGATGCCAATCACGACATCAAGCCGGTCGTCGGCAAGGACACGGCTGGCGCGAACGTCGGTTCGTTCTATGCGCGTGTCGCGGGGGCGAACCGGCCCGTGTCGGGAATGCCGACCAACGCGATGCTCTTTCCGCAGTCGGTCGATTCGACGACGGGGCCGGCCATCACGTCGTTCGGCAAGTTCGAGTCGACCGGACCGCTCGGCAACGGCTATTCCCCGTTCGTTCCCGGTGCCGGTGGCGACCTGCAAAAAAACCTCGAACTGCGAGTCCCCGTCGATCGGCTCGGTGATCGGCGGACGCTGCTCTCGGAACTCGATCGCCAGCGGTTTGAACTCGACGGCCGGTTCGACCTGGAAAGACAGGGCCGTTCGCAAACCGTCGATCCACTGCGCGAGCAGGCCTTCAGCACGCTGCTCGGGGGAGTCGCGGGGGCCTTCGATTTGTCGAAGGAAGACCCGGCGACGATTGCCCGGTACGACACCGCTCCGCTGGTCCGGCCCGATCAGATCAACAAGAAGTGGAACAACTACAACCACTACTGCGACAACGCGAAGGCCCTGGGAAAACTGCTGCTGTTGGCGAGGCGACTGTGCGAGGCGGGCTGTGGGTTCGTGACCGTGACGACCAGTTTCGTGTGGGACATGCACGCCGACGTGAACAACGCGACGGTCGAGGAGGGGATGGGGTACATGGGCCCGCCGCTCGATCACGCGGTCTCGGCGTTCCTCGACGACGTCGCCTCGCGCGGGCTGAGCGAAAAAATCATGCTGGTCGCCACGGGCGAGATGGGCCGCACGCCGCGCGTGAACAAAAACGGAGGCCGCGACCACTGGGGCAACCTCACCCCGCTGCTCCTCTCGGGCGGAGGCATCAAATCGGGCCAGGTCATCGGCCAATCGACCCGCGACGCGGCGGAGCCCTCTTCGGACCCGATCCGCATCAAGCACCTCGTCGCCACGATGCTGCAACGCCTCGTCGATCCAGGCGAACTCCGCCTCAACCCCAGCATCCCCCGAGAAGTCCTCGCCGCCGCCTCGGCCGAGCCGATCCTGGGATTGTGAAATTAACCTATGGCTTGTTCGGTCGTTTTCGACCGCCCCATAGCAGAGTGATGTTGAGACTGTTGGGGGTTCGAAGACTCGACCCCAGCCGCCCAACCCGGCAATTCGGAAAGAAACCTGCTGTGTCAAGTTGGTTGTTGACAGCCAGATACAACATGCTTAGCATCTGGCCGATGTAGTTCTGTTTTACGCGACACGAACACCCTGTGCGTAATCAGGGGACAACCTGAATGCCGCGTAACGAAAAACCGTTTCAGGAGCCAGATCATGATGCGAGTCGTTTTTGCGTTGCTGCTTTTGTCGATTTCAGCGTTCCATTCGCCGCTCTACTACGACGTGCAGGCATCCGCCCCGCCGCCGTCCCTTGCCGCAGTCAGGTCCATGGCACCCTCAGGGATTGTCGTTCTGGGTGCTGAAAACACGATCGCGGAGACAGACAACTTTGTCGAGAGGTATTCGCATTCGTTTCGTAACGGACGTGACAATCGATCCATCACACCGAATTCAACCGGCTGGATTGAGGGCAACCGTTTAAAACTAAGCAGCCGAGTCGCAGGCCGACGTGTAAACCTTTCCGGGCATTTGAAGATTGCAAGTTCTGCTCAACGCAAATCAATGGAAGACGTAATGTGTACAAACAACGGTGGACTGGCGTATTATGTAACGCCGGATTTGCCACCGCCATGCATGTTTTCATAGTTTCGTATTCGGAGATCAAACATGATAGTTTCCGACGTTGGAGCTGACATTCGTAGGCTCGTTCAGCGGCTCGGCGAACGGGGGGTTCCCTCCGGTCGTCGCGCCAAGAGAAGAGTGAAACGGCTCGTCGAGCTGATCGATGCGCTCTTGGAGCGCCAATTGACGCTGCAGAAGCAGTTCAACAACGAAAGGCATCTCCATTTGCAGGATTCACTGTCGGAAAAACTGGTAATTATCGATGATCTGTTGAGTTGTGCCGTAACGAGATTGTTGCAGACACTCGACGAGGGTAGTGGTTTTAACTTATAGAAAAAATCGGAGCACAGAGAATGCGAAAGAAGCCGGCCACAAATGGGCTGGACAATTGTGGAGGCGTAATTCGAGATTTACGCAATCAACACGACTGGTCACAGGAGCAACTTGCAGCAGCGATCGGTGATGCTTGGGATCGAACCCGAGTCAATAAAATCGAACGCGGCGCAGTGCCAATCACACGAAGTGCGATTCACCAGTTTGCGATTGCGTTTCGGATGCGCCCCGAGGCACTATATCTCAAGTGTCTTGAAGTACAGTATCCGGCTCTTCGAAATACCGAAATTGGCATTCTGCTTGAGCAGATAATATCTCGCTTGGGAGAAGACCAACAGGAAGATTGCACTTTTACGCCACCGATGGCGGGCCAAGACCATATGCTTCCTCGAAGATAATAAAATGTGGCATCAACCAAACGTCTGATTTGGGCGGGGCGGACCGGGGGCAGCGTTTCGCCACCCCCGAGATTGATGCGTATCGATTCTCTTTCGCTGGGGGGCACGGAGCGTGCCCCCCAGATGCATTCCATCGCTTGACGTATGTCACTGACTGCACCCGGCTTTTTTTGCTTCGCGGAGCAGTGGCGGGGTTCGTCGTTTTGTCCTGACTGGGTGAAGGCGGAAGATTTTGCTTGACGGCTGAGTGGCACGCCCTGAGTCTTCGAAGGGTGTGGAATCGTGAGGCTACGCGGGGTAGCCCAGCAGATGTTGTTCGGGTGGCGTCGGCGACGGGACGGTTGGTAGACTCTTCCATCATGCCAACTGACACTCTCATGACCGAAGCAGACATACTGGCCGATGTTGTCGCCGCCGGTGAGGGTGACTTGGCTCCCGAGGTCGCCCGCTCGATCCTGCGATGGAAGTTTTCCCGTCGTTCTGTCAGCCAGATGAATCGGCTTGCGCAGCGCAACCAAGGTGGCACGATCACAGCGGCCGAGCGCGAGGTGCTCGAACGCTACCTGCGAGTGGGCAGTCTGCTGAACCTGCTTCAGGCAAAGGCTCATCTCTCGTTGAACTCGGCGGCAGATTCGGAGCGGTAAGTCATGGCTCCCTCGCGCCGAACGCTTGTCGAAGAGCGAGCCGGTCAACTGCGAGTAATGAACCGCTTTCGCATGAGGAACCGATGTTTGCGAGACCTGCCATCACTCGTCGTTCGCTGCTGCAAATCGGCAGTGTCGGTCTCGGTGGCTTGACGCTGCCCGGTGTGCTTCGCTCGGCAGAGAATTCCTCGCAGCGACCGGTTCCGCGCGCGAAGGCTTGCATTCTGCTCTATATGGACGGCGGACCGAGTCAGATCGACTTGTTCGATCTCAAACCCGAAGCGCCTGCCGAAATCCGGGGACCGTGGCAGCCGATCGCGACCACGGCGGAAGGGGTTCAGATTGGCGAGTTGCTGCCGTGTCTCGCGCGGCAGATGCACCGGGTGCTGCTTGTCCGATCGGTTCGCCACGAAGAGACCGTGCATGATCCGGCCGTGTATCAGATGCTGACGGGCTACAGGCACATCAGTTCGGCGGGCGGTCTGAAGGTGGAAGAGACGGACCGGCCGCACATGGCGAGCGGCTTTCTGCGCGCGGATCCTCGTGCGGCGGCAATGCCCGCGGCAATGCCGGCGGCGATTCAGCTTCCCGAAACGATGAAGATGGAGGGGCGAGTTCTTCCCGGTCAGAGCGGCGGCATTTTGGGAGCCACCTTCGATCCGTTCCTCGTCGAACTGACGGCCGCTGGCCGCGTGCTGCCTCCCGATTTTGCGAGACAGCGGGAGATCGGAGGAGCACGTCACTCGCAACGCTCTCAACTTCTGAGCCGCTTCAACCGCGAACTCGGTCGCCTGGAAGCGGTTGCCACAACCGAGCGGCTGTCCCGGTTCCAGCAGCAGGCGCTCTCCATCCTCGCCGCGCCGTCGATTCAGCAGGCGTTCGATCTGTCACTGGAATCGCCCGAGACTCACACGCGCTACGGTCGCCATCGGCACGGTCAGTCGGTGCTGCTGGCGCGGCGCTTGGTCGAGGCCGGATCGCGCTTCGTCACGGTCTATTGGGGCCGCGAAGAACAGGATTGGGCAGACGGCGTGAAAGGCCGCTCGGCCAACAATCCGTGGGACACGCATCGCAATCACTTCCCGCTGTTGAAGGAGACGCTCGCGCCGCGAGCCGATCAGACGCTGGCCGCCTTGCTGAGCGATCTGAGTGATCGAGGCTTGCTGGACGAGACACTCGTGATCTGGATGGGTGACTTCGGACGGACGCCTCGCATCAGCCAGCCCTGGAGCAGTCGCGACCACTGGCCGGATGCGTTCTCGATGCTGCTGGCCGGGGCTGGCGTGAAGGGGGGCGCGATTCACGGCCGCACCGATCAACACGCCGCTCAAGTCACCGACGATCCCGTCTCACCGGCCGACATCACTGCAACGCTGCTCGACACACTCGGCCTCGACCCGCACAGTGAGGTCGAGGCGACCAGCGGCAAGCGTCACAGACTCTCCACCGGCCGCATCATTCGTGAGTGGTTTGTGTAGTCTCGCGACAAGTCACTTCGTGAAGTTCTGGTGGTCCATGTTGCCCGATGCTTCGAGGTAGGCGAGCAGATCGAGGATCTCGTCCTGCGAGAGTGTGTCGAGCAGGCCCTTCGGCATCGGCGATACCGGCGAGCTCTTGCGGGTGACGATCGCTTTGCGGGCGACACGAACCAGTTTGGTCGGCTCGTTCGGATCGGGGGCGATGGCGAGGGTGTCGGCGCTGCCCCCCGCGAGTTGGCCGATCACGACGCGGCCGTCGTCCAGTTCGATCATCGTGTTGCGGTATTTGTCTTCGACGACCTTCGACGGATCGAGGAGCGACTCCAGGAGGTCTTTGCGGTTGAACCGCGCGGCGGCTCCCGCCAGGTCGGGCCCGACGGCGAGTCCCTCACCGCCAAACCGATGGCAGCGACTGCATTGAGCCGCCGCGAACATTGATTTGCCCCGCTCGAAGCTTCGCCCGCGACTAACACCTTCCAGCGTGGGGGCCAACTCGTCGAGCGACCACTGCTTGACGATGGGCCGGGCGGCCACGGTCACAGTCGCGGTCGGCGCGGACTCGGACCGGCCGAGCGTGGCGATCTTTGCGGCGAAGAACTCCCGTTCCACATCGGTCAGACTGGCGAGGACGTCGGTCCGGATGAACGTGACGAAGCGCGCCATGTAGTGCGCCCCCGTGAACAGTTCGGCCCGCTTGAGCCAGTCGAGGTATCGCCGCCGTTCATCGAGCGTCCAGCCCTTCGAGACGTTTCGCAGGGTGTAGATATAGAAGAGTTGCTCCTCCTGCGTTCTGGCGACGTCGAGTAGGGCGAGACTCTTGCCGATGACGGAGGGAACTTCCAAATAGACGAGAAGTTCGCAGAGGAGTTGATTGTCCGGCCACGAGGTCGAGGGATAGTAACCGTCCAGGAGCGGCACCAACTCGAAGAGTTCTTTGTCCGTCGGACGGCCCATGCGAATACAGACGAGTTGGAGCGTACGCCACGCAAGAGTTCGCTCGTCAACAATCTCGGTTCGCTGAAACATTCTGATGAGACGCCGGAGGATTGGTTGCTGCGATGCTTTGGGAGCCGTGCGGGCACCGGCGATCAGGACATGTAGCGAAGCGGTCGCATTGCTGTACGTCTGCCGCAGAGGCTTTTTCCAGTAGGTGTCGAATGATGGACGCTCCAACACCACTCTGGCTGCCTGTTGAATGAACGGGTCTTCGTTCAACAAACCCTCTAAAGCGATTGATAATCCCTCAAAGTCCGTCTGACCATGCTGTTCGGCCAACTTGCGTCGCTGGACTCGCGCCGATCGCGGCGACTGATCTTCGTCTCGATCGAGATTCAAGAGGATGGGCTGGGAGTCTGTTGCTTCAAGAGCGTCGGCCGGCCCCGAGTAGGTC
>JANODP010000551.1:0-26767 GCA_031412755.1 Schlesneria sp. | reverse complement strand
CACCCGGCGGATTGCGGAGTGCGGATTGCGGATAGCGGTATCCTTCCGGACAAATCTCCAACCGGAGTCGTCCTTGGGTGAGGACGCGCGTCTTGGAGCGTTTTCGTTTCGACATTCCGCACTCCGCACTCCGCACTCCGCATTCTTCTTCATGGCCGGTCCTCCCGCTGGAGTCTTCCGACCGCGGCGGCTCCGGTGAGGCCGCGCACGCGCAGCGAGACTCGTTGATTGCGGAGATCGACCACCGAGAACTCGACGTCCGTGGACGAGCCATCCGATTGAAAGACGATCGGCCCCGACCACGACAGCCCCGACAACTTGTCGGCCCCCGGCAGACCGTTCAACGCGTCCGACGACAGTTGCTGACCCCCTCCGACGGATGGGGCCGACTTGGAGTCGTTCGGCTTGGCAAACGTCACACCCTCCGGCAGGTTTCCACCCGCCTTGCTGAACCGCCCGAACCCTTCGGCGGTCCCGGCCCCCGTCGTCCTCGAATCGACGCCCTCGAACTCCTTCTCAAACGGAATGACAAGGAAGTGATTTCCGCCGAGTTCGTAGCGGAACTGGTACGCCAGTCCGCTTTCAATGGCGTGAACGCGCGCGGTGGCAACGAGCGCACGAACCTTTTCGGCCGAATCGAGTATCTTCTGCTCGCCGTGCAGCCGCATGACGCTCGGCCAGGCCAGGGCCGCCAGAATCGCGAGGACTCCCAGCGCGAGCAGAATTTCCAGCAGCGTCATCCCGCCCCGACGGACCACTGACAGCGACGACCCAACCTGTGAAGCTCGCTCACGGTGCATCATCACAACTCTCCAAGCAGCCACCGTCGCGCTAGACAAGTCACCCGTCTCACCCGTCAACACTTTGCCCGGAGGGATTCAATCCTCCGACCGACGGACTTCACGCCGGATGTGTGGGACCGCGGACACCCGTCACAATCCATTACGAAATTGGAAGATGCAACATCCCAACCATGTCCCAGACTTCGACAGATTCTACATCGTCTTGATCGGTTTGCGAGGGTGTGTCTGAAGGATTCCTTAACGCGACACTGACAGATGCAGACCCTGGCGCACGACCAACGGGCCAAGCTGGACCACTTTCCTATCGACCAATTCGTCCGTTTCATCAACTCTGAAAACGACCTGACCGGTTGAAGTCTTGAGAATCAAAAAAGCCCGGCCTTGGGAAAGGCCGGGCTGCTGAAGTCGTTCTCGGAAAGCTCTTCCACAAGAGCCTGCCGTTAGTACCGGTAGTGGTCGGGTTTGAACGGGCCGTTGACCGGCAGACCGAGGTATTCGGATTGCTTGGCGGTCAGCTTCGACAGCTTGACGCCGATCGTGCCGAGGTGCAGGCGGGCGACTTCCTCGTCGAGTTCCTTCGGCAGGCGATGAACTCCCAGCGGATACTTTTCCGGCTCCGTCCACAGCGCGAGTTGCGCCAGTGTCTGGTTGGTGAAACTGTTCGACATCACGAACGAGGGATGCCCCGTCGCGCAGCCGAGGTTCACCAGACGCCCCTGCGCCAGCAGCATCACGCTGCGTCCGCTGTCGGCGAACGTGTAACGGTCCACCGCGCCGACTTCGGCCGGCTTGATGTTCACCTTCTTGGCTCTGCCGCCGGTCACCTGAGCCTCCAGCCACGCGACGTCGATCTCGACGTCGAAGTGACCGATGTTGCAGATGATGGCGTCGTTCTTCATCTGGGAGATGTGCTCGCCGCGAATGATGTCGCAGCAGCCGGTCGTCGTGACGAAGATGTTTCCCTGCGAAGCGGCCTCTTCCATCGTGGTGACTTCAAAACCTTCCATCGCGGCCTGCAAGGCGCAGATCGGGTCGATCTCGGTCACGATCACGCGCGCCCCGTAGCGCTGCATCGAGATCGCGCATCCCTTGCCGACGTCACCGTAGCCCGCGACGACCACGACCTTGCCGGCCAGCATCACGTCGGTGGCCCGCTTGATGCCGTCGGCCAGCGATTCGCGGCAGCCGTACAGGTTGTCGAACTTGCTCTTCGTCACCGAGTCGTTGACGTTGATCGACGGCACCTTCAACTCACCCCGCTCGTGCATCTGCACGAGACGATGGACGCCCGTCGTGGTCTCTTCGCTGATCCCCTTGATGCCCGCGAGAAGCTCCGGGAACTTCGAGTGAACCATCGACGTGAGGTCGCCGCCGTCGTCGAGGATCATGTTCAGCGGCTTGCCGTCCGGGAAGTAGATCGTCTGTTCGATGCACCAGTCGAACTCTTCGTTCGACATCCCCTTCCACGCATAGACCGGCACGCCCGTCGCGGCGATGGCCGCCGCCGCGTGATCCTGCGTCGAGAAGATGTTGCAACTGCTCCAAGTGACGTCCGCGCCGAGAGCCGTCAGCGTCTCGATCAGAACCGCCGTCTGAATCGTCATGTGCAGGCAACCGGCGATGCGGGCGCCTTTCAGCGGCTGGGTGGCGGCGTACTTGTCGCGCAGGGCCATCAGGCCGGGCATTTCATTTTCGGCGATCTCAATTTCTTTGCGGCCCCAGGCGGCCAGGGACATGTCCTTGACCTTGTACGGGGGCTTGGCGGCGGTTGTGGAAGCGGGAGCCTTGGGCAGAGTGGCCGTGGCCATCGAGCATATCCTTACTACGGGAATCCTGTTTGCGTTCGATCCGCACCGGCGGAGAACATGTCGCGGGAATCGTAGGCCCTGCGGCGAGGTGGCCAGCATCGGCCCAACGCGACGGGCCGTACCGTATGAGATTTGGCCCAGCGTGGCAACCTCTGAAACGCGAAGCGCCCGTGACAGGTTTGGCCCGGACAGCTATCTTTCCGCAGCCGGAGCAACGGATGCTTCGGCCCAGTTCCGATGGCTCCTGCTGTTTTCGCCGTTATCGACCGGGGAACAGGCACACGCGGCCAAGCCGTTTCAGACCGAATAAGGACATCGCGATGACGGTGCGCATTCCGGACATCTATTCCACAGGCCGGTTCGGGTTGTCGATCGAAATCTTTCCGCCGAAGACGCCGGAAGGAGACGATTCGCTGCGTCAAACCCTGCGCGAGCTGACTCCATTTCGCCCCGCCTTCGTGTCGTGTACCTACGGCGCGGGGGGCTCGACCAGCAAACGAACCGTCGAATGGTGTCAGGAGATTCAGAACGGCTGCGGTCTGCCCGCGACGGCTCACTTCACCTGCGTGGGGAGCACGCGCGAGCAGCTTGTCGAATGGTTGCAGTTCGCCTGGTCGGCCGGCATCCGCAATATCATGGCTTTGCGGGGAGACGCTCCCGCCGGCCAGACCGAGTTCAAAATCACCGCAGGTGGCCTGAAGTACGCCAACGAACTGGTGGCCCTGATCCGCGAGCGATTCCCCGAGATGGGGATCGGCGTGGCGGGCTATCCCGAGAAGCATCCCGAAGCGCCGAGCCTCGACCTCGACTTCGACAGCCTCGTCCGCAAAGTCCGCACCGGGGCCGATGCGATCTACACACAGCTCTTCTTCGACAATGCCAACTTCTTCCGTTTCCGAGACCGTGTGAGCCGCGCGAGACTCGGCGTGCCGCTCGTCCCCGGCATCATGCCGATCACCGAGTTCGCCCGCATCCAGCGCATCACGGCCATGTGCGGTGCCGTCATTCCCGCTTCTCTCGCCTCTCGCCTGGAAGCGGTCAAAGACGACAAGGCCGCTCAATATGAGATCGGCGTCGATTTCGCGATCGCTCAATGCCGGGAACTGATCGACCAGGGAGTCCCCGGCATCCATTTCTATTGCCTCAACAAGAGTCATGCCTGCCAAAGGATTCTGGAATCGCTGGGCTTGTCCGGCGCGAACGCCGCGTGAGAAACTGTGTCACATCAATAGGTCTCGCAATCAAGGACACGCCATGGAAACCATGACAATCACTCTGCCGACTCCGCTCCGCGAGTTCGTGGAGCAACAGATGGCTTCGCGGGGGATGACCTCGCCCAGCGATTTCTTTCAGGAATTACTCGATCACGAACGGCAGTTGCTTGAACGGAACGCTCAATTGGAGGCCGCGTTACTGGAAGGGCTGGACGAAGGCCCCACCGTCGAGTTCACCAAAGAATGGTGGCAACAGCAGCAGCAAGCCTGGCTGGTCGAGTCTCAACCCGAGACCAGCAGATGACCAGACGGATCCGGCTTCAGTCGCGGGCAGCCCGTGATTTGAAAGACCACTTCCTCTACTTGGCTCAACAAGAACCGCGAGTTGCAATGCGGTTCGGCGATGCCATCGACGACAGCTTCCAGCGCCTGTTGGAAAACCCTGACCTTGGCTTCGGCGGTGAACTCACGCATCCTCGATTGCAGGATGTCAGGTGTTGGCCTGTGCGAGGCTTCCCACGCCACGTCATCTACTACCGCTCAACCGCCGAAGGCATTGAGGTGCTGCGTGTGATGCACGGGTCGAGAGATGCCGAGAACATTTTGTGATCCCCAATTCGTAATCGTCGGTCACGCCAACATTTGAGTAACGGACAAACACATTCCACTGGCTCTTGTGAGACGCCTGCCCACCATGCCCACTCGTTCTGCCGGTTATTTTGAACAGCTTCTCTCCGAACGCATCCTCGTGCTGGATGGCGCGATGGGGACGATGATTCAGCGGTTTGAGCCGACGGAAGAGACGTATCGCGGCGAGCGGTTCCAGTCGCATCCGATCGACCTGAAGAACGCGGGCGATGTGCTCGTGCTGACGCAGCCGCAGATGATCGCCGACATTCACCGGCAGTATCTGGCGGCCGGGGCCGACATCATCGAGACCGACTCGTTCAACGCGAACATCATCTCGATGGAAGAGTTCGGGTTGGCGGAGTTCACGCGCGAGATCAACGTCGCGGCGGCCCGGCTCGCGCGCGGCGTGTGCGATGAGTTCACGAAGTCGAACCCGAACAAGCCGCGCTTCGTCGCCGGCAGCATCGGTCCGACGAAGGTCATGCTGTCGTTCAACGCCGACAAGCCGGGTTATCGGCCCGTCACATTCGACCGAATGGTCGAGTCGTATTCCGAGCAGATTCGCGGGCTGATCGAAGGGGGCGCGGATCTGCTGCTCCCCGAGACATCGTTCGACACGCTCAACATGAAGTCATGCCTGTACGCCATCGAAAGCGTCTTCGCCGAAATGGGCGTGCGGTTGCCGGTCATGGTCTCGGGAACGATCTTCACGGGCGGACGGACTCTGACCGGGCAGTCGGTCGAGGCATTCTGGACCTCGGTCTCACACGCCCCTTCGCTGACGATCGGTCTCAACTGTGCGCTCGGTCCGAAGCAGATGCGGGAGTACGTCGAGACGCTCGCCAACCTCGCCCCGAAGTACATCAGTTGCTATCCGAACGCGGGCATGCCCGACGGTTTCGGCGGCTTCGACTCGAACCCGAACGAGGTCGCGGCCAACCTGCGCGAGTTCGCTCAGAACGGCTGGGTCAATATCGTCGGCGGCTGCTGCGGCACGAACCCGGACTTCATCAAAGCGATCGCGCAGGCGGTGGAGGGTGTCGCGCCGCGTCGCATCCCCGACGTGCCGCATTGGTCGTCGTACTGTGGCAAGGAGCGAGTCGATCTGCTGCCGACCTCCAACTTCATGATGATTGGCGAGCGGACCAACGTCACCGGCTCGCGCAAGTTCGCGCGGCTCATCAAGGAGGGGAACTACGACGAGGCGCTGGCCATCGCGCGCGGTCAGGTCGAAGGCGGCGCGAACATGATCGACGTCAACATGGACGAAGGTCTGCTCGACAGCGAAAAGGAGATGACGCAGTTCATCAACCTCATCTCGGACGATCCCGACATCAACAAGGTGCCGGTGATGGTCGACAGCTCGAAGTTCAGTGTGATCGAAGCGGGGCTGAAGTGCCTCGACGGCAAGGGCGTGGTGAACTCGATCAGCATGAAGGAGGGGGAGGCCAAGTTCCTCGAACAGGCCAGCACGGTTCGACGCTACGGCGCGGCGGTCGTTGTCATGGCGTTCGACGAGCAGGGCCAGGCGACTTCGTGCGACGAGAAGGTCCGCATCTGCAAACGCGCCTACACGCTGCTGACCGAACAGATCGGCTTCCCACCCGAAGACATCATCTTCGACGCCAACATCCTGACGGTCGGCACCGGGATGGAGGAGCACTCGAACTACGCCGTCGAATTCATCGAGGCCCTGCGCCGGATCAAGGCCGAGTGCCCCGGCGCGCGCACCAGCGGTGGCGTCAGCAACGTTTCATTCTCGTTCCGCGGCAACGACGTCGTGCGCGAAGCGATGAACGCGGCGTTCCTTTACCACGCGATCCAGGCGGGCCTCGACATGGGGATCGTCAACGCGGGGCAGCTTGCGGTGTACGACGAGGTCGACAAGGAATTGCTCGTCTACATCGAGGACTGCCTGCTGAACCGTCGTCCCGATGCGACCGAGCGGCTGATCACATTCGCGGAGAAGTTTAAAGGGGGCGGGAAGGCCGAAGAGGGCGAAGCGTCTGTCGAAGAATGGCGACTCGGCACGGTGGAGGCCCGTCTGCAACACGCCCTGCTCAAAGGGATCACCGAGCACATCGACGCCGATACGGAAGAGGCCCGCCTCAAATACGGCAAGCCGCTCGACATCATCCAGGGTCCGCTGATGGACGGCATGAACGTCGTCGGCGGCCTGTTCGGCGCGGGCAAGATGTTCCTGCCGCAGGTCGTGAAGTCTGCCCGCGTGATGAAGAAGGCGGTCGCGTACCTCGAACCGTTCATGGAGGCCGAGCGAGTCGCCGCCGAGGCGGCTCTCGCGCCGGGCCAGGAAGCCACCGTCGTCGATACCACGCGCGGTCGAGGTCGAGTCGTCCTCGCCACCGTGAAGGGGGACGTTCACGACATCGGCAAGAACATCGTCGGCGTCGTGCTGCGCTGCAACAGCTTCGACGTGATCGACCTCGGCGTGATGACCTCGTGCGAGAAAATTCTCGAAACGGCGAAGAGAGAAGGTGCCGACATCATCGGGCTGAGCGGCCTGATCACGCCGTCACTGGATGAGATGACTCACGTCGCGAAGGAGATGCAGCGGCAGGGTTTTTCTGTGCCGCTGCTGATCGGCGGAGCGACAACGTCGGCCAAGCACACGGCCGTAAAGATCGCCCAACACTACGAACAGCCCGTCGTCCACGTGGTCGATGCGTCGCTCTCGGTCCCCGCCGTCGAAAGCCTGCTCGACCCGACCCGCAAGGCCGAGTTCGTCGCCAAGACGAAGGCCGGTCAGGAACGAGACCGCTCGAACTACGCGGCCATGCAGGCCAACCGAACTCTCGTCCCGTATGCAACGGCGTTGGAGCGACGCTTCCAAACCGACTGGGCCACCGTGCTCATCGACACCCCGTCGTTCCTCGGCACGCGCGTCCTGAACGATGTCCCGCTGAGCGACCTCGTTCCGTTCATCGACTGGTCCCCGTTCTTCCAAACGTGGGAACTGCGCGGCAAGTACCCGAAGATTTTCGAAGACCCCGTCGTCGGCGAAGAGGCTCGCAAAGTCTTCGACGCCGCACAGGATCTGCTGCGCCGCATCGTCGATGAGAAACTGCTGACCGCGCGCGGCGTCTACGGCTTCTGGCCGGCGGCGACTGTTGGCGACGACATACTCGTCTTCTCTCCCCCTCTCCCCCTCTCCCCCTCTCTCGCTCTCGAGACAGACAAGGAGACAAGGGGACAAGGAGACAAGGGGAATGACGGGAAGACACCGCTCGCAACGTTTCCGATGCTGCGCCAGCAGTGGGAGCGTCCCGGCCAGCAGAACTTCCGTTCGCTGGCCGATTACATCGCGCCGGTTGATTCGGGGCGACAGGACTATCTCGGTGCGTTCGCCGTCACGACGGGGATCGGCTGCGACGAGTTGGCCAACAAGTTTCAGCACGAACTCCATGATGATTACCTCTCGATCATGACGAAGGCTCTCGCCGACCGGCTGGCCGAGGCGTTCGCCGAATACCTGCACCGACAGGCCCGCCTCGACTGGGGCTACGGGCAGGAAGAGGCTCTCTCGACCGACGACCTGATCGAGGAAAAGTATCGCGGCATCCGCCCGGCCTACGGCTACCCCGCCTGCCCGGACCACACCGAAAAGACGAAGCTCTTCCAACTCCTCGACGCCACCGATCAGACGGGCATCCTCCTGACCGAGAGCTTCGCGATGCACCCCGCCGCCAGCGTCAGCGGCCTCTACTTCGCCCACCCCGAATCGAGATACTTCACCGTCGACAAACTCACCCGCGACCAGGTCGAAGACTACGCCAAGCGCAAGGGAATGCCGCTCGCCGAAGTCGAACGCTGGCTCTCGCCGAACCTGGGCTATGATTCGTGATTGAAATCCGCCTCGTGTTAGACTCCGCGAGGCCCGCACCACGAGGAAGTCACGATGATCAAGCAGTTTCGCGTTCAGAACTACAAGGCTCTCCGCGACGTCACACTCAGTCTGACGCCAATCCACGTCCTGATAGGCCCCAACGACTCTGGTAAGACGAGCCTCATTGAAGCAATCGCAGCCTTGTGCCGCAGTGTCGATTACCCATTGCCGCAGGCATTCGTGGGACGATGGGACGGTGCCGATCTTGTTTTCGCTCGGGAGGTCTCGCGGATCGTCGGGCTGGGTGTTCGAGAGATATACGAAGGAGGCGGAGTCAAACTTAGTTACGGGATTCGTGTCCGCTTCAGCCAATTTGGCCACGATCCAAAGCTGGTTGACGAAAGGATTCACCTTGGGGATCAAATCTGGTCATTAGTCGATCATGTCAAAAATCAATCGAATCAGACGAGCATCCAGCAAATCCATCGACATGTGGAGCACGTACGCAATTGGTTGACGCCTAACGTTGGAAATTCCGACCAACACGTAATTACATCAATTCACGACGAAATTTCCGGGGTGCAAATCTATCGTTGGAATGCACGGCTCTTATCGCTGCCGTGTGCATTGGAAGAGAACTCCCGTTTTGCGATGCAGGCGTCTGGCTTTGGGCTCGCTCGAGTGCTTGATGCAATCTTGGGGTATGACATTCCGCGGTTCCAAAAGCTTGAATCACGTTTCAAGCAACTGTTTCCATCGATTACGGCGCTCCGCATATTGTCGACAGGAGGTTATCGCACGCAGCCAACGGAAGACGAATTCGTACCCATACTGACGCGAGAACCCGGCAAGGGGATCTTTGTGCGGTTCCATGGGCACGACGCCGATGTCCCGGCAACTCATCTCTCCGAGGGCGTCTTACTCATGCTCGCCTACTTGGCAATTCTTTATTCACCTGAACCGCCAAGGTTGCTGCTCATTGAGGAACCTGAAAACGGCATCCACCCCAAGCGACTGCAAGAGGTGCTGGCAATCCTGCGCCAACTTGTGAGCGAGCAGCAGCATACGCAGATCATTCTCACGACACATTCGCCATACGTTCTCGACTCATTCCAGCCGGAAGAGGTGACGCTTTGTCGCAAGGATGCGGATGGGGCGGTCAGTGTGCGTCGATTGTCAGAGAGCAAGACCGTTCGCGAACAGATCGACCTCTTCTCGCTCGGCGAAATCTGGACGGCGGCCGGGGACGATGACCTGGCGATCCCGGTCGATTCCGCCGCCGTGGTTGAGGAGGTCGCTCCGTGAAGGTGTTGATCGTCGCGGAGGGCAAGCATGAATTGGGCGGCTCATTGGAGACGCTCGTTCGCCGCATCCTACCGTTTGATGTCACCATCACGTTTGACGATGTGCGAGGCCATGTCCCCAAGCTACACCCCATCAAAGGTGGATTCGATTACGAGAAGAAGGCTTTGCAGTGGGTGATGCTTGCAGGTAAGCGATGCTTCGACGCCATCGTTCTGTTGGTTGATGAGGATGGCCAACCGGAACGCATCAAAGGCTTTCGTCGGGCACAAGAACGGACGGCACCACCAACGCCACTACCGCGAGCGTTGGGGGTTGCCATTCACACTTACGACGCTTGGATGCTGGCAGACGAGAAGGCACTCAGCGAGGTGTTGAGCCGCGTCATTCAATGTCAGCCAGCCCCCGAAACGATTCGCGATCCCAAGTCCGTCTGCCAACAACTACGCGACGAGACGCCCGACTGCGAACTTGAACTCGCCGACATGTACAAATCGGTTGCCGAGAAGACTCGCTTGGAGATTCTCGAACAGCGCTGCCCAACTGGCTTCAAGCCGTTTGCCGAGCGAGTTCGTGCCCTCGCAACGACGACATGACCTGTACAAGTTCTGGGGTGTGAGTCCAAGACCAGACTCCGCTCCGACAACCAATCATCGAAGAGATCAAAGGGGTCAACTCTTAGAATCTGCTCGATGCCGGTCGAACAGCCAGTGACCCGGATGCTCCGAGCGTCCGGGTCACTTCGGTACGGTTGCCTTACGGCACACGGCGACTTCCGATAGGCTGATCTACGACGTACTCGGCCCCATGATTTCTGCGACCTTCGACTTGAGGAGATGTTTCGCATGACGACGCAGTTGGAAGCCATCGTGGAAGACGGGATGTTGCGTCCGCTGGCGCGGCTGCCGTTTGCCGATCAACAGCATGTCTGGATTCGCGTCGAGTTGCTGAAGACTCGGGATGTGGCGGATTGGCTGGAGAATGTCGCGCGGCATCAAGTTTCGGTGCTGACGCGGGTCGGTACGCTCCCCGACAGCACGCGGGACATTGCGGAGGACCGGTGTCGTGACCTCTGATGTCGTCGTGGACAGTTGCGTCGTCGCCAAGTGGATTCTGCCGGAAGACGACAGCGCTCGGGCTCGGCAGGTCTTGGTCGAGACGACGCAGTCGGGCGGTCAAGCCATTGTGCTCGACATCGCCTTCGCCGAAGTGGCGAACGCCATCTGGAAGCGGTTGCATCGCGGTCTGCTGACCCGGACCGAGGCCGAGTTGTTCTTGCAGGATTTGGAGACGATTCCCGTGCGCATCGAAGTCTCGCGGGTGCATCTGACCGATGCGTTCCGGATCGCCGCACAGTTCGAACGGTCGGTGTACGACGCCTTGTTCGTGGCCGCCGCCCGCCACTTGGGGCTGCGCGCCGTGACATCCGACGCACCGCTGGGCAACGCAGTCCGATCCGACTTCCCCGAAGTGGTCTTGCTCAACGACTGGCCGCCACCGCCTCAAATCGGCCTGACGGAACCATCACCCGATGTCTAGCCCGGATGATGAAGAATGAAGAAGGGGTCGGGTGTTTCAATTTCAAAATTGGCCGACCATGCAGCGTCCGATCATCACACCGCTCCACCAACCAACTTTGAAATTGGAGGGGAAGCCAGTGACCCGGTCGCTCGGAACGTCCGGGACGCTTCAAACACAATCGAACATCCATGAACACGCTGCCGCTGCGAATCGGGTTGCTTGTTGTGCTGTACATCGGCTTCGGGGTGAGCCTGCTCGAGTCGGCGCCGATGCTGCCGGAGCGGGTGGCGACGCACTTCAACGCGGCGGGCGTGGCGGATGATTGGATGACTCGCTCGACGCATCTGGTGTTCATGTCGGTGTTCGGTCTCGTGTTTCCGAATTTTTTGATTGGCATCTGCTGGGGCATTCGCTTTCTGCCGGCCGGGTTGGTCAACATCCCGCATCGTGAGTACTGGCTGGCGGACGAGCGGCGGAGTAAGACGGCCTCGTATCTCGTGCGGCATGCGATCTGGTTCGCCTGTCTGGCGCTCGGGTTTGTCATCGGCCTGCACTGGCTGATCGTGCTGGCCAACCAACTACAGCCGCCTCAACTTCCGATCGTGTGGGTGTTGGGAGTGCTTGGTCCGTTTCTGGTCGGTGTGGCAGCGTGGGTGATCTGTTTGTATCGCCGTTTCCGCATCGAGGGACCAACCGGCGGCTTGTCGGCCACCGTGAAGGCCGCGCTCATCGTCGGGCTGTTGATGGTGCCAAGCGTCTCATTGGCAAAAGACGCGCCGGGCGAGAAGCCGCTCGTGGTCTCGGTCGAAGGTCAGCCGCTGGCGGCGAACGTGACGCGGGTCATCGAGTCGCTGAAGGCTCTCGGTTCGCCGCTGTCTGCGGAACTGAGCGAGCGTCTTACGGAAGCGGCCAAAGCGCGCGAGGCCGTGCGGTTGCAGGAGTTGCTCGATCCACAAATCCTCTTCGTCGTCCACATCAATCCGGAATCGAAGGTGAAGGTGCGGCGCGGCCCCGCGTCTGCCGAATTGCAGCAATTCGGCTTCACGCCGGTCCTCGTCAAGGTACTGAACGACAGCACGGTGACGAAGCGGCTGCGAATCCTCAGTCCTCAAAGTGGCGCGGTCTACGCAGGCGTGGCGAAGCTCTCGATGCAGCGGCAACAGTCGTTGGAGTTGATGCAGAACGAGAACACGGCGAAGTCGAGCGACCGCTTTCTGTCTGTGGCCATGCACGACCAACCGCCGATGATCGACAAGCTGAGTGGCCTCGAAGTCGAATACGCCATCGGGCTGATGCTTTCGACCGAGGCAGGTCAGCGCGAAGCGACCATCGGTTTTGATCTCGGTGAGGGGGAGCAAGATCTCGGGGCGCGAGGCGAAACGGCGGTGCTGTTCGCCGTCAAACCGGCGATCCCCGTGCGGCTGTCGGTTCGCGACCACGATGGCTCGCCGACCACGGCGGCCCTCGTGGTGAAAGACCGCCACGGGCGCGTCTATCCGCCTCAAGCGAAGCGACTCGCGCCCGACTTCTTCTTTCAACCGCAGGTCTATCGCGCCGATGGCGAGTCCGTGTTACTGCCGCCCGGCGAGTTCATCGTGCAGTCGGGGCGGGGGCCGGAATACTGGGTGCGCGAGCAGACGGTGAAGGTCTCGACCGGTGAGGCGGCTCGACTCGACATCCAACTCGAACGCTGGGTCAACCCGCGCGAGTCCGGCTTTTACTCGGGAGACCATCACATTCATGCGGCCGGTTGTGCGCACTACACGTCGCCGACCGAAGGGGTCACGCCGGAAGACATGTTTCGTCAGGTCAAGGGTGAGGGCCTGAACGTCGGCTGCGTGTTGACGTGGGGGCCCTGCTACCGGCATCAGCGGCAGTTCTTCGCCGCGCGGCCGCACGATGTCAGCGAGCCGCTCACGCTGCTCAAGTACGATCTGGAAATCAGCGGCTTCGGGTCGCAGTCGCTCGGTCATGTCTGTTTGCTCAATCTGAAAGACCAGACGTATCCGGGGTCCGAAGGGACCGAGACCAAGGGTTGGCCGACCTGGACCACGCCCGTGATGAAGTGGGCGAAGACTCAGGGTGGCGTGACGGGCTACGCTCATTCGGCGAGCGGTCTCTGGATCGAACCGGCTCCCGCGTCGAAGCGACTGCTGGCGCGGTGGGATGCCGACCAGAGCGGGACGCTGTCGCAGAACGAAACCGCATCGAGCCTGCTGACCGAATCGTTCACCGTCATCGACTCGAACCGGGATGGCAGCCTGTCGCTCGACGAGTTGATCGCCAGTCACGCCCGCGCGGCGGATCAGCTTCCGAACCTCGCCATCCCCGAGATGAACGGTGTCGGCGCGATGGAGATCTGCGTCTCGACGGCCGAGGGGGCCTGTGACTTCATCAGCGCGATGGACACGCGCCGCATTCAGGAATGGAACACGTGGTACCACATCTTGAACTGTGGGTTCCCGCTGAAGGTCAGCGGCGAAACCGATTTCCCCTGCATGAGCAGCCGCCGCGTCGGACAGGGTCGGGTGTATGTGAAGGTTGGTGGCAGCGCGGAGCGCGGAACGGGGAGTGCGGAACAAGACGGTCGCCGAATCAACTCGTCCCCTTCCCGCTCCGCACTCCGCGCTCCGAGTTCCGCGCTCGACTTCGCCGCGTGGTGCGAGGGTCTGGCACAGGGACGATCCTACGTATCGGACGGCTTCGCTCATGCACTCGACTTCCAGGTGAGCGGCCTCGCGCCGGGAGACGGGAACGTCACGCTGGCCTCACCCGGTTCGGTCGTGGTCACTGCGAAAGTGGTCTTCGCCCCCGAGACGCCGGAGACGGTGGCTCAAGGAACGGCCGAACCGGAAGGGAGTGGCAAACGATTTCAGATCGGAGACACCGTCGAACTGCATGGGCCTCGCACCGACCGGCTCGTCAAAGGGGGAGAACGTCTCGTCGAGATCGTCGTCAACGGGCGGGCGATCGCATCGCAGAAGGTGTCTGCCGATGGAAAGCCTCACGATTTGAAGTTCGATGTGAAACTCGACCGCAGCAGTTGGGTCGCCCTGCGTCACTTCCCGCAGCTTCACACCAATCCGGTCAACGTGCTGGTGGCCGATCAACCGATCCGAGCCTCGCGCGACAGTGCCCGCTGGTGCGAAGAGGTGATCGAGTTGCTGTGGCAGAACCGTCAAAAAAACATCTCCGAACCGGAACGCGACGAGGCTCGCCGGACATTCGACCAGGCCAAACAAACTTACCGCCGCCTCGCAACGGAGTCCCTTGTGGAGCCGAGGCAACCCTGATGGGATTGGCCCTCTCTCCAGCGCGACCGGCACGAGCGACGCCGGAGGTTGTCGGCGGCATCATTGTTGCAAGCGGTTCGCTCGCGAGAATTCGTCCGGCGGCGTGATTCTGTGCGGGCTTCTTGCAAACCGGCAACTTTGACCGAAGCCGGACGTGGGGACGGACGATGCGTAGCCCACCGAGCGATGACTCGATCCCAGACTGAGGAACCAACAAACATGACCGCCAGCCGATTGCCTCGCCCGATGAAAGGGATCGTTCCGCCGATGGTGACGCCGCTGCTCGGCCGCGACGAGTTGGACCATTACGGGTTGAGCCGCCTCGTCGAGCATCTGCTCTCGGGCGGCGTGGCCGGTCTGTTCCTTCTCGGCACGACGGGGGAGGGGCCGAGTCTCAGCTATCGCCTGCGCTACGAGTTGATTGAAAAAACGTGCGAACTCGTCGCCGGTCGCGTTCCCGTGCTGGTCGGCATCACCGACACGTCGCTGGTCGAGGCCGTCGAGTTGGCGAAGTTCTCGTTGGGTGCGGGTGCCGCTGCGGCCGTCGCCGCGCCGCCGTATTACTTCCCCGTCGAGCAGTCGCCGCTGCTGACGTTCCTGTCGCGTCTGGCCGACGAATCGCCGCTGCCGCTGTTTCTCTACAACATGCCCTCGTGTGTGAAGGCGTCGCTGGCGTTCGAGACTGTCGAAGCGCTGGCCCGTCACGCGAACGTCGTCGGATTGAAAGACAGTTCGGGTGACATGGCCTACTTCCGCCGCGCGCTGACGCTGCGCGAGGCCCGTCCCGACTGGACGATCCTCATGGGACCAGAGCATCTGATGGCCGAGTCGGTCCTGGCCGGAAGCGATGGCGGAGTGACCGGCGGCGCGAACCTCCATCCGCGTCTGTTCGTCGAGCAGTACGAAGCCGCCTCGCGCCGCGATCAACCCGCGATCGACCACCTGCAGTCCGAGGTCGTCGCTCTCGGCCGCATCTACAACATCGGCGGCAGCGGCATGGCGGCTTATCTGTGTGGATTGAAATGCGCCCTCGAACTCGCCGATGTCTGCTCGGGCCAGTTGGCCGAACCGTTCACAGCGTTCGGTTCGGTCGAGCGAAATCAGATTGAAAGCCTGCTCGCCGAGATGAGTCTGCTCCTGACATCAACTACGTAGCCATCACGCAGAGCGGCCGTGGTCTTTTCGCCCGGGGGTTTGGCGGCTTCTGCGCTACTCGATGCTCTCGGAAACGAGTAGCGCAAAAGCCGTTGAACCACCGACGCAAGGTCGGTGGCGAGACAATTACAAGCCCGGAGCGTTACGGCTACGTTGCTTGCCCGTCCAGTTACACCTGCACGACATCCTTCATCAGCCCGGCGAACGAATTCTCAACGAGCTTGATCTCCTTCGTCTCTTTGCCGAGTCGAATGCCAATGCGCTGGGCCGGGTCGCGCGTCTCCTTGATCTCGTTCTGACGGAGCGTCACCTCTTCCGTGCCGCCTTGAATGTCGATGGCGACGCCGTCGGCGGGGCCGCTGTTCTCGACGACGTTCTGTTCGATGACGTTGCGGTGGCCGCAGAATGAGGCACCTCGCTCGGGACGGAACAGGATGCCGGTCTGGCCGCTGTTGCGGACGAGGTTCTTGCGGACGAGGTTGTCGGTGTCGCGGTGGCCGATCGAGATCCCCTGCCCTTTGATGTCGAGGATCGTGTTTTCTTCAGCTAGTCCGAATTTCACGCCCCAGCAGAAGAACAGGCCGATCTGGCAGCGTTCGAGTTTGTTCCGCCGCATGATCGGCCGCTGCGAACCCGATCCCGGATGGAGGCCCAGCCCCGCGTGATCGTGGCTGTGGCAGTCCTCGACCGTCACGTCGTGGCAGATCTGCCAACTGATGCCGTCGCCGTTGTTGTGCCTCGCCGTCACCTTGCGGATCTGCACGTTGCTGACATCTTGCAGGAAGATGCAACCGGCGTGGTTGCCGTCGAGGTTCTCGTTGTTCGCGCGATTGCCGTCGAGCGCGATGTTCTCGATGACGAGGTTCTCGGTCTCTTCGCTCGTCACGAGCGGGAAGAGGGTCGAGCAGGTTGGCTCGCCCGTCGTCCAGAAGTTCTGTCGCAGAGCACGATCCAGTTTGAAGCGGTTTCCCGAACGGGCGACCAGCGTCCGCTTGAGGACTTCCTGCCCGCCGTGGTGCGGATTCTTCGTCCGCAGACAAACGGAGTCGCCGACTTCAAAGCCCTTGCTGTCAACCAGAGTGATCTCCTGGTCGTACCAGTCCGAATCGAGCGCCAGCTTCGTCGTGACGGATGCGGGCTTGGTGAGGATCGTCTCGTCACCGGAACCCAGCAGCCTGACACCCGAGCGCAGATGAACCGATCCGCGCAACAAAAAAGTTCCCGGCAGCACCTTCACCGTCCCGCCACCCAATCGTGCGACGTAATCGACCGCCGCCTGCAACACCTTGTGCGACGAGCCGATCAGATCGCCCTCCTTCTGCCCGACGGTGATCGTCAGCCGCTCGTCCCAGTTCGGTTCGCTGGCCTTGTCGCCGGAGGTCGCGCGGGGAGTCGTGACCTGCGGACGACCCGATCGTTCGGCGGGTGAGTCGTCTGCAAACAACAGCGGCGTCAGCCACGAAGCGGCTCCTGCCGCAGCCGTCAGCCCCAGGAAGTGGCGTCGATTTCCGAGTGAGCGGGTCATGGAATGTTCCTCCGGCAAAGTGGAAACGTGGTCAATTCGCGGCGGCAATATACATCGGGTTCCGCCGTGACCGTAGCACATGCCGCCAACTTGTGCGCGTTCTTGTTCTTGTTCCTGCTCTTACTCGTAATCTTCATCGTAATCTTACTCCTCTTCTCCTCCGCGTCAGTCATCAGACAAGAGGATGAAGATTACGAGTAAGAGAAAGACGAAGAAGACGCACAAGCTGGCCGCATGTGCCACGGCGGAACCGATCTTCCTGAAACAGCGAGCTTCGCCTAGAGTCCCGCCGAGTTGTCCGGCCACTTCTCCGCGACGCCACACCCTCGATTCACCCGTCCCGCTCTTCGCGAACTTCGTCACAAGGACGTGATGCGATGTTCCGTTCGTTGTTGTTCGTTCTGTCCACGCTCGGCGCGGAGCCTGTCGCGACGACCTCGCTGGCAACGTGCGTGCGACCCGCGGCAATGCTGGCAGCGCCGAAGATCGAGCACGTTGCCGGTGCCGCTCGTTCGACCGATTGCCATCAGATCGCGGTGTGGCTGCGGCGGTGGGAGCAGTTGGCGAAACGCCGCCCCGCGCTGTCGGCTGCGCGGCGCGACGCCCTGCGGCACAAGGTCGAAACCGACGCGAACGCTCACGCCGCGGCGGCTCTGGAACTGATGACCGGTCCGCTCGACATCGCGCGGCTGCGCGAGTCGTTTGCCTGGACGATCACCGACCGTGATGCCGACCGAATCCAACTCGAAGCGATTCCACGCGACGACACCGAGCGATTGTTCTATGCCTCAATCCGCGTCTGGCTCGACGAGGACGATGGCGCGTTGAATCAACTCCAGGTCACCGACCGTTCCGGCGAGACACGATTCGTCTGGAGGAACAACATCGCACCCGAACCCTCGCCGATCCAATTCGCCAGCGCGATCGAAGAAGCGACCTCGCTGATCAGTGGAGACGAGCTTCCCTCACCATCAGCGACTGACTCACCGCGCAGGTATCTCGTTCCCGAGGCGGACTGCGAGAATCTGCCACTCGTGCGGTGAAGGAAAACGCACACGCTGGCCACCTGTACTACGGGCCGACGACGAAGACCGTGAGCGATCGCGGGCCGTGGGCACCGATGACCAGCGACTGTTCGATGTCGGCGGTCTTGGAGGGACCGGCGATGAAGCCGCCGAAACCGGGCTCGGTGAACGAGAGTCGTTCGTAGCCCTGGTGCATGTTGTGGACGACGTCGGCCGCGCGAACCACGAAGGCCAGATGCTGACACAGGAAATAGATGACGCGGTGTTTGAGGCCGCGATCGTGGACCCAGACGGCGGCGTTTTCGGCCACGGCGAACTCTCCCGGAAGCAGCGCGAAGTCGATGTCTTCCAGCGCGTGAGGATCATCAATCGCGTCGAGGTCCACCGTCGAAGCCCCCGCGCCGGCAACTCGCGAGATTTTTTGCTTGGCGGCGACGTAGACCGGCAGCGCATCGAGTTCAAGATTGATCGACTCTACGTTCGGGACACGCACGCAACGGCCGCCGATCATTTCGAGGACGCTGGCAAACTGAGCGATCGGGTCGGGATACTCGATCCACGGACCGGCCAGATCGGGCAGCGGCGAGGCTTCGGGCAGGTGACGGCGGACGGCGGCCAGGATCTCATCGCGAGAAGACATGCACTCAACCGATTGTTCTGTGGGAATCAAACGCCAGACACCACTCAACCGCAGCGCGGCCGGGCCTCGTATCGGAGCGGAGTCTACAGGATGACGGGCGGGATTTCCCACGCCGTCGGACGGCGACTACAATGGCCGCCGCATTGGATTGGCTCGTCAATTCGCGGAGATCGTCATGCCATCCCCCTTTCCCGGAATGGACCCGTTCATCGAACAACAGGAGTGGGAGGACTTTCACCAACGGTTCAACAACCTGCTGGCAGACCTCCTTGCGCCGAATGTCGAACCGCGGTACATCGCGCGGGTTGAGCGGCGGGTGTATGTGGAGTCTCCGCCGTCGAACGGTTTGCCCGCGCGTTGGGCGGATGTCGCCGTGATGTTGGTCGATCACGGCGGAGGGGGGCTTGCGACGGCGGAGGCCACCGAGGTCGAGACGGCGACCGAAGAGTGCGTGCTGCCGATGCCGATCGAACGCCGCGAGACGTACCTCGTCATCCGCGAGCGGGAGACGCAGGAAGTCATCACGATCATCGAGACCCTTTCTCCCGCGAACAAACGGGCCGGAACCGGCCGCCGCGAATATCTGTCGAAGCGCGAAACGGTCCTGCAAAGCGAAACGCATCTCGTCGAACTCGACCTGCTGCGCGGCGGACTGAGACTCCCCACCATGACGCCGCAACCTCCCGCCGACTACTACGCGATCATCAGCCGTTCGCACCTCAGACCCCGCGCGACGCTGATGCATTGGACGCTGCGCGATCACCTTCCCACGATCCTCGTCCCGTTGAAGCGAGAAGACCCCGACGTGCCGCTCGACTTGCAGACGGCACTGACGACGGTGTACGACCGAGCTCGATACCAGCTCTCACTGAACTATCACGCCGAACTGACGCCCCCGTCCGACGAACGGGACCGCGCGTGGATCAATCAACGGATCTCGTGATGGAGTGGGCGTGGCGATCGGCGAAGACCGAAGACCTCGATTGGCGAAGACCGATTGGCGAAGACCGATTGGCGAAGACAAGGAACTCTGCACTGGATGCCTCGCTGTTCACCGCCTTTCGTCGGCAACTCATTCGTTGGTACGAGCGGCATGCGCGCGACCTGCCGTGGCGGCGCACGACCGATCCGTATCGGGTCTGGATCAGCGAGATCATGCTCCAGCAAACAACGGTGGTGGCGGTCGTGCCGTACTTCGAGCGGTTTCTGGCTCGGTTCCCCAGCGTGAACGATCTCGCCGCGGCCGATGAGAACGACGTGCTGCGGCTGTGGGAGGGGCTCGGGTACTACAGTCGCGCCCGCAATCTGAGCAAGGCCGCGCAGGTCATCGTCCTCGAACACGACGGCGTGTTTCCGTCCGAGGTCGATGCGCTCCAGAAGCTGCCCGGCATCGGACGTTACACAGCCGGCGCGATTGCTTCGTTTGCGTTCGACCGCCGCGCGCCGATCGTCGAAGCCAACACGTTGCGTCTGTATTGCCGGTTGCTCGGTTACGCGGGCGACCCGCGATCGAAGGACGGCCAGGCACAACTCTGGTCGTTCGCGGAGGCGATTCTGCCGAAGACGCAGCCCGGCCGAATGAATCTGGCGCTGATGGAGCTCGGTGCGACTGTCTGCTCGCCGAAGGAGCCGAATTGTGATCACTGTCCGGTCCACGCATACTGCCGGGCGTTCGTCGAGGGAACTCAGGCCGCCATCCCGCAGCGGGCGACTCGGCCGACGATCACCGATGTGGTGGAGGTTTCGGTCGCCGTGCGGCGAGGGCGGAAGTACCTGCTCCGACGGCGCCCTCCCGAGGAGCGCTGGGCCGGCCTGTGGGACTTCGTGCGGTTCGCGCTCCCTCGGAGGATGGGCACTCCTGCCCGTCTGGCTGTGGATCGAAACTCGAAAGAGGCGACGAAGGACGGGCAGGAGTGCCCATCCTCCGACATCGTCGCTGCCGTGCGAGACCACACCAGTCTGAAGATCGAACTCGGCCCGCAACTCGCGGAGTTGAAGCACGGTGTCACGCGATACCGCATCACGCTGAAATGCTTCACGGCCGAAGCCGTCTCGGGCGAACTCCGAACCGACGCCGAATGGCAATGGGTCTCCTCGAAGGACTTCGGCGACTATCCGCTCTCCGTCACCGGTCGCAAGTTTGCAAAGCTGCTCGTCGAGAGTTTGTTTTGACGGTGCAGGCGAGTTCGACCGGACGATGTGCGCGTGTCCGTCCACTTCAAAAGGAGGACGCGATTCAACGCATGTCGATGACCCATTGTGTGGCGGAGAGGCTCCTTGCCCTCCATCAGACACGCCACTAGAATCCCGAGCGCTTTGCGGACGGGTTGGGGCGCTCCTCCCGATTCTTCTCATCGAGCGAATTGTGACGGTTATCGGGACGATTTGATCAACAGGGACGGTCCTAATTCACAGGCCTTATTCGAGACAGTCCACCGAGTATTGAATCGGCCGCCCCGGATGTGGCGTATCCTTGGCCGAACACGTTGGCTAGGCGAGTTGTTTGAGCAAACCCCGTCTGACCCGCGACGACAGGTCAGAATTCAGAACAAGATATCAGAGTTCAGAACAGTAGACAGTCAAATCAGTAGTCATGGTGGGACAACCCACGCACCAAATCCGGAGGCTTCGGCATGTACGAGCGATTCACTGATCGCGCCCGCAAGGTAATGCAACTGGCGAATCAGGAAGCCCAGCGGTTCAATCACGAATACATCGGCACCGAGCACGTGCTGCTCGGCCTCGTCAAAGAGGGTTCGGGGGTCGCAGCCAACGTGCTGAAGAACCTCGAAGTCGATCTGCGCAAGATTCGGCTGGAAGTCGAGAAGATCGTCCAGTCGGGACCCGACATGGTCACGATGGGCAAGCTCCCGCAGACGCCTCGCGCCAAGAAGGTGATCGAATATGCGATGGAAGAGGCGCGGAACCTCAACCACAACTATGTCGGCACCGAACACCTGCTGCTCGGTTTGATCCGCGAGCAGGAAGGCGTGGCGGCTCAGGTGCTGATGAACCTCGGCCTGAAACTCGAAGACGTGCGCGAAGAGGTGCTCAACCTGCTCGGCCACGGCATGGAAGGGGGCGAGGGGGGCGCGTCCGAACGGAGCGGTGGCGGAGGAGGAGGTGGTGGCGGTGGTGGAGGCAAGTCGGGCAAGAGCAAGACGCCGGCCCTCGACAGCTTCGGCCGCGATCTCACCGAACTGGCTCGCCAGAACAAGCTCGACCCCGTGATCGGCCGCGCGAACGAAATTGAACGTGTCATTCAGATTCTCTGCCGTCGCCAGAAGAACAACCCTGTCCTGCTCGGCGAAGCGGGCGTCGGCAAGACCGCGATCGTCGAAGGCTTCGCCCAGATGGTCGTCAGCGGCGAAGTTCCCGAATTGCTGCGCGACAAGCGCATCGTGGTCCTCGATCTCGCGATGATGGTCGCGGGGACGAAGTATCGCGGCCAGTTTGAAGAACGCATCAAGGCCGTGATGAACGAAGTCAAACGGGCCAAGAACACGATCCTGTTCATCGACGAACTCCACACGCTGGTCGGTGCGGGTGGGGCCGAAGGGGCGATCGATGCCTCGAACGTCCTCAAGCCCGCGCTGTCGCGAGGTGAGATTCAGTGCATCGGTGCCACGACGCTCGATGAGTTCCGCAAATACATCGAGAAGGACGGGGCACTCGAACGCCGCTTCCAGAACGTCATCGTCGAACCGCCTTCACCGGCGCAGACGATTGAAATCCTGAAGGGGCTCCGCGACCGGTACGAACAGCATCACCGGGTTCAGATCACGGACGACGCGCTGGCCAAGGCCGTCGAGTTGTCGACGCGCTACATCACGGCGCGCTGTCTGCCCGACAAGGCGATCGACGTCATCGACGAAGCGGGTGCCCGCATCCGTCTGAAGTCGATGGTCCGTCCGCCGGACCTCAAGGAAATCGAAGAGGAAGTTGAACGGCTCAACACGCAAAAGGAAGAGGCCGTCGCCAACCAGGACTTTGAGAAGGCGGCCTCGCTGCGCGATCAGGCCGACAAGCTCAAGAAGAAGAAGGAAAACCTGAACAAGGACTGGCGCGAGAAGTCCAAGGAGAAGGACGGCGTCGTCGATGCCGAGGTCATCTCGGAAGTCGTCGCGAAAATGACGGGCATTCCACTGACCAGGCTTTCCAGCGAAGACGCTGTGCGGCTGCTCAAGATGGAAGAGGAACTGCATCGCCGCGTGGTCAGCCAGAACGAGGCGATCAAGCAGGTGGCGAAGTGCGTCCGCCGCAGCCGCAGCGGGCTGAAGGACCCGCGTCGTCCGACGGGAGTCTTCCTGTTCGCCGGTCCGACGGGTGTGGGCAAGACGCTGACCGCGAAAACGCTCGCCGAGTTCATGTTCGGTGATCAAGATGCCCTGATCCAGATCGACATGAGCGAATACATGGAGAAGCACAACGTCAGCCGCCTGATCGGTGCCCCTCCCGGATACGTCGGATTTGAAGAGGGGGGGCAGCTCACCGAGAAGATCCGCCGCCGGCCGTATGCGGTCGTGCTGCTCGACGAAATCGAGAAGGCTCACCCCGACGTCTTCAACATGCTGCTGCAGATCATGGAGGAAGGCCATCTGACCGACAGCTTCGGCCGGAAGGTCGACTTCAAGAACACGGTCGTCATCATGACGACGAACGCCGGCGCCCAGGCCATCAACAGCGAGTTCGGTTTCGCTCCCAAGGACACCGAAACCAATTACGACCGGATGAAGGAGCGGCTCCAGCACGAACTGGAACGCGAATTCAAGCCCGAGTTCCTCGGACGGCTCGATGAGATCGTCGTCTTCCGTTCGCTGACCGAAGAAAACCTGAAGCAGATCGTCGAGATCGAACTCTCGAAAGTCCGCGAACGCCTTGGCGAGAAGGGCCTGTCGCTCGTTCTCACCGACGAAGCCAAGCAGTTCATCATCAGCAAGGGGAACGCGACCGAGTACGGGGCGCGGCCGCTGCGCCGCGCGGTCGAGACCTACATCGAAGACCCGCTGTCCGAGAACCTGTTGCAGGGCGCCTTCGAGGGCCACAACACGATCACCGTGAAGATGAAGGAAGTCGGCGATCAGAAGCAGCTCGACTTCGAGCCCTCCACGGTCGAAGCCGTCACGGAAGAACTGACCGTCGTCGGAGCCGAGGCTTCGTAGTTCGCCGCTCGCTTCCAAATTGATTCCACGCACGCCACCCGGCTCGAATTCGAGCCGGGTTGTTTTGTTTGCGGGCAGCAGGAGGGAATGTCCCCGGAGAATGGGCACTCTTGCCCGCCCGCCCAGCGATCTTTCTGCCTCTCTCTTTCTGTCTACTTCTTTCGGCATTGCCAAGGAAGGTAGACAGAAAGAGAGAGGCAGAAAAATGAAGTCTTGTTGATGTGGAGCGGCTGGAGAATCACTCGCCCATCGGCTTGCGTCGGACGACGCGGTGGAAGTGGAGTTCGACTTCGCGGTCGATGACGCGGCGAACTCCCTCGACCAGACAGCTCGGTTCGTGATCGGTTTCCCCCTGCCGCTTGATCTGTTCGAGCGGCGTTCCCGGGAAGACCGTGAACGTGCTTTGGTGGATGATCTGATTGCCGGCGTCCAACTCGGGGACGATGAAGTGGACCGTCGCTCCGTAGGTCAGCATCCGGTGCTCGTAAGCGTCCTCGTAGGGGCGAAAGCCGGGGAACGGAGGCAGCAGCCCGTGATGCAGGTTGATGATCCGTCCCGCGAAGCGCCAGCAGGTGCCGGCCGGAAGGACTCGCATGTACCGCGCGAGCAGAATGTAATCGACGTCGTAGCGATCGAAGAGTTCGATCATCTGCTCGTTGTTCGGTTCTCCCCTGGCATCACCGACGAGATGCCAGTCGATGCCGAACTGCTCCGCGACGCCGCGGCAGGCGTCACGGTTGCCGATCATCACGGCGGGCGTCGCCTGCAGCCGCCGGTCTCGAATGGCCCGCAACACCGCGAGGGCCGGCTCGGGACGATACGTCGTGCAGATGGCGATCCGCGGCGGATCGGACCGTTCGTCTCGCGACCACGTGCGGATCGACAAGTTCTTCGCGCGGCCGATGTCCTGCATCTGTCCCCGCAACGCGGCGAGCGACGGCGCGTCGCCGGGCCACTCGCAGCGCAGGTGCATGGCGAACAGACGCTCCAGGTCGTGGTCGTACATCTGAATCTCGAAGATGTTCGCCCCGGCCCCCGTGACGTGATGAATGATCGGATCGGCGAGGCCCCGGTTGTCGGGTCCGACAGCGGTGATGACGACTTGCATGGGATCGGTGTTCGAGTTTCAGCGTGAATTTTTTGGGGGCGGCCGGTTCATTCGCTATGGACGACCGGTGAGTGGCGACGATTAGACGCGGCGGACACGGGCGTTCGCAAGGGGCGAATCACCGCCTGGACGCGATCGCCGCGCGAGTGGTTGACGCCGGCAAAGGTGTCGGGGCTTTCAGTGCGGGGTGGCGAACCGGGTCCGAGACGGTTAACTCTGTGTTGTCGCCCCGGTTCTCTTGGCGAAGCGATCTGCCGGCGTGAGCGATCCGATCGACGTTGGGGAGCGGGCCACGTGTTGTCCAGACAAACAGCCGCAGCGCAATTTGCCGGATGGATGCCGGTGGTCGCGCTGCCCGCACTGGTGTGGTTCGCCGCGCCCGCCGATCTTCCGCGCTGGGCCTGCATGTGGCTGATCGCCTGCGCGATGTATGCGGGTCTGAAGTGGTTGTCGTGGTGGGACGCCCGTTCCGTTCGCGCCCCCGTGGGGAGGCATCTGGCGTATCTGTTCGCCTGGCCGGGGATGGATGCGCCGGCCTTTCTCGGAAACTCGTCACCGTGTCGTTCGCCGACTTCGCGCGAGTGGCTGGCGGCGGCGATCAAGCTCGGTTGCGGAGTCGCCCTGATCTGGCTCCTCGCGCCGCGCGTGGGCCGGGACAACGACTGGCTGTCCGGTTGGGTGGCGATGGTGGGGTTGATCCTGTTGCTGCACAGTGGCCTGTTTCATCTGTTGAGTTGTGCGTGGCGGGCGGGCGGCGTGGATGCCCGCCCGCTGATGAACTCGCCACTACTCGCGACGGGCGTCGCGGACTTCTGGGGCCAGCGTTGGAACATCGCCTTTCGAGACCTGACGCATCGGTTCGTCTTCCTGCCGCTCACCAGGCGGCTGGGCCCGAAGCCGGCGCTGGTCATCGGATTCATCATCAGCGGATTGATTCACGAATTGGCGATCACGATTCCCGCGCAGACCGGATACGGCGGGCCAACCGCCTTCTTCACGATTCAGGCGGCGGCGTTGTTCGTCGAACGATCGGCGTGGGGCCGGCGACTCGGTCTGGGACGCGGATTCGTCGGCTGGGCCTTCGCCACGGTGACGCTGATTGGCCCGGTCGGTCTGCTGTTCCCAACGGCCTTCGCCACCGAAATCATCGTCCCGTTCTGTCGTGCGATCGGGGCCGGCTGAGCAACGGGTACACTCGAAAGGAACACATCATGCGCGAGCATCTTCCGAACCTGATCTGTCTGGCGGGAGCGTTGCAACTGCTCGTGCCGATCGCCTCCGCGCTGGTGCCGCTGCGGCTGAACTGGCGCGAGGAACTGCATGCGATCCCCAAACTGCACCGACAGCTTTACTGGACGTATGGCGGCTACGTCGTGCTGGCCATCGTGTCGCTGGGGCTGATCTGTCTGCTCAACGCGAAGGAGTTGGCCAGCGGGAGCGGCCTGGCGCGAGGTGTCTGCGGGTACATCGCCGCCTTCTGGGGCATCCGCCTCGGCCTGCAAGCGGTCTTCGACGTGAAGAGCTTTCTGACAACGTGGTGGCTGACGCTCGGTTATCACACGCTGACGCTGCTGTTCGTCACGTTCACAGCGATCTTCACCGTGGCGGCATTGTGGCCCGTTTAGCAGCCGTGGCGAATGCGGCGGGGTCAGGCACTCCAAACTTCAAACGGCAGCGGCAGAAACCGTAACTAACAGTTCAGGCCTTGTTTCGCTGCCGTTTGAAGTTTGGAGTGCC
>JANODP010000550.1:0-13508 GCA_031412755.1 Schlesneria sp. | reverse complement strand
AGAGTTGCTGTGACAGAATCAAGTTGTGGGGTGTCTTCAAAGTCGCCATCATCGCTCCGCGTGTTGAGCCTTTTGAGTTGGGGCGCCCGGTTCTGGAAGGCTCATCACGCGGAGCGATGATGGCTACTTTGAAGACACCCCACAACTTGATTCTGTCACAGCAACTCTTGAATGACGGTCCCTCCGTCGAGGACTCGCAGTTCGGCGCGGGCTTGAGTGTCCAGGCCGGCCAGTTCGCTGATCGTGGTGCCGACCATCAGCGGAGTGATCGCGGTGGTCACCGGGGCTTCGGCGTTTTTGTCGCTCGCGCCGATGACCCGGCCGGGTTGAACGCCTCCGCCGGACCAGAGCGAGAAGTAACAGCCCGGCCAGTGATCGCGGGCGGCCCGGTTGCTGATGCGCGGGGTGCGGCCGAACTCACCCATCGCGACCACGAGCGTCGAGGAGGACAGCCCCCGCGCGGCGAGGTCGTCCAGCAGCGCGGCGAAGGCGCGGTCGAAGATCGGGCAGTGCGTGTCCTGCAACAGCTCGAAGTTGTAGATGTGCGTGTCCCAGCCGAAGTCGCAGTTGGGGGTCATGCACTCGACGTACTCGGACCAGTTGACCTGAATGTAGGGGACGCCCGCTTCGACGAGCCGCCTCGCGAGCAGACAGCTTTGGCCGAACGTGGTCTGTCCGTAGTTGTCGCGGGTCGGTTGCGATTCCTGAGTCAGATCGAAGGCCGCTCGCGCCTGCGGACTGGTGATCAGGCCATAGGCTCGCTGGTACGAACGGTCCCACTCGGACAGACCGGCACGGTCGAGTTGGCGGAGCGTGCCATCGAGTCGCGCGCGGACGTCGTTCCGGTCCGAGATGCGGTTCGGCGTCAGGCCCTCCAACAATTGCAGCGACGGGATTTCGACGTCCCCTTCGTCCGAGCAACTGACCATGAACGGATCGGCCGCCTTACCGAACTTGCCGCCGCCGTAGCCCTCCACTTTGCGAACGACATCGCGCGGGATGCCTCGCCCCACCATGACGAACGGCGGCAGCGAGCCCTTGTGACCGCGATGCTTGCCGACGATTGAGCCGAAGTTCGGTTGCACCGGTTCGGGACGTTCTTTAAATCCGGTGAGGCCCACGGTGCCGGCGTCCGGGTGGCCCGGCTCGGTCGTGACGTGCGACCGAATCAGCGAGAACCGGTCGCTGCGTGCGGCAAGCTTCGGCAACAGTTCGCTGTAGTAGACGCCCGGCTGCTTTGTCGCGATGGGGGCGAACGGACCGCGGTATTCGGACGGAGCGTCCGGCTTGGGATCGAACGTGTCGAGATGACTCGGTGCGCCCCACAGCCAGACGAAGATAACCGACTTCGCCTGCGGAGCATGCGCCGCCTTCAGGTCACTCGCCGCGCCGAGCATCAGTCCCGCCGGAACCGATGCACCGAGCTTGAGGAACGAGCGACGGCCGATACCGTCACAGGTGCTGGCTCGAAAAGAACCGACGTCGAACATGGCCCGTCCTCGCGATGCATCAGTCTTCTCACTGCGGTGGGATCACAACGGATCGACCACGGATCGTCAACCGCCAAGCGAGCAATCGAGCAATCAGGGGTCAGGCACCGGCGCCTTCGTCAGTCGATGGCGATCGAGACCCAGCCGTCTTGAGCTTTGATCGATGTCACGCGCGGAGCCGCACCGCCGAGCGTCCAGTACTGCGACGGAAGGGTGCGATCGAGCTCCAAAGTCGGCAGGGCGGACTCGAACGACTTCTGCACGGCCAGTTCGGTCAGGGACGGTTCGGCGGCGGGGTCCGAACGATCCTGAGCCATCACGCGCGGCTTGCCGGCGATCAGCCGAATTGTGTTTCCCTCGACAACCGCCTGGTACTCGACGACGACCTTCATCGGCGGCAGCAGGTTCTGCCCGGCCGGTTTGAATTTCGCCTTGATCGTGGCTGTCAGTCGGTCCCGGTCGAGACGGACGGTCAGCGGTTCGGCCTCATCGAACTCGATGTTGGTGACGAGGCTCAGCCCGGGGAGCGGCAGCGCGAGGGGAGCGGCTCCGGACAGATCGTCCGGCATGGTGACCTTCACTCCCACCAGCATTGCCAGCAGATCCGCGGTCTGCTGTTTCAAGTCCTTGTCGGTCGTTTTGAAGCCGCGCAGATCCGCGCGGCCGATCAGTTCGTTCAGCAGGCTGTCGTGAATCGACAGGTTCAGTCCGCCGTCTCCCACGAGTTGGCCATCCAGCGGCGAGAGCGCGGCCGATGCCGTCTCGCTGCCGATCAAGGCGGCATACGTCAAGCAGTTGTTGGTCGTCGAAACCGACTGCGTCGAGGGGACCAGCTTCACCGCCTCCAACTGCTTGCGGACGGTCTGTTCGAGCTGTTGATTCGCGGTGGCGAGTTGTTTGTCGATCTCGCCATCGAACGAGGGATAGACCTTTTCGGCCACGCGATCGCGGGCGATGGCTTCCGACTCGGGCTTGCGTCGTTCGGCAACGTTGTACGCGATCCGATTGGCCAGTCCGCCGAAGAGCGATCCGCTGAGCGGCGTCGTCGCGCCCAGAGTCTGATTGCGTGCCCGGATGTAGACCGTGGCATGCCTGGTCGAAAACAGACGGCCATCGAAGAAGATGTCCTTGACGGCGACAAACTGCTGTTGTCCGGCGGTGTCGATCATGGCCTGCGGCGTCACTCCGGTCGTCAGCGTCTGCACGTCGCCGGTCAGCACGAACGCGGCTTGCCCCCGCTCGGCCGACGGCAACAGATCGAGCTTCAGCCGCGAGGTCGTCGTCTGCCGGCCCGTCACCCGCGCCCCGAGGATGTTGTCGTGCACCTCTCCCGGCTGAACTTCTTCGCGCGCGATGAGACGATTCAGAAAGGCTTCGCTCACCGACACGCGGACGTTGGACGGACCGGTGACTTTGCGAACGATGGACTCAAACGGCGCGTGCGGCGCATCGGGCCTGGGGGCGGCCGGCAGATAGTTCGCGGCCTGCGGAAACGGCGGTGGACCGAACGGAGATGCGGGGGGCGGCAGGAAGGGAGACGGAGCAAACACCGGTGGCCCGAAGTAGCCGGGCGGAGGCCCGAACACGACGGGAGCCGGATAGAACGCCGGTGCCGGTCCGATCGCCATCGGCGGCACGGTTCCCAACGGCTGGGCCAGCGGAGGAGCCAGTCCGGATTCGAGTGCCACGGGAGCCAGGATCCGTCGCTCGACCGGCACCGGGCGAAGTGTTCGGTCCTGAGCCACCGTGACTTGCGGGAAGACAGCCAACACACCGGGGCTCAGGCACAGCACAGCCAACAGCCATCGGAACGGATGTCCCTTGCCAGGACGACCACCGGGAGCAACTTTCGGAGGGAGGTTGTTCATGGTTCCACCTGTCTCGTTTTTTTGGGCCGAACCCAACTCAAGCAAACTTACAAACGGAAATCATTCGGAACGGAAAGAATTGCAAGCGACGGGATGCCGCGCGCGATCAGTGAACGGACTCAACCGATCCGAGACGACTTGATCAGAGTCTACAACGCAGACTCGCCCCATCTCGATTCCGTGACGGACTCGGGCCACCTGACCGCGTTGACGTTTCGCCACAGGATGTCGCTCGACGATCATTCGGTTCAACTGCCATTCATTTCGCACGTCTCAGGAGCGATTGCAAGCGATGTGCCGGGCCTGGCGGACTCGGCCGCCAGCCATTCCGGTCGCTACAGGCTGGTTAACCCGGATAATTCACGCCTCGGGTCGTGTCGTCGACAGAGCATGGCATTGAAGCCTGACGCGCAAGCGAAGGTTCTGCTGTGACATCCCTTCGCTTGCGCGTCAGGCTTCTATACAGCCGGGAATAATCCGGGGCAAATCGTCACGCGCAGGTTGGTCTTGACCCGTCTCCGTGAATCTGAGAGAAGCCCGCCCTCCCCGATTTTCCGCATTTCGATTTTGGACGGACGACAAGTCCCGGCGCACGTGTTTCGCGTGAACTGGCGATTCGGTCAAGGATGCCGCGCATGTCTCGAACGATCCGCTCCTTCGTCTGCTGCTGCGGGCTGGCCGCCATCACGGTGGTCGGCAGCGCCGGGTGTACGCACCTGATCGAGACGCGCGCCATCACCGCCTTCTCCAAGAACCTGCAGCAGGCCGATCTCGAAGGCCTGAAGGCGTCCACGTCCGACGAATTCCGGCAGCGGGCACTGCGAACAGCCGCGGCGCTGGAGGACCTCAAAATCCTCCGGCTTCCCGACGGCAAGACGACCATTGTCGAAGTGGAAGACGTCGGCAGCGACAAGAAACGCGTCACCGTCCAGGTGGGTGAGTCGAAGAAGGAGATCTTCTACGAATTGGCCCGGGATGCGAACGGCCACTGGGTGGTGGACGACATCTACCTCAAACAGAAGAAGAAGGGCGTCGAAGCCTACAAGTCGGTGACCGAACAGATGGACCTGCTGCTGACGGTGCGCGAGTTCCTCAATGCGTGGGGCAACGGCGACCGCGAACAGGTGCTGCGCGTGACGACACCGGCCTTCCGATCCTCGCTGGAAGGGCTTCCTCCGTCATTCCTCGCCTCGCTGACCCGCACGGTCACGGCGGGACGACCGGCCGGTTCCCAGTTCAAACCGCAGGCTCAGCTCGACGAGAAGGTGGCCGTGGTACGGTTGCCGCGGCTGTCGGGCGAATGCATCGTGTCGCTGGAGCTCAAGGGTGAGCACTGGCAGGTCTCCGACGTCGCAATCGATTCCAAGGACGACGACCAGGTGTCGTCGATGTACAAACTGGCGAAGGCGGTCAACGGCTGCACGACGTTTCTCGCGGCCTATGGCCGCGGCGACAAGGCGTCGCTGGAGAACTGGAGTTCCAAAGACTTCTACAAGGGAAGCCTGTCCATCGGCGATCTGAGCCAGGCGAAGTTGCCCGATGCGATGCTGTCCGAACACGAATTGCAGGTGAAACTGCGCGGCAACCGGGCGGACTTCGTGTTGAAGAATGATCTCGAACTGGTGCAGATCGACATGCACCGCGCTCCCGAAACCGCTCCCAACGACCCTCCCAAATTCCTGGTCTCGGACGTGACGATCTACGAGGTCGAGACCAAGCAGGAGAAGCGGCTCTCGGCGCTCTTCACCGCGCAGGAAATGCTCGAGATTTTTGTGAAGTCGCTGTCGCTGCGAGACCTCGATTCGCTGAAACACTGCTCGACGCGCGACCTGACCACGCGCGTCTGGGCCAAGCTCAACGGTGGCACGGTGACCACGATGCCGCTCGATCTGTTCGATGCCGACGAATTCGAATTCGTCACCGCGTCGTTCCAGGGGGCGCTGACCAAGATCGAAGTGCGACAGGGGGGCCGCCCGCTGACGTATCTGCTGCGGGAAGAGAGCGGCCGGTTCTATGTCGATGACGTGCAGTGGCAGGTCACGGGAATTCCCGCCTCGCTGAAGACGACCATCGAGATCCTGATCCCGGTGCAGGACTTTGCCGCGGCGATCGCCCTCGGACGCGAACCCCAGGAACAGGCGGCGGCGCTCGAACAACTTCAGGCCAATTCGTCGAACGACTTCAACCGGATGGTGTGGTCTCAGTGTCGGTTCGTCCCCAATTCGGGGATGTCGGCCGACACGTTCCTGCGGGCTCCGCTGAAGGGAATCGCGATGGGAGAGAACGAGGTCACGGTTCAACTCGGCGACAACCGGTTCGGCGCGAAGGTCACGTTGCGGCGCGAGTTCGAGCGGTACGCGGTCGATGACATCGTGCTGGTGGCCGGTCCCGAAGAGGCTCAGCGGCTGGCGCTCAAGCACTCGTTGAGAACCCAACTCGCACGCGGTGAGGCTCGCGCACCATCAGCCGTCGTTCCCGCATCAGCCGCCGTACCCGCATCGACGGTGAAGTCCGCCGGTCCTCGCACCGCACCGGCGTCCCCCGCCGCATCGGCCGCCTTCGACGAAACCGATCCGTTTGCCGGCGATCTTCAGCGCTGATAGCCCGGATTATTCATGGCCCCTCGCGGAACAGTCGCAACATGCATGTAGCTGAGTTCGCAAGAACTCAGCCCAACGCACTGTCACGAACTGAGTTCTTGCGAACTCAGCTACAGTCCATGCGCGATCTGGGGATTGACCGGCGCGCGATGTCTTCCGATCATCTGTCTCACGATCGGCAACTCCCCACAGAGGTTTTGTGCTGCCATGCTGCCCGCGAATCGATACCACCGTGTCGGACTGATCTTGTGCCTGCCGCTGCTGACGCTGCCGGTTGGTTGCGGTATTTCGCCGCTTCCCTTGTCCGTGGCGGCGACCCCTGTGCCGTCGGAAATTTCGGCCAATTCGCCACCGGCAGCCGTGGAACGATACGAGAGCGATGATTCCGTCGCCGCTTCGTCGAGTGACGGTGTTTCCGAGACCACGCCTCGCGACGCGGAATCTCCCCTGGTTGACGCGCCCGTGCCAGATTCGCCGCCAACCTCGCCATTCGACTCCGCGCAACTGGTCGGTTGCTGGCGAGACAGTTTCTACGGTCAGCGAACGTTGACGCTGAAGCCCGACGGCTCGGCGACGATGCTGCTGGAACTCGATTTCGCCGGCAGGCTGCTCTACGGCAAGACGCTGGAATTCGACCTGCAATGGTCGCTCGACGGATCGACCCTCAGCTTTGAGATTCTGACCGGCCGTCCCGTCGAGGCCGCCAAGTCGGCGATGAAGTTGTGGGGCGAGGCGTTCGATTACCGGCTCGAACTCGTCGACAGCGAGAACCTGCACGGCTGGGCCAGTGACGATTCCGTGCTCTACAAGCTTCGCCGCATTGAAGCACCGGAAGCGGACGGTGGCGAGACGCGGTGATGCGACTCAAAAGTCACGGTCCTTCGTCGAAGTCGAACTTCATTCCGGCCCGCAACACGTGAACCTTCAGGTCGCGAGCCGCCGCCGGTTCGCCCTGCACGAGCTTTTCCCGGCTGGCCTTGCGGGCATCGATTACCGTGACGTTGTTGTTGCCGATCACCTCAAACTGCCGGCCGTGAACGATCGCCGCGGTCTCTTCGTCGATGCCGACGCCGACCAGATCGGGATGATCGAGGATCGCCAGCGTCAGCCGGTTGAAGCGGCCCTTCTGAAGGAAGTGCTGGTCCACGATGACCTCGGGCCAGAGCGACAGGCCCTCCATCAGGTACGGCGTCGTCCCGGCGCGCAGGCTGTCGAGGTCCGAGCGTCCGCCGATCATCACCTTCGACATCACGGCCGCACCGGCACTCGTGCCGCCGACGATGGCCCCGTCGCGATAACGGCGGCGGATCGTCTCGGCGATGTCCGTCCCGCGAATCGCGTTCATGAAGACTCCCTGCAAGCCACCCGGCATCCAGATCAGATCGGCCTCGCGAATGAGCTTGATCGCGACGGCGGGCTGTTGAACGTTGAGTAGCGTCACCTTGCTGGCCTTCGTCCGTCTCCAGGCGGCCAGTGACGCGGGTCCGTATTCCGGATTGGCCTCGGCGATGAGGACGACCTTCGCCTTGGACCCGCCCGCCAGTTCGAGCGTCTTGTCCACGATGGCGGCCGTCGTCGTCCCGCCGCCGACAACCACCAGACTCCCCTTCGCCACCTCGGGCTGAGACGCCGCAGTCGACTGCGGATCGGCGAGCAACGCGGCGGCAACAAACAGTGTCCACATGAGCCAGTCCCCTCGGAGCGCTGCGAGTTGGAATCGACACCGCCTGGGACGCCGCGCATCAATCGTGGCCGTCCGAGGCGGGCGGAGTGTATCCGCAGTCGGAACAATTCGCCTAGACCTGTAGTCCCGTCGCTCCGCCGACGGGACCGGTGCGGGAAGGTCCGACACACATGTGGAATGTTCGTCTCCGCGCGTCCCGTCGGCGGAGCGACGGGACTACGGTTGTCGCGAGTGGCGAACCGCTCGCTCGACTGTTAGAAACATCTCTCTCGCTCGACCGCACTCATCGCCACAGGACCACCATGATTCACGTGCTCGCTCAGATTGAAACCGTGCCCGGACATCGAGACGACTTCCTGGCCGAGTTCGCCCAGGTGGCGATCCTCGTCCGGCAGGAAGCGGGCTGCATCGAGTACGGAGCCGCCATCGACGTGCCAACCGGCATCGCGGTGCAGAACTTCCTCGGCGAGACCGCCGTGATGATCGTCGAGAAATGGGACAGCATCGACCACTTGAAGGCACACCTCGTCGCACCGCACATGACCGACTATCGCGTCCGCATCAAGCCGTTCGTGAAGGGCGTGACGCTGCGGGTGCTGGAACCGAAAGCGTAAACTTCAGTAATTCCAAGTTCGCGTCATCGTGGCCGACGCTGCCAGCGTCGGCGTGACTCATTGCCGGAGTTTGTTGACGGACGCTGGCAGCGTCCGCCACGAATTGGGAAGTACTGAAACTGGCAATCGCCTCGGCTGCTGTCCTCCAACGTCATTCGAACAAGGGTCTCCGCCATGGGCGCTCCCAAACTGAAGCCGCGCTACACGCCGGACGAGTACCTCGAATACGAGCGAAAGTCCGAGTTCAAACACGAGTACCTGAACGGTGAAATCGTCGCGATGTCGGGCGGCACGCCGCAGCACAGCCTCGTCAAAGCCAACGTCGTGGGGGAACTTCGTGCTCAGTTGAAGGGAAATCCCTGCACCACCTACGACAGCGATCTGCGAGTCCTTGTCGAGGCGACCGGCTTGTATACCTACCCCGATGCCAGCGTCTTCTGTGATGAATTGCAGCTCGAAGCCGGGAGGAAGGACGTCGCGGTCAACCCGACGGTGTTGGTCGAGGTTCTGTCGGCCTCGTCGGAAGCCTACGATCGCGGCAAGAAGTTTGGTCATTACCGCCAGATCCCGTCGCTCCGCGAGTACGTGCTGGTCTGGCAGGATGAACCTCGCGTCGAGAGCTTCTTCAAGAGCGATCAGGGAGTCTGGACGCTGACCGAAGCCGCCGGGATGGATGCCAAACTGCCACTCGCTTCACTTGGCGTCAGCCTGTCGTTGGGAGAGGTTTTCGACAAGGTGGTGTTTGAACCAGTCGTGGCCCCGCCCTCGCAAGCGTCGCCCGAATGAACGTCACTTCTCATGGACACCTCCCCAAGGTCACGAGCATGATTCGTCGAGTCCTGTTTGCCGCGCTCCTGCTGGTTGCGCCGGTGGCCGTCGCCGCGGAGCGGCCTCCCAACTTTGTCGTGATTTATGCGGACGACCTCGGGTACGCGGATCTCGGGTGTTTTGGATCGGCCTCCAATAGCACACCGAACCTCGACCGGATGGCGAGTGAAGGGCGGCGCTTCACCAGTTTTTATGTCGCTCAGGCGGTTTGCTCGGCGTCGAGGACGGCGTTGTTGACCGGATGCTATCCGAACCGCGTGAGCATTCACGGGGCGCTCGGTCCGGCGGCGACTCACGGCATCCACGCCGACGAGATGACCATCGCCGAAGTCCTCAAGCCGCGCGGCTACGCAACGGCGATCTACGGCAAGTGGCACCTGGGGCATCATCCCGAGTTCCTGCCCACGCGGCACGGCTTCGACGATTACTTCGGCCTGCCGTACTCGAACGACATGTGGCCGAAACACCCGACGGCGAAGTTTCCCGAGTTGCCGCTGATCGAGGGCGAGCAGACGATCGCCCTCAATCCCGATCAATCGAAACTCAGCACGCAGTACACCGAGCGGGCGGTGAAGTTCATCGAACAGAACCAGGCGCAGCCGTTCTTTCTGTACGTCCCGCACACGATGCCACACGTCCCGCTGTTCGTCTCCGACAAGCACGCCGGCAAATCGAAGAACGGCCTGTACGGCGACGTGATCGCCGAGATCGACTGGTCCGTCGGCCAGATCCTCGCGACGCTCAAGCGACTCAATCTCGACGAACAGACGCTGGTGATCTTCACGTCGGACAACGGGCCCTGGTTAAGCTACGGTCACCACGCTGGCTCGGCCGGTCCGCTGCGAGAAGGAAAGGGAACCGCGTGGGACGGAGGCGTTCGCGTGCCATGCGTCATGCGCTGGCCGGGCAAGATCGCCGCGAACACGACGTGCAACGAACTGGCCGCGACGATCGATCTCCTGCCGACGTTGGCCAAGCTCGCGGGAGCCGCGCTGCCGACTCGCAAGCTGGATGGCCTCGACGTCGGCGCGTTGGTGACCGGCGACTCGTCCACCAGGACGCCGCACGATTCGTACTGGTTCTATTGGGGAGACGCCCTGCACGCGATCCGCAGCGGCCAATGGAAGCTCCACTTTCCGCATCCCTATCCCCACATCGACGAACCCGGCGTGGAGGGACGTCCCGGCAAGATCAGCCAGCACAAGACAGACCTCGCGCTGTACGATCTCGAAGCCGACGTGAGTGAGTCTCAAAACGTGGCGGCCCAGAATCCCGCTGTCGTCGCGAGGCTCACGGCTCTCGCCGAAGTGGCCCGCGACGATCTGGGCGACTCGCTCACCAAGCGACAAGGCTCGGGCATCCGACCCGCTGGACAAAGGCAACCCGCGAAGTGAACGAATTGGAACCGAAGATGAAGCGCCGAATCGTCGTGGCCTGGCTGGGCCTCTGTCTGGTCGTGGCGAACCTGCTGGTCGCGACGAGCTTGATGGCGGCCGAGCGTTACACGGCCCTGTTCGCGGACGGGCAGCGTGTCGAAGAGGCCGAGGTGCGCGAGTGGGTCGAAGCCACCTCGCAGCCGAAGATCGGCGGCAAGGCCATTTTTGACGCGGCCAATCCCGCGCGGTGGATCATCGACCGGCAGCAGCCTCCGGGCGCAGACGCCGCGATGTTTGTCGAGTTCTTCGGCGGGGACCGGATCGCGGGCGATGTCGTCTCGTTCCGACCCGACTCCGGCACTCCGTATGAGCAACTGCCGGCACACCTCGTCGTGAAGCCGATCTCGGAAGTCCAACCGCCCGACGATCCGCAACTGGGTGAGGTGCGCGTCACCACCGAATGGATTCGACGCGTCGTCTGGCAGCGCGTGGCGAACGAAGACTATCGCCCCGGCACGGTCTGGCTGCGCAGCGGAGGGATGCTGACGTACCGCACGCTGCGCTGGGGTGATGGTTCACTGACGCTGCTCACCGGCGACGGCATCAAGGAACTGTCGTTCGCCGAGTTGGGTGAGGTCCATCTGCCAAAGCTCGATCCGTGGACGTGCTACTTCGACCAGCTTGCCGCGCTGAATCCGCAGCTCAAGTCGCGGTTGATGCAACTCGACACGACCGATGGCAGCCGCTGGACGACCTCGACCGAACGCTTCCAATCGCGCCATCATGGGGATCGCAACCGTCCCGAGCAGTGGTATCAACTGCTGCAGCCGGCGTGGAGCCTCGACCCGGTGTGGCTCCGCTATCGCACCGTCCGCGCGTGGCGGTTCTTCGCGCCGACCGACGTGCCGCTGTCGAACTTTCAACCGGTTGAGGTGAAGCAGGCGTCGGTGTTCGGCACGGGCTGGCGCTGGCGGACGAATCAGAACGTGCAGCAGGGGTTGCTCCAATCAGCGACACAGGAATTTGGCTGGGGCTTCGGCGTGCAGGCGTCGTGCGACCTGACGTTTGAATTTCCCGAGATGGCCCGCGCGTGGCGGGTTCAATACGGACTCGATCGCACCGCGGGACCGGGCGGCTTCGCGAAGCTGGCCTTCCTGGTGGGGAACGGCCAGACCGCCGGGCCGCAGCCGAATCTGCAGGGCTCGCAGTTTGTCGGCGACACCGGCTGGCTGACGCTGCCGACGCTCCCGTCCGACCAGCGCCGCGTCACGCTGCACGCTGACATGGCTCACGAGGATCGTCCGCCGGGAGCCGATCCGTTCGACATCCGCGACTCGGTGAACTGGTACGAGCCCGAGATCCGACTCGACCCCGCATTGCTCGCAGCGGAAGTGTCGTCGCGGGTCGTCGCGCGGTTGAACGGGCTGCACGGTTGGACGGTCTCGCCGGGTGATGCCAGATCCTTGAAGGTGGCCAACGTCGTCGATGTGCTCAATCCGCGCGATCCGCAGTACCGACTGGTGGCTCGATCGGCCGACCGCTTTTTCATCGCATCGCGCAACGTCAAGGTTGGCCCGCAGCACCGCTGGCTGTCGGTCGCCGTCAGCCGCTTCCAGCCGGAGACCTCGCCGACATTCGTGCAGGTCAAGCTCGACGGTCGCTCGCAAGGCGAGTTTGAAGTCCCGCTGAGAACGTCCCTCAGCGATCCCGATCCGATTCTCATTCCGATCCACGAACATCAGGGCCGCACGGTCCACGTCGAACTGATCGTGTTTGGCACCGACGAGAAGTCGCTCGTCGATTGGCGCGGCTTCGCACTGACGGCCGATCGTCCGGGGATCCTGACGATCTTCGAGGACGATCCCCAGTTTGCGACGCTCCTCAATCGAGGGGCCGGTGCGGTCGCGATGGATGAAGAGAAACCGTACTCGGGCAAGGCCAGTCTGCGCGTGACGCCCGACGCGGGAGACAACGCCCAGCTTCCGGGCCTCGACGCGACGATCGCCGATCAGCCGCGACTCGGGCAGTACCGCTACGTCCTGTTCGCGTGGAAGCAGCCGACGGGGACGAGGCTCGAACTGCAATTCGCCAACGACGGGCGATTGGGTGAGGCGATCGCGCAACAGTTGCTGGGCGTCGATCGCTTGAAGGGCAAGCCCGCTCGCGACGGACGCGGCTTTCGCGGCGCGGCCGACGATCGCGGGTTGCGGCACGGCTACGCCTACGACGCCGGAACGCAGCGCCAATCGGCCGGCTCGCCCCTGCGATTGAATGGAGCGATGCCCAAAGACTGGCAGCCGCTGCAGCGCGATCTCTACGGCGACTTTGGCACGTTCAACCTGACCGGCCTGTCGCTGCGCTGCCTCGACGGCGAAGCGGCCTGGTTCGATCACATCTATCTCGCCCGCACGCCGCTGGACATGGAACTCGCCCGCACGCAACTCGTCAATCCGCAGCCCGCCCCTCCCGCGACCGACCCCGCCCTCCTCGACTTCGCCACGAAGCGGGAAGACTACGGCCGCGTGCTGGCTCCGTTCACGACCGTCTTCTCGTCGATGGATCTGGTGCAGGGTGTCCATCGGTTGAAGGAGCACATGGGCCAGACGGACGTCCTGCGCACGCATCCCAACGCCCAGGACAAGCCCGCCGTGTTGCGCACGGGTCTGGTGCTGCCGAAGGACAGGCCGATGGCGGTCGATCTGCTCGTCTCGCACCTGCCGCTGTGCGACTGGCAGTTGGTCGTGAAGGCCAACGGTGAGGTGATCCACGACCAACTGATCGACGGCAAGTTGACGCTGCCTCAACGCGGCTTTGCCAGCATTCAGATCCCGTTGAAGAAGTTCGCCGGGCAGAAGGTCTATTTGGAGATCCTCAACCAGTCGAACAACTGGTCGAACGAACACGCCTTCTGGAAACGGATCGCACTGGTCGAGGAGTAAGCCTGCGAGCGTCAGCTCGTGTCTCCCTCTGAGCGGGGTGGCGTGGGGCCCCCCGGTGTGTGGTGCGGATCCACGCGAAAAAACAGGGGGGGCCACCCCCCCCCCCCCC